>DATJNU010000095.1:0-59662 GCA_035507775.1 Jatrophihabitans sp.
CTGCAGCGGGACTGCCGCACGATCTGCACCTGGTTCGCCGCGCGCGGGCACCGGTGCGATCCCGAGGAGCTGTTCGCCGAGCTGATCGGGGAGGCGTTCGCGCGGTTCTGATACCGGCGAGCCGCCGCGGGCCAAGGTGAAGTGCGTGTTCGTGCCCGATCGCGGGCAGATTCTTGCCCTTCGAGGCACTTGGAGACCAGAATCTCACGCATGGCGGACGCTGAGCTCGTCGAGCGCATCGTGGCGAGCACGGATCTGTCCCCGGCCGAGGCCGACCGGGTGGTCGAGGACGTGCTGGCCTGGTACTCCGAGCCGGTCGTCGACTACCTGCGCCGGCGGCACGCCGAGCTGCGGCTGCGGGGCGTCCGCAACGAGCAGATCTACCGGACGCTGGTAGCCGAGGCCGGCCGGCGCCCGTTCGCCGCGCCGGCGCTCTCGGAGCGCCAGGTGCGGCGTCACATCTACGGCTAGCTGCCGACCAGCCCGGCCGATCCACCCGGCCGGGCCCGGCCGAACTGCGAGGAGAGACACATGTGCGGCATCGTGGGCTACGTCGGGCGCCGGCAGGCAGCGCCGATCCTGATCGAGGGACTGGCCCAGCTGGAGTACCGGGGCTACGACTCGGCGGGTCTGGCGGTGCTCGGCCCGTCCGGGGCCCAGGTGGTCCGCGCGGTGGGCCGGGTGCGTGACCTGCAGGCCGCGCTGCCTAGGCGGCTGACCGGCAAGCTCGGCATCGGCCACACCCGCTGGGCCACCCACGGGGTGCCGTCGGAGCGCAACGCGCACCCGCAGGCCTCGGCCGACGGCCGGATCCAGGTGGTGCACAACGGCATCCTCGACAACGCCACGCCGCTGCGCGAGCGGCTGGCCGCCGAGGGCGTGGCGTTCACCTCCGAGACCGACACCGAGGTGCTCGCCCACCTGATCGGCCGGGCCAAGGCGACCACCCTGGAGGGTGCGGTGATCGAGGCGCTGTCGCTGATCAACGGCACGTACGCGATCGCGGTGATCGACACCGAGGCACCGGACCAGATCGTGGTCGCCCGCAACGGCTCGCCCCTGGTGCTGGGCATCGCCGAGCGCGAGATGTTCATCGCCAGCGACGTGGCCGCGCTGGTGCGGCACACCAGCTCGGTGGTGCACCTGGAGGACGGCGAGATCGCGGTGGTCACCGCCACCGGTTTCCGGACCCTGACCCACGACCGCGAGCAGACCCAGAAGACGCCGGTGACGGTCGACATGACCGTCGAGGAGCTGGAGCTGGGCGGGCACGCCCACTTCATGCACAAGGAGATCTTCGAGCAGCCCTCGTCGGTGGAGCGGATGATCCGCGGCCGGCTCGACGAGCGGTTCTCCACCGCCCGGCTGGACGGACTGCGGCTGGACCCCCGCGAGCTGCGCGGCTTCAAGCGGGTGAAGATCCTCGGCTGCGGTTCGGCCTACTACGTGGGCCAGCTGGGCGCCTGCATGATCGAGGACCTGGCCCGGGTGCCGGCCGACGCCGAGGCGGCCTCGGAGTTCCGCTACCGCAACCCGATCATCGAGCCGGACACCCTCTACGTGGCCGTCAGCCAGTCGGGCGAGACCGCCGACACGCTGTTCGCGGTGCACGAGATCAAGCGCAAGGGCGGCCGGGTGGTCGGCCTGGTGAACGCGGTCGGCTCGTCCATCGCCCGCGAGACCGACGGCGGCATCTACCTGCACGCCGGCCCCGAGATCGCGGTCGCCTCCACCAAGGCGCTGACCCACATGGGAATCGGGTTCGCGCTGCTGGCGCTGGCACTGGGCCGGGTGCGGGACCTCTCGCAGAGCGAGGGCGCCCGGATCGTGGCCGGGCTGAAGGCGCTGCCGGAGCAGATCGGCCAGATCCTGGCCGGCGAGGCGGCGATCGCCCAGGCCGGCAAGCAACTTGCCGAGTTTCCCAGCCTGTTCTTCATCGGCCGGGTCCGCGGCTACCCGGTGGCCCGGGAGGGCGCGCAGAAGTTCAAGGAGATCACCTACCGGCACGCCGAGGCGTACCAGACCAGCGAGCTCAAGCACGGCCCGCTGGCGCTGATCTCCCCGGAGCTGCCGACCGTGGCGATCGTGCCGCAGGACGACCTGATCGAGCGCAACCTGGGCGCCGCGCACGAGGTGATGGCCCGGGGTGGCCAGCTGACCGTGATCACCCACCCGGGCGTGGACCTGGAGTCGGTGACCGGCGCGGTGATCACCGTGCCGAAGAACGAGCGCGAGCTCGACCCGATCCTGTTGACCATCCCGACCCAGCTGCTGGCCTACCACGCGGCGCTGGCCCTCGGCGAGGACGTCGACCGGCCGCGGAACCTGGCCAAGTCGGTGACCGTCGAGTAGCGGGCGCCTACGCTGGGCCCCGTGACCGCTGCCGCCGTACCGCCGGAGCCTGCCGATCCCGACGCCAGCCGGCCGACCGGACCGGTGGTGCTGCGGGATCCGCAGGCGATCCGGGCGCTGGCCCACCCGGCCCGGCTCGCGGTGATCGACGCGTTCTTCGCCGGGCGCCGGCTGACCGCCACCGAGTGCGGCGACATCGCCGGGCTCAGCGCCAGCGCGATGAGCTATCACCTGCGGGCGCTCGAGCGGTGGGGGATCATCCGCCGCTCGCGGGCGACCGGGGACGGCCGCGAACGACCGTGGGAGGCCGCCGGCGACCGGCTCGCGGTGGAGTCGTCCGAGCCACGGGCCACCGCCGCCGGCGAGGCCATGCTGGTGGCGACCATGCTGGACCGGGTCGCCACCGAGACGCTGGCCTGGGTCGCCGCCCAGGACCGGGACTGGTACGACTCGGTGGCGATCAGCAGCGGCTCGTTCTGGCTGACCGCGGCGGAGGCGTGCGGGCTGTCCGAGGAGATCGCCGCGGTGGTGGCCGGCTACCAGCGCCGGGCCTCCGAGGACGCGCCGCCGGACGCGCGCCGGGTCCGGGTCGCCTACACGGTGGTGCCGATCGTCGAGGACGACGGGGCCGGGTGACCGCACGGCGAATCGGGCTCGCCGCCCTTCGTAGACTCCAGGGGTGACCAGTACCGCGCCCACGTCTGCCCAGGACCGCCGAAACGCGGCCGCCGAGTTGCCGACCCAGTACAGTCCGGCCTCGGTAGAGGGCCCGCTCTACGAGCGGTGGGTGGAGCGCGGGTACTTCACCGCGGACGCCGGCTCGGACAAGCCCGCGTTCAGCGTGGTGATCCCGCCGCCGAACGTCACCGGCAGCCTGCACATCGGCCACGCGTTCGAGCACACCCTGATCGACGCCATCGTCCGGCGGGCCCGGATGCGGGGCTGCGAGGCGCTCTGGCTGCCCGGCATGGACCACGCCTCGATCGCGGTGCACGCGCTGGTCGAGCGCCAGCTGGAGAGCGAGGGCACCAGCCGCCGCGAGCTCGGCCGGGAAGCCTTCATCGACCGGGTCTGGCAATGGAAGGCGCTGCACGGCGGGGCCATTCTCGATCAGATGCGCCGGCTCGGCGACAGCGTGGACTGGTCCCGGGAACGGTTCACCATGGACGCCGGGCTGTCCCGCGCCGTCCGGACGATGTTCAAGAAGCTCTACGACGACGGCCTGATCTACCGCGCGGAGCGGCTGGTCAACTGGTCGCCGCAGCTGCAGTCGGTGCTCTCCGACGCCGAGGTCGACTACCGCGACGTCGAGGGCGAGCTGGTGTCGATGCGCTACGGCGCGCTGGACCCGGCCGACGGCCCGTCCATCGTGGTGGCCACCACCCGGGTCGAGACCATGCTCGGTGACACGGCGGTGGCCGTCCACCCGGACGACGAGCGGTACCGGCACCTGGTCGGCCAGCAGCTCGAGCTGCCGCTGACCGGCCGGCTCATCCCGGTGATCGCCGACCGCCACGTCGACCCGGCGTTCGGCACCGGTGCGGTCAAGGTGACCCCGGCGCACGACCCGAACGACTTCGAGATCGGCCGCCGGCACGACCTGCCGATGCCCTCGATCATGGACGCGCAGGGCCGGATCGCCGGCACCGGCACCGAGTTCGACGGCCTGGACCGGTTCGCCGCCCGGGTGGCCGTGCGCGAACGCCTCGGCGAACTCGGGCGAATCGTCGCCGAGAAGCGGCCGTACCTGCACTCGGTCGGGCACTCCGAGCGTTCCGGTGAGCCGATCGAACCGCGGCTGTCGCTGCAGTGGTTCGTCAACGTCGGCCCGCTGGCCCAGGCGGCCGGCGACGCGGTGCGCGACGGCCGGGTGCGGGTGAGCCCGCCGGAGATGACCTCGCGCTACTTCGGCTGGGTGGACAACCTGCACGACTGGTGCATCAGCCGGCAGCTGTGGTGGGGGCACCGGATCCCGGTCTGGTACTCGCCGGAGGGGGAGATGGTCTGCCTCGGCCCGGACGAGGAGCCGCCCGCCGGCTGGGAGCAGGACCCGGACGTGCTCGACACCTGGTTCTCCTCCGGCCTCTGGCCGTTCTCCACCATGGGCTGGCCGGACGAGACGCCGGACCTGGCGAAGTTCTACCCGACCTCGGTGCTGGTCACCGGCTACGACATCCTGTTCTTCTGGGTCGTCCGGATGATGATGTTCGGCCTGTACGCGATGGCCGACCGCGGCCCGGCCGAGTCGGTGCCGTTCCACACCTTCATGCTGCACGGCATGGTGCGGGACCGGCACGGCAAGAAGATGTCGAAGTCCAAGGGCAATTCGGTCGACCCGCTGGCCTGGATGGATGCCTACGGCACCGACGCGCTGCGCTTCACCTTCGCATGGGGCGCGAACCCGGGGGCCGACGTGCCGATCTCGGAGGACAACGTCGCCAGCGCCCGCAACTTCTGCAACAAGCTCTGGAACGCGACCCGGTTCGCGCTGCTGAACGGCGCCACCACCGAGGGTGAGCTGCCCGGTGAGCTGACCGGTCCGGACGCCTGGATCGTCTCTCGGCTGCAGGAGGTGATCGCCGAGGTCGACCGGCTGTACGAGGCCGACTACGAGTTCGCCAAGATCGCCGACCTGCTCTACCACTTCGCCTGGGACGAGGTGTGCGACTGGTACCTGGAGCTGGCCAAGGTCTCGCTCGCCGACGAGCGCACGGCACCGGCGACCCGGCGGGTGCTCGGCGAGGTGCTGGACGGGCTGCTGCGGCTGCTGCACCCGCTGGCCCCGTACGTCACCGAGGAGCTGTGGACCGCGCTGACCGGCGGCGAGTCGGTGGCGATCGCGCCGTGGCCGGCGGCCGACGAGGCCCGGATCGACCGGGCCGCCGAGGAATCCGTCGCGAGCCTGCAGTCGGTGGTGCTGGAGGTGCGCCGGTTCCGCAGCGAGCAGGGAGTGAAGCCGGCCCAGCGGATCCCCGCCCGGTTCGCCGGCCTGGCCGGGTACGAGACCGAGATCCGGTCGCTGCTGCGGCTCACCGAGCCCGACGAGGGATTCAGCCCGACCGCGTCGCTGACCACCGCCGGCGGCGTGAGGATCGAGCTGGACCTCTCCACCGCGATCGACGCCGAGGCCGAGCGGGCCAGGCTGACCCGCGACCAGGTCGCCGCGCAGAAGGAGCTCGACCAGACCGGTGCGAAGCTGGCCAACGAGAAGTTCCTGGCCAACGCCAAGCCCGAGGTGGTCAGTTCGATCCGGGAGCGCAATGCCAGGGCCGCCGCCGAACTGGCGCGGATCGGCACCGCGCTGGCCGGGTTGCCGCAGCGATGACCGGCACCGCCCGCGACGCCGATCGGGAGCGCAGGCAGGAGGTCGAGGCCCGGCTGCTCGGCCGCTGGGGCGAGGCCAAGATCGGCCCGTCCCGCGACCGGATCGAGAAGCTGCTCGACGTGCTCGGCGAGCCGCAGCGCAGCTATCGCACGATCCACGTCACCGGCACGAACGGCAAGACCTCGACCGCCCGGATGATCGACGAGCTGCTGCGCGCGTTCGGGCTGCGCACCGGCCGCTACACCAGCCCGCACCTGTCCTCGATGACCGAGCGGATCGTGCTGGACGGCGAGCCGGTCAGCGACCGGGTGTTCGCCGAGGCCTACGCCGAGCTGGAGCCGTACCTGGAGCTGGTGGACGCCGGCGCCGACCTGCGGATGACCTTCTTCGAGGCGCTCACCGGCCTGGCACTGGCGATCTTCGCCGACGCCCCGGTGGACGTCGCGGTGGTCGAGGTCGGGATGGGCGGCGAGTGGGACGCCACCAACGTGCTGCAGTCGCCGATCGCGGTGATCACCCCGATCGGGCTGGACCACACCGAGTACCTGGGTGAGACGCTGGCCGAGATCGCAACCGAGAAGGCCGGCATCATCCACCCCGGCGCCTCGGCGATCCTGGCCTCCCAGCCGGCCGAGGCGGCCGCCGAGCTGCTGCGCCGGGCCGCCGACGTCCAGGCCGCCGTCGCGCGCGAGGGGCTGGAGTTCGGGGTGCTCGACCGGTCGCTGGCGGTCGGCGGCCAGCTGCTCACCCTGCAGGGGCTGGGCGGGGCGTACGAGCAGGTGTTCCTGCCGCTGCATGGGGCGTACCAGGCGCAGAACGCCGCCTGCGCGCTGGCCGCGGTCGAGGCGTTCTTCGGGGCCGGGGCGCAGTCCGGGCCGATCGACGTCGAGACCGTCCGGGCGGCCTTCGCCGCGGTGACCTCGCCGGGCCGGCTGGAGCCGGTGCGGTCGGCGCCGACCGTGCTGGTCGACGCCAGCCACAACCCGGCCGGCATGATCGCCACCGTGCAGGCGCTCGGCGAGGGCTTCGACTTCCGCCGGCTGATCGGCGTGGTGGCCATGCTCGAGGGCAAGGACGTGGCCGGGGCGCTGGAGATCCTGGAGCCGGCGCTGGACGAGATCGTGGTCAGCCAGAACTCCTCGCCCCGGGCGCTGGACGTCGACGAGCTGGCCGCGCTCGCGGTCGAGGTGTTCGGCGAGGACCGGGTGACCGTCGAGCCCCGGCTGGACGACGCCCTCGAAGCGGCCGTCCGGCTGGCCGAGGAGAGCGCGGACGGGGTGCTGTCCGGCTCCGGGGTGCTGGTCACCGGCTCGGTCGTCACCGCCGGTGAGGCGCGGACGCTGCTCACCGGCAACCGGCGATGACCGACCAACCGGCCCCCGGCCCCGAACCGGCCGGACCCGATCCCGAACGGCCCGATCCCGAACGGCCCGATCCCCAACGGCCCGATCCGGAAAGGGCGAAACGGGCCGACCGGGCCACCCGGGGCGCGCTGGCGGCGCTGCTCTGCCTGGAGGCGTTCGTGGTGCTGCTGGTGCCGCGGGCCATCGCCCAGACCTCGACCGGGCTGGACGCGACGAAGACCGCGCTGCTGGTGGGGCTGGCGGTGGTGCTGGTGGCCTGCGGCTTCCTGCTCCGGCGCCGGTGGGGAGTGGCGGCCGGCTCGGCGCTGCAGCTGCTGGTGGTCGCGACCGCGGCGCTGATCCCGGTGCTGATCGTGGTGATCGCCTTCTTCCTGCTGATCTGGTGGTACGTGCTGCGCACCCGGCACCAGCTGGTGGGCACGCCGGCCGGCTGGCGGATGCTCGTCTCCTGACCGGCCGGCTCACCGGACACCGCTCCGGCCCGTCCCGATAGGGTGGCCCGGTGACCGACACTGCCGTGCAACGAACGCTGATCCTGGTCAAGCCGGACGGCGTGGCCCGCAACCTGACCGGCCAGATCCTGGCCCGGGTCGAGGCGAAGGGGTACCGGATCGTGGCGCTCGACCAGCGCCGGGTCGGTGCGGACCTGCTCAGCCAGCACTACGCCGAGCACGTGGGCAAGCCGTTCTACCAGCCGCTGGTGGACTTCATGGCCTCCGGCCCGGTGGTGGCGGTGGTCGCCGAGGGGCACCGGGTGATCGAGGGCTTCCGGGCGCTGGCCGGCGCGACCGATCCGACGGTGGCACTGCCCGGCACCATCCGGGGCGACCTCGGCCGGGACTGGGGCCTGTCGGTGCAGCAGAACCTGGTGCACGGCTCGGACTCGTCCGAGTCGGCCGAGCGCGAGATCGGGCTCTGGTTCCCCGGCCTGTGAGCTGACGGCGGCCACCGTTGTCGGTGGCTGCTGGTTGGATCTGCGGACACGGGGTTGACCAGCCCCGTCTGATGTGCTGCCCGGGCGAGTCGCAACCCGGTTTGCACCGCGTGCGAGCCTACGATCAGGAAGCCGGATCACACCAGTCACACGGGCAACACCGGCACCTGATCCAGTCCGCTCGCATGCAGAGGTAGCCGGTCGATGGCCTTCACCCCGATGTCGCTGCTCGGTGGTGACCTGCTCGGTGGCGATCTGGCAGTCGACCTGGGCACCGCGAACACCCTGGTCTACGCACGCGGCCGGGGCATCATGCTCAACGAGCCGTCCGTGGTCGCCATCGACACCACGACCCGCGCGGTGGTCGCGGTCGGCGCCGAGGCCAAGCGGATGATCGGCCGGACGCCCGGCCACATCCGCGCCGTCCGGCCGCTGCAGGACGGCGTGATCGCCGACTACGACACGACGGCCGAGATGCTGCGCTACTTCGTCCGCAAGGTCACCGGCCGGCGGGCCTTCGCCGGGCCGCGGGTGGTGGTCTGCGTGCCCGGCGGCATCACCTCGGTCGAGCAGCGCGCGGTCTCGGAGTCGGCGTACGCGGCCGGCGCCCGCCGGGTGCACATCATCTCCGAGCCGATGGCCGCGGCGATCGGTGCCGGCCTGCCGGTCAGCCAGGCGTCCGGCTCGATGGTGGTCGACGTCGGCGGCGGCACCACCGAGGTGGCGGTCATCGCGCTGGCCGGCATCGTCGCCAGCACCAGCCTGCGGGTGGCCGGCGACGCGATGGACCGCGCCATCGTCGACCACGTCCGGGCGGAGTTCTCGCTGCTGATCGGCGAGCGGACCGCCGAGGAGCTGAAGATCTCGATCGGCTCGGCGTTCCCGATCGCCGGCCCCATGCGCGCCGAGATCCGCGGCCGCGACATCGCGACCGGGCTGCCCCGCAACGTGACGGTCTCGGCGGAGGAGCTGCGGCACGCGATGAGCGCGCCGATCGGCCGGATCTCGGCGGCCGTGCGGGCCACCCTGGACCGCTGCCCGCCCGAGCTGGCCGGCGACCTGGTCACCCGGGGCATCGTGCTGACCGGCGGCGGCGCGCTGCTGCGAGGCCTGGACGCGCGGCTGCAGCACGACATCGGCATCCCGGTGCTGGTCGCCGAGCGCCCGCTGGACTCGGTGGTGCTCGGCACCGCGACCGTGGTGGAGCAGTTCGAGTCCCTGCACCGGGTGGTCGTCGATGGGCACCGCCGGTAGCCCGAGATGCGTACGCTCACCCGGCGCCAGCAGCTCTCGGCCACCGTCCTGGCCGTGCTGGCGCTGCTGTTCATCAGCCTCGACTTCGCCGGCGGGTCGTTCGCCGACGCCCGGGGCGGCGTCACCGGCACCCTCGGCTCGCTCTACCGGGGCACCGACGCGGTGCTCGGACCGGCCCGCCGGTTCGTCCAGGGCATACCCGACGTGGCCGGCAACCGTCACCGGATCGCGCTGCTGCAGCAGCAGAACCACGCGCTGCAGCAGCAGCTGACCGCCGCCCAGGCCGACCGGGCGACCGCCGGCCGGCTGGCCGCGCTGCAGCTGCAGGCCGACTCCGAACGCTGGCGGATCCTGCCGGCCCGGGTGATCGCCACCGGCCCCGGCGGCGGCTTCGACTGGACGGTCACGGTCGACGTCGGCAGCGCCGAGCACGTGACCGCCGGGCAGACCGTGACCGACGGGGTCGGGCTGGTCGGCCGGGTGCTGAGCGTGCACCAGAGCACCTCGGTGATCCTGCTGGCGGCGGATCCGGCCAGCGGCGTGGGCGTCCGCGACACCCGCACCGGCCAGCTGCTGCTGGCCACCGGGCAGGGCGGTGCGGGGCTCACCGCCACCCCGCTCGGCGATGCGGCCCCGGGCAGCGCGGCCGGCGTGCGGGCCGGTGACCGGCTGGTGACCGGACCGGCCGGCGGCACCACCTTCGCGCCCGGCGTCCCGGTCGGCACCGTGACCGGCGTGCGCACCGGGCAGGCCGGCGGCCTCACCGCGCAGGTCCGCCCGGCCGCCGGCCTGCGCACCCTCGACCTGGTGGGCATCGTGCTGCTGCCGGCCAACACCGCCACCCGCGCCCCGCTCACCCCGGGCGGTGGCGGGTGACCGCGTCCCGGCTGGCTGCCGCGGTGGCCGGCCTGCTCACCGCGCTGCTGCTGCAGGCGAGCCTGGTGGGCCCGCTGACCTTTCCGGTGCCGGTGTCGCTGCCGGCGCTGCTGGTCGTGGTGGTCGGCATCTACGCCGGCCCCGGCGTCGGCATCGGGTTCGGCTTCGCCACCGGCCTGGTCGCCGACCTGGGCTCGCAGCACCCGGCCGGCGTGCAGGCGCTCTGCCTGCTCGGCGCGGGGCTGGTCGCGGGCAAGCTCGGCGGCCTGGCGGTGCAGCGCGGGTACCGAACCCGGGGCGTCGCCGCGCTGGCGGCCGCGATCGCCACCGGGGCGTGCGCGGCCGGCGGCCTGCTGCTCTCGGTGCTCGGCTCGCATGCCGCCACCCTGCCGGCCACGCTGCTCGCGCTCGTCCCGGTCGGGCTGACCGACGCCCTGCTCGGCCTGCTGGTGGTGCCGGCGGTGCGCCGGCTGCTGCGGGCCCAGGGCGTCCGGGCACCGCGACCGGCGACCAGGATCGTGACCACGCCGCCGCTCGGCGGCAGCCGGGTCACCGCCGCGCCGGCCAGGGGGACCGATGTCGCGGCCTAGCGGCGGGCCGTGGCGCCGCCCGGCTGGGTTCGGCGCGCGGCCGGGCGGACCGTTCGGCGCGCGGCGGCGTGGATCGATCGGCGCGCGTTCGCGCGGATCGTTCATGCTCGGCGCCGGGCCGGGCCAGCGCCGCCGGCTCGCGGTGCTGCGGCTGCTGCTCGGCTCGCTGCTGGTGACCCTGGTGGCGCGGCTGGCCTTCGTCCAGCTGCTCGATCCGCACAAGCCCCAGCAGTCGGCCGGCCTGACCCACCTCGGCTCGATCGTGGTGCCGGCGCCCCGCGGCGAGATCCTCGATTCGGCCGGCCGGGTGCTGGTCGGCAATCGCACCACCCACGTGCTCACCGTGGACCGGTCCGCCCTGCAGGCCCAGGACGATCAGGGCGCAGCGGTGCTGGCGCGGCTGGCCGCCGTGCTGCATGTCAGCGCGGCCGACCTCAGCCGCGAGATCACGCCGTGCGGGGTGCACGTCCCCGCCCCGTGCTGGACCGGTGAGCCGTACCAGCCGGTGCCGGTCGCCACCGACGTCGGCGCCGCGGTGGTGCTGGCGGTCTCCGAGCACGCCGAGCAGTTCCCCGGCGTGGCGATCGACAGCCAGAGCGTGCTCGACTACCCGGGCGGCACGCTGGCCGCGCACGTGCTCGGCTACACCGGTGCGGTGAGCGCGGCCGACCAGAAGGCGGACCCGAAGCTGGCCGACGCCGACACCATCGGTCGCAGCGGCCTGGAGGAGTCCTACGACTCGGTGCTGCGTGGGGTGGACGGCGACCAGCGGGTGCAGCTCGACGCCCGCGGCGAGGCGGTCGGCAGCGCGCCGTCGGTGCCGGCCCAGCCGGGCGACAGCCTGGTCACCAGCATCGACGCCCGGGTGCAGGCGCTGGCCGAGCAGGCCCTCGTGCAGCAGCTGCAGGCCCAGCACGCCAAGGGCAAGCCGGCCCCGAGCGGCGCGGTGGTGGTGGTCGATCCGCACACCGGCCGGGTGATCGCCGCGGCCAGCTACCCGACCTACGACCCGGCCGAGTTCGTCGGCGGGATCTCGGTCGCCGACTACGCCAGGCTGACCGACCCGGGCGCGAACGACCCGCTGGTCGGCCGGGCCATCGACGGTGCCTACGCGCCGGGCTCGACGTTCAAGCTGATCAGCAGCAGCGACGACATCGCCACCGGCGCCATCGACACCACCGACGACTACCCCTGCCCGGGCGCGCTGAACGTCGACGGCCGGATGAAGACCAACTACGACTCGGAGTCCTTCGGCGGCCCGATCGACCTGAAGTTCGCCCTCGACGTCTCCTGCGACACGTTCTTCTACGCACCGGCGGTCGCCGAGTGGCAGGCCGACCAGGCCCGGGTGGACGCGGGAAAGAAGCCGCTGGAGCCGCTGCAGAAGATGGCCGCCGCGTTCGGGGTGGCCAGCCCGCCGCACATCGACCTGCCGGCGGACGAGCAGGCCAGTGGCTCGATCGGCTCCCGGGAGAACCGGATGGCGCTCTGGCAGGCGAACAAGGCCGACTACTGCGCGGCGGCCAGGAAGGGCTACCCGGACGTGACCAACCCGTCCGACCGGGCCTACCTCACCCAGCTCGCCTCGGAGAACTGCACCGACGGCTGGCGGTTCTTCGCCGGCAACAACGCCGACACCGCGATCGGGCAGGGTGACACCACCGTCTCGCCGCTGCAGCTGGCGATGGCCTACTCGGCGATGGTGAACGGCGGCACCCTGTACGCGCCGACCCTCGGCTGGGGGGTGGTCGACCCGGCCGGCAAGCTGGTCCGCACGATCACCCCGAAGGCGGTCCGGACGCTGCCGGTGAGCACGAGCTACCTGGACTTCTACGGCGACGCGCTGCACTTCACCGGCGACCATTCCGTCTCCGGCGCGCTGGCCTTCGACGGTTCGCCGATCAAGACGCTGATCGGCGGCAAGACCGGCACCGCGGAGGTGTACGGCAAGCTCGACACGTCGTGGCTGGCGTCCTGGGGGCCGTACCAGCCGGGGACGCCGGTGAGCAACGCCAAGTACGTGGTGATCGGGATGATCGAGCAGGCCGGCACCGGTGCCTCGGCCGCGGCGCCGATGGCCCGCCAGATCTGGGAGGGCCTGCTCGGGGCGAACGGCGCCCCCACTACGCCCGGCGCCCGGCCGGCGACCACGCTGCCCGCCGTGCAGCCGAGCCGGGCCGCCGTCCCGGTGCCCACGGCGCCCGCGATGCCCACGGCCACGGTGACCAGCCCGGCAGCCACCGGCCGGGCCGCCGCTACGCCGGCCCGCTCGCCCGGCCCGGCCGGCAGCCCGTCCGGCCTGCCCGACGCGGTGCCGACCGGCCAGCGGGCCAGCGGCAAGCCCGGCGTGACCGGGACGGCGCGCCGATGACCACCCTGCTGCTGCCGGCGCCACTGCGGGCGATGGCGGACTCGCGCCGCCTGCGGTCCTACGACTGGGTGCTGCTGGCGGCGGCCCTGGCGCTCAGCCTGATCGGTGCCCTGCTCGTCTGGTCGGCCACCCGCACCCGGCTCGAACTGGCCGGCGGCAACCCGCAGACCTACCTGGCCAAGCACCTGCTCAACACCGCGCTCGGGGCGGTCCTGCTGGTGCTGGCGGCCCGGGTCGACGCCCGGCTGCTCCGGCTGATCGGGCCGGTGCTGTACCTGCTGAGCATCCTCGGGCTGCTCGCGGTGTTCGCGATCGGCTCGACGATCAACGGTGCGCACGCCTGGATCGTGCTCGGTGGCGGTTTCGAGATCCAGCCGGCCGAGTTCGCCAAGCTCGGCCTGATCGGGGCGCTGGCGGTGCTGTTCTCCCAGCGCGCGGCGACCCGGCCGCCCGGGTCGCCGCCGACCGGCCGGGACCTGGCGCTGGGGCTCGCGCTGCTGATGCCGCCGCTGGGCCTGATCATGCTGCAGCCGGACCTCGGCTCGGCCCTGGTGCTGGGCTCGGCCGCGCTGGGGGTGCTCATCGCGGCCGGGGTCCGGGCCAGCTGGCTGGCCGGCCTGCTGCTGCTCGGCGTGCTGGGCGCGGTGCTGGCGATCAAGGCCGGCGTGCTCGCGGAGTACCAGCTGGCGCGGTTCGCCGCCTTCGCCCATCCCGGCCGTGACCCGCAGGGGGTGGCCTACAACATCAACCAGGCGCACATCGCGATCGCGCACGGCGGCTTCTTCGGCCAGGGGCTCTTCCACGGCGCGCAGACCCGCGGCGCGTTCGTGCCGGAGCAGCAGACCGACTTCGTCTTCTCGGTGGCGGGGGAGGAGCTGGGGTTCCTCGGCTCGCTCGCGATCATCGCCGGCATCGGCGTGGTGCTCTGGCGGGGCCTGCGGATCGCGGTCGCGGCCACCGGCGCGGCCCGGCTGGTGGCGGCCGGCATCGTCTGCTGGATCGGCTTCCAGACCTTCCAGAACATCGGCATGAACCTCGGCCTGACCCCGGTCACCGGGCTGCCGCTGCCGTTCGTCTCCTACGGCGGGTCGTCGATGTTCGCGATGGGCATCGCGCTGGGCCTGCTGCAGGCCATCCACCGGCGGACCGCCGACTGGCGCTGATTCGCGAAAAGCGCTCCGCCGGGCACCACCATTTGGTTAACTCTGCGTGATTTCACCAGCACGGAGAGTGATTACAGGTGGCAACCACGATCTGGCCGAGCATCGCGGCGGCGGTGCAGAACGCGCCCCGCACCGCGTACGCGCCGATGCCCTGGGACCCGCCGTCGCTGCTGCTGGCCCGGTTCGGCTTCGGGGACTCACCCGCGGCCCGGGCCGACCTCGCCGCCCGCGGCTACGACGGCTGGTGGGCGCACCAGCTCGCGATGCCCGCCGGCTATGCCGCCCACCCGGCCATCGCCGCGCACGGCACCCTGCTCGGCCTGTCGCCCAAGGACGTCCGGGCCTGGCTGAAGGCCAACGGCAACGAGTACGGCTGGCAGCTGATGGACCAGCTCACCGAGGTGACCCTGGGCCTGCAGACCTGGAGCCCGGCCCAGCTCTACGAGTCGGTAGTGGACGCACTCGCCAACCACCTCAACGTGGCCAACCACAGCGACGGCGTCTGGACCACTCGGCACACCATGGACCGGGACGTGATCCGGCGGCACGCGTTCGGCTCGTTCACCGACCTGCTGCTGGCCTCGGCCCGCAACCCGGCGATGCTGCAGTACCTGTCGCTGGCCCAGTCGACCAAGACCGCGGTGAACGAGAACTACGGCCGCGAACTGCTCGAACTGCACACCGTCGGGGCCGGCAACTACACCGAGGACGACGTCAAGAACTCGGCCAAGATCCTGACCGGGCGCACCCTCGACGCCGACTACAACTACCTCTACAACGGCAAGAAGCACTGGACCGGGCCGATCGCGGTGATGGGTTTCCGGCACGCCAACGCCACCGCGGACGGGGGTGAGGCGGCCGGCGACGACTACCTGCGCTACCTGGCCGCGCATCCCAAGACGGCGCAGCGGCTGGCCCAGCAGCTCTGCGTCCGTTTCGTCTCCGACACCCCGACCCCCGGCCTGGTCGCCGCGGTGGCCCAGGCCTACTCCGACAGCGGCACCCAGCTGGTGCCGATGCTGTCGACCATCGTCCGCTCCAGCGAGTTCTGGGCCAGCCGCGGCGCCAAGGTCCGCCGGCCGCTGGAGAACCTGCTGGCCACCGTCCGGATCTTCGGCTACTCGACCGGCACGCTGGCCACCACGCTGCCCGGGCTGCACTGGATGAGCTCGTCGGTGGGCCAGGTGCCGCTGGACTGGTCACCGCCGAACGGCTACCCGGACGTCGCGACCGCCTGGCGCTCCTCCGGCAGCCTGCTCAACCTCTGGGAGTTCCACCGCGGCTTCGCGCAGAGCTGGTGGGACGGCTTCGACAAGCTCGACCTCACCACGCTCTACCCGAGCCCGGCCCCGGCGACCAGCGGCGCGGCGATCACCGCGCTCTGCGTCCGGCTGGCCGGCAGCCCGCTGCCCGCCGCGCACCGGCAGGCGCTGCAGACCTTCCTCGGCGAGCCGGCCAGCACCCCGCTGGCGCAGTCCAAGCTGCGCTGGCTGCTGGGGCACCTGGTGCCGCTGATCCTCGACTCGCCCCAGTTCGCGCTCCGATGAGCGGTGAGGAGACCGTGATGTCCGACGTCGCCCGGGGCGATGCGCTGCTCGCCGCGCAGGCCGCGGCGGTCCGCGCCGAGCTGTGCGAGCAGCAGGACGCCTGGCGGGGCGGGCACACCCGCCGCACCTTCCTGGCCGGCCTCGGCATGGCCGGGGTGGCCGCGCTCGGCAGCCAGCTGGTCACCACCCGGGCCGCGTACGCCGCCCCGAACACCGGCAACGGCAACACGCTGGTGCTGATCTTCATGCGGGGTGCCGCCGACGGGCTGCGGATCCTGGTGCCGGCCAGCTCCGCCCTCGGCCTGGACTACCTGCAGTCGGCCCGGCCGAAGCTCATCCCGACCTCGTTGCTGCCGCTGGCCGGCGGCTGGGCGATGAACTCCGCGCTGACACCGCTGGCACCGTTCTGGGGCAGTGGCGAGTTGGCCTTCGTGCCCGGTGTCTCGACCGGCGGCATCACCCGCAGCCACTTCCAGGCCCAGTCCTACCTGGAGCGCGGCTCTGACACCGCGACCACCGGCTGGCTCGACCGGGCGCTGGGCCAGCTCGGCCCGGGCACCACCTTCCGCGCGGTCGCCGACGGCTCGGCGCTGCCGGCCTCGCTGGCCGGCGAGCAGCAGAAGCTGGTGCTGAGCTCGCTGAAGAACTTCGTGTTCCCGGGCTGGTCCGGGGTGGCAGCGCAGTCCGAGGCGGCCATCACGGCGATGTACCGGGGACTGAGCGGCCCGCTCGGCGAGGACGTGCCCACCACGCTGGCGGCGCTGGCCACCGCGGCGAAGGCGCAGCAGGGCGCCGGGGTGAAGAACGGGGCGAGCTACCCGTCCGGCAACTTCTCCACCGCGCTGAAGGATCTGGCCACCCTGCTGCGGGCCGAGGTCGGGCTGCAGATCGCCACCGTCGACGTCGGCGGCTGGGACACCCACACCGACGAGGTCAACCAGCTCGACCGCAACCTGGCCTCGGCCGCCGGGTCGCTGGCGGCGTTCCTGACCGACCTCGGCCCGCAGCGGCGGGCCCGGGTGACCGTCGCGGTGGTCACAGAGTTCGGCCGGCGGGTGGCGATGAACGCCAGCGGCGGCACCGACCACGGCCACGGCAGCGTCGTCTGGCTGCTGGGCGGCGGGGTGGTCGGCAGCCGGGTGCACGGCCGGTGGCAGCCGCTGGCGGCGAACACCCTGGACGGCGGCGACGTGCCCGGCGTGAACGAGGTCTTCGACGTGCTCGGCGAGCTCGCCCAGAAGCGGTTGGGGGTGGGTTCGGTCGCCGCGCTCTTCCCGAACCACGCCTTCGCCCCGCTCGGACTGGCCCGGGCCGACGCGCCGGCACCGGCGCCGGGAGTGCTGCAGCGCCGGCCGTTCACCCGCCCGCGCTGAGCCGAATCGTTCCGCGGCGGGGCCGGGCCGGTTTCTCTCGTAGCATGGAGCCTCGTGAGTACCAGCCTGTTTCCCCAGCTCGAGCCGCTGCTGGCCCGGGTGAGCAAGCCCATCCAGTACGTCGGCGGTGAGCTCAACGCCCGGGTCAAGGACTGGGACGAGGCCCTGGTCCGCTGGGCCCTGCTCTATCCGGACGCCTACGAGGTGGGCCTGCCCAACCAGGGCGTGCAGATCCTCTACGAGGTGCTGAACGAGCGCCCGGACGCGCTGGCCGAGCGCTGCTACGCCGTCTGGCCGGACCTGGAAGCGCTGATGCGCGAGCACGGTGTGCCGCAGTTCACCGTCGACGCCCACCGGCCGGTGCGGTCCTTCGACGTGCTGGGCGTCTCGTTCTCCACCGAGCTCGGCTACACGAACCTGCTGACCACGCTCGACCTGGCGGGCATCCCGCTGCACGCCGCCGATCGCAGCGACGCCGACCCGATCGTGCTGGCCGGCGGCCACGCCGCGTTCAACCCCGAGCCGATCGCGGACTTCCTCGACGCGGCGGTGCTCGGCGACGGCGAGCAGGTCGTCGGGGTGGTCTCCGACCTGATCGCCGACTTCAAGCGGGCCGGTTCCCCCGGCGGCCGGGACGAGCTGCTCGCCCGGCTGGCCGAGACCGGGGCGGTGTACGTCCCGCGCTTCTACGACGTGCGCTACGCCGACGACGGCCCGATCGCGTCGGTGACGCCCAACCGCGACCGGGTGCCCGAGCGGGTCAGCAAGCAGACCGTGATGGACCTCGACGCCTGGCCCTATCCCAAGACCCCGCTGGTGCCGCTGGCCGAATCGGTGCACGAGCGGATGTCGGTGGAGATCTTCCGCGGCTGCACCCGGGGGTGCCGGTTCTGCCAGGCGGGCATGATCACCCGCCCGGTCCGGGAACGCTCGCTGCAGGGCATCGGGCAGATGGTCGAGAGCGGGCTGGCCGCGACCGGTTTCGACGAGGTCGGCCTGCTGTCGCTGTCCTCGGCCGACCATTCCGAGATCGGGCCGCTGGCCAAGCAGCTGGCCGACCGGTACGCGGAGTCGAAGGTCTCGCTGTCGCTGCCCTCGACCCGGGTGGACGCCTTCAACATCGACCTGGCCAACGAGTTCTCCCGCAACGGCCGGCGGTCCGGGCTGACCTTCGCGCCGGAGGGCGGTTCGGAGCGGCTGCGCCGGGTGATCAACAAGATGGTCAGCCACGACGACCTGATCGGCACCGTGACCGCCGCCTACTCCCAGGGCTGGCGGCAGGTGAAGCTCTACTTCATGTGCGGCCTGCCGACCGAGACCGACGAGGACGTGCTGGAGATCGCCCGGATGGCGCACGACGTGATCCGGGCCGGCCGGCAGGCCACCGGCTCGCGCGACATCCGGGCGACGGTGTCGATCGGCGGCTTCGTGCCCAAGCCGCACACCCCGTTCCAGTGGGCCGCGCAGGCCTCGCCCGAGGTGGTCGACGCCCGGCTGCGGGCGCTGCGGGCGGCCATCGGCGCCGACCGGTCGCTGGGACGCAACATCGGCATGCGCTACCACGACGGGCAGCCGTCGCTGATCGAGGGACTGCTCTCCCGCGGTGACCGGCGGGTCGGCGCGGTGATCGAGCGGGTCTGGCGCGAGGGCGCCCGGTTCGACGGCTGGAGCGAGCACTTCTCCTACGAACGCTGGGTGAACTCGGCCGCCGCGGTGTTCGGCGGCGGCCCGGTCAGCCTGGCCTGGTTCACCACCCGGGAGCGGGACGCCGACGAGGTGCTGCCCTGGGACCACCTGGACTCCGGCCTGGACAAGCAGTGGCTCTGGGACGACTGGCAGGACGCGCTGACCGGCTACGAGCAGGACGACTGCCGCTGGACGCCGTGCTTCGACTGCGGGGTCTGCCCGAGCATGGGCACCGACATCCAGATCGGCCCGACCGGCCGGACCCTGCTACCGCTGGCCGCCAAAACCGAGGGGGCGCCCGGTGAGTGAGCATCGCAGGCGAAGCCGAGGAGCGGAGCGAACGCTCGATGAGCGCTCGCGCGAAGAGGAATCAGCGTGAGCCGCCGGGTGCCGGACGCGGAGTACATCGCTCCCGTGCAGCGGATCCGGCTCCGGTACGCCAAGCGCGGCCGGCTGCGCTTCACCTCGCACCGGGACTTCGCCCGCGCCTTCGAACGGTCGCTGCGCCGGGCCGGGATCCCGATGGCCTACTCGGCCGGCTTCCACCCGCACCCGAAGATCTCCTACGTGGGCGCCGCGCCGACCGGGGTGGCCTCGGAGGCCGAGTACCTGGAGATCGCGCTGGCCGAGCACCGGGAGCCGGCCGCGGTCGCCGCCGCGCTGGACGCGGTGCTGCCGCCGGGCCTGGACATCGTGCGGGCAGTGGACGCGGCCGACTGCCCGCCCGGGTCGCTGGCCGAGCGGATCCAGGCGTCGGTCTGGCAGCTGGAGATCGCCGGCGATCCGGCGGGGCTGGCCGCCGCGGTGGCAGCGCTGCTGGCCGCCGAGGAGGTACTGGTGGAACGGCTCACCAAGGACGGCCGGCGCGAGATCGACGCCCGGGGGCCGGTGCTCTCGGCCGAGGTCGCGGAGGTGTCGCAGGACGCGGTCGCGGTGCCTCGTGCGATAATGACGGCGGTCGTTCGGCAGGCGACGCCGACCGTACGACCCGACGACGTTCTCGCCGCACTGCGGTCGGTCGCCGGTTTCGCCCCGCTGGAGCCCGTCCGGGCCACCCGGCTGGCGCAGGGACCGGTGGACGATGCCGGTGGGGTGGCGGACCCGTTGCGCACGACCGAGCTGTCGACCAGATAGCTTCCGCACGACCGCCCGGCCGGCTCCCGCCGGCAGGGGCCTTCCACGTGGTTTCCGCCGCGGGAAGAACAGACTTCGCGGCCCGCTTGCGGGTGGACCGCCGTACCGCCGCTGCGCGGCCGGCTGCCGGTGACCCGGACGACTTCGGGTGCTGGCGCACCCGGCCCCGGCGGTGAGACAGGAGCACACCGAGCACATGCTCGACACCGAACCCACCGACCAGTCCACCAGCACCGCCGGCACCGAGGGTCAGGCCGCAGCGCAGCCGGCCAAGAAGGCCGCCCGCAAGGCCCCTGCCAAGCGGGCACCGCGCAAGGCGGCCGCGAAGAAGGCCGCTCCGGCGGTCGACCCGGCAGCGGCCGTCGCCGACACCGTTCCGGCCGTACAGGAGCCCGCCGGGGCCTCGACAGACCAGACCCCAGCCGGCCAGCTGCCCGAGCAGCCGCCGGCGGCACAGGCCGCGGCGGCCAAGGCCCCGGCCAAGAAGGCCCCGCGCAAGCGGGCCGCGAAGAAGGCGGCCCCGGCCGAGCCGGTCGGGACCGGACCGGCCGCCGAGGGTCCCGCCGGGCCCGAGCCGATCACGGAGCAGGCCCCCACCGAGCAGGCCCCCACCGAGCAGGCCCCGGCGGCCAAGGCCCCGGCCAAGAAGGCTCCGCGCAAGCGGGCCGCCAAGAAGGCGGCCCCGGCAGCTGCCGAGCCCCAGCCTGCCGAAGCCCAGGCCGCCGAGGCGCAGCCCGCCGAGGCGCAGACCATCGAAACCGAGCCTGCCGCCGAGGATGCGGCCGAGGCGCAGGCCGTCGCCCCGGTCGCTCCGGCCGTGCTCTTCCAGCCGCCGGCCGCCACGCCGACCCGTCGCCGCCGGGCGACCCGGCCGGCCCAGTCGCCGGAACCCGATGCGGCCGCCGAGGAGCAGGCGCCGGCCGAGCTCGAGACCAGCGAGGACGGCGCCGACCAGCCGGACGGGGCCGCCGAGCAGGAGCAGGGTGACGGCCCGCGCCGGCGCCGCCGTCGCGGGCGCCGCGGTCGGGGCAGCAAGGGCTCCGACAACGCCGGTGACACCCAGGACGCTGCTGAGGACGAGGCGGGCAGTGCCGACGACGAGGGCGACGAGCCGGATTCCGAGCACGCCGACGAGGTGGCCGAGGCCGCGCTGTCTGCCAGCGCCCGCCGTCGCCGCCGTCGCCGCCGGTCCGCCGGCGCGGACGACTCCGGCTCCTCCGACGACGACCCGCCGAACACCGTCGTGCACATCCGGGACGGCCGCGGCCGTGGCGGGGCAGCCGACGACGACGGGGTCCGCGGCGTCAAGGGCTCGACCCGGCTCGAGGCCAAGCGCCAGCGCCGCCGCGACAACCGGGACTCCGGCCGGCGCCGCGCCCCGATCCTGACCGAGGCCGAGTTCCTGGCCAGGCGCGAGGCGGTGGAGCGGGTGATGGCCGTCCGCCAGACCGGCGACCGGACCCAGATCGCGGTGCTCGAGGACGACATCCTGGTCGAGCACTACGTCACCCGGGCCAGTGCTGCCAGTGCGGTCGGCAACGTCTACCTCGGCCGGGTGCAGAACGTGCTGCCCTCGATGGAGGCGGCCTTCATCGACATCGGCCGGGGCCGCAACGGCGTGCTCTACGCGGGCGAGGTCAACTGGGACTCGGCCGGCCTGGCGGGCAAGGCTCGGTCCATCGAGAACGCGCTGAGCTCCGGTGACTCGGTGCTCGTCCAGGTCACCAAGGATCCGATCGGGCACAAGGGCGCCCGGCTGACCAGCCAGGTGTCGCTGCCGGGCCGGTTCGTGGTCTACGTTCCGGGCGGCGGCATGACCGGCATCAGCCGCAAGCTGCCCGACACCGAGCGCAGCCGCCTCAAGTCGATCCTGAAGAAGGTCGTGCCGGACGAGGCGGGCGTCATCGTCCGGACGGCGGCCGAGGGCGCCTCCGAGCAGGACCTGATCTCCGACGTCGAGCGGCTCAAGACCGAGTGGGAGGCGATCCAGGCCAAGGCTGCCAAGAAGTCGGACGCGCCGATGCTGCTGCACGGCGAGCCCGACCTGGCCATCCGGGTGGTCCGCGACATCTTCAACGACGACTTCGCCAAGCTGCTCGTCTCGGGCAGCGAGATCCACCGGACCCTGTCCGGCTACGTCGGCGACATCGCGCCCGACCTGGCCGACCGGATCAGCCTGCACACCGCCGAGTCGGACCTCTTCCGTGACCTGCGGGTGGACGAGCAGCTGGCCAAGGCCCTCGACCGCAAGGTGTGGCTGCCGTCCGGCGGTTCGCTGGTCATCGACCGCACCGAGGCGATGACGGTCGTCGACGTCAACACCGGCAAGTACACCGGCTCCGGCGGCAATCTCGAGCAGACCGTCACCCGCAACAACCTGGAGGCCGCGGAGGAGATCGTCCGCCAGCTCCGGCTGCGCGATCTCGGTGGCATCGTGGTGATCGACTTCATCGACATGGTGCTGGAGAGCAACCGGGACCTGGTGCTGCGCCGGCTCACCGAGTGCCTCGGCCGGGACCGGACCAAGCACCAGGTGGCCGAGGTCACCTCGCTCGGCCTGGTGCAGATGACCCGCAAGCGGGTCGGCGAGGGCCTGCTGGAGGCGTTCAGCGAGCCGTGTGAGCATTGCCACGGCCGGGGCGTGATCGTGCACCTGGAGCCGGTGGAGCGCAAGTCCGGCAACGGCGCCAACAACCAGCAGCCCGGCGGGGACGAGGAGCGCCCGAGCCGGGGCCGGCGCGGGCGGGGCTCGAAGTCCGGCGCCGCCAGCCCGGAGAGCAAGCCCCCGGCCGAGCCGGCCGACCCTGCTGCCGATGCGGAGAAGCGGCGGGCCGCCGCGAATGCGATCGCGGCCATCGCGGCGGCGACCGCCAGCCGGGAGGAGGCCGTCGCGCTGGCCGAGTCGGCCGTGACCGGGGCTGCCGAGCCGGCCGCCGACGCCACGCCAACCACCGACGCCACGCCGGCCGCCTCGGCGGACGAGGGTGTGCCGGTGGCGGCCGAGCCGGGTACGCCGGCCGGTGCGGGCACCGCCGCCGAGGCTGCGGAAGCGCCGGCACCGGCGCGGCCCCGGCGTCGCCGGGCGGCCCGCCGGCCGGCCGGCCCGCCGGCCGCGACCACCGGCACCGAGGGCTGACCGGCAGCGGGCCGGAGTTCGACCGGCCCGCTTTGCCTGCGCCGGGGCCGGTGCCGTAATCTGTACAGCGGCCCACAGCGTGTCCGTGGGCCGTTCTTGCGTGAGCGTCCGGTCAGCGGGCGCGCAAATCTATTCGATAGCTGTTCGACAGGAGTGGATTCACGATGTACGCCATCGTCAAAACCGGCGGCAAGCAGTACAAGGTCGCGGTAGGCGACGTCGTGACGGTCGAGAAGCTGGACGCCGAGCCCGGCGCCAGCGTCGCGCTGCCGGCCATCCTGCTGGTCGACGGTGAGAACGTCACCACCGATGCCGCGGCGCTGGCCGGCGTCTCGGTCACCGGCGAGATCCTGGGTGCCGTGAAGGGGCCGAAGATCCGCATTCACAAGTTCAAGAACAAGACCGGCTACCACAAGCGGATCGGCCACCGGCAGCAGCTGTCGCAGGTCCGGGTCACCGGCATCGAGAGCGGAAAGAAGTAGCGCTATGGCACACAAGAAGGGTGCGTCCTCCTCCCGCAACGGGCGGGACTCGCAGGCTCAGCGGCTCGGCGTCAAGCGCTTCGGCGGCCAGCTGGTCAGCGCCGGCGAGATCATCGTCCGGCAGCGTGGCACCAAGTTCCACCCGGGCGCCCTGGTCGGCCGCGGTGGCGACGACACGCTGTTCGCGCTGGCCGACGGCAACGTCCAGTTCGGCAGCCGTCGCGGGCGCAAGACCGTGAGCATCGTTCCGGCCGAGGCCTGACGCCCCGGCAGCGGAACAACGTCGTACGAGCTTCATCAGCTGGAGCGGGCGCCGGGAATCCGGTCGCCCGCTCTCGGCTTTTCCTAGCAAGTTTCCATCCGCGCACGTCAACCGGTGACCGGGACGGTGTCGCAGAGAGGCAGCCGGACAAGTGGTGAGTTTCGTCGACCGGGTGGTCCTGCACGTCACCTCCGGCAACGGAGGCCACGGCTGTGCCTCGATCCACCGGGAGAAGTTCAAGCCGCTCGGCGGTCCGGACGGTGGCAACGGCGGCCGGGGCGGCAACGTGGTGCTCACCGTCGACCCGCAGGTGCACACGCTGCTGGACTTCCACCACCACCCGCACCAGAAGGCCGGCAACGGCCGGCCCGGCGCCGGCAAGCATCGCAGCGGGGCCGACGGCGAGGACCTCGAACTGGCCGTCCCGAACGGCACCGTGGTGCACGCCTCGGACGGCAGCGTGCTGGCCGACCTCACCGGCGCCGGCGCCCGGTACGTCGTCGCCCAGGGTGGCCGGGGCGGGCTCGGCAACGCCGCGCTGGTCTCGCCGCGCCGCAAGGCGCCGGGTTTCGCACTGCTCGGTGAGCCGGGGGAGACCCTGGACGTGGTGCTGGAGCTGAAGTCGGTCGCCGACGTCGGCCTGGTGGGCTTCCCGTCCGCCGGCAAGTCGTCGCTGATCGCCGCGCTGTCGGCCGCGCGCCCCAAGATCGCCGACTACCCCTTCACCACCCTGGTGCCGAACCTCGGCGTGGTCAGCGCCGGGGCGACCACCTACACCGTCGCCGACGTGCCGGGCCTGATCCCCGGCGCCGCCCAGGGCAAGGGCCTCGGGCTGGACTTCCTGCGCCACATCGAGCGGTGCGCGGTGCTGGTGCACGTGCTCGACTGCGCGACCCTGGAGCCGGGCCGCGATCCGGCCAGCGACCTGGCGGCCATCGAGGCCGAGCTGGCGCAGTACTCGGCCACCCTCGGCGACCTGCTCGAGCGTCCCCGGCTGGTCGCGCTGAACAAGGTGGACGTGCCCGAGGCCGCGGACCTGGCCGACCTGGTCACCGAGGACCTGACCGCCCGCGGCTACCGGGTCTTCCCGATCTCTGCGGTGTCGCACGCCGGCCTGCGGGAACTGGGTTTCGCCCTGGCCGAGCTGGTCGAACGGCACCGCGCCGAGCAGCAGACGCTGGCCGCCGCGCCGATCGTGCTGACCCCGGCCGCCATCGACGACTCCGGGTTCACGGTCGTCGAGGATCCCGCGGAACCCGGTGCCTACCTGGTGCGCGGTCGCAAGCCGGAGCGGTGGGTGCGCCAGACCCAGTTCGACAACGACGAGGCGGTCGGCTTCCTCGCCGACCGGCTGGCCCGGCTGGGCGTCGAGGACGAGCTGGCCCGGCTGGGTGCCGAGCCCGGGGCGAGCGTCACCATCGGCGACTACGTCTTCGACTTCGCCCCGACCGGTGACCTGGCCGACCAGGCCTACCTGCCCACCCGGCGCGGCACGGACGAGCGGCTGGATCAGAATCACCGCCGGGGTGCCGACGAGCGGCTGGCGAGCAAGCGCGCCCGGCGGGTGCACCGGACCGACGAGGAGCTGGCCGCGGAGGACCAGCTGCGATGAGCGGGGCGGGCGCGGCGCACGGCCAGTCGCTGGACGGCGGCGGCGGTCGCGCGCTCGTGGCCTGGGCGCCGCGGACGGTGGTGAAGGTCGGCTCGTCCTCGCTGACCCGGCGCGGGCGACTGGACCCGGCCCGGCTGGACGCCCTGGTGGATGCGCTCGCCGCCCGCCGGCGGGCCGGGCAGCAGGTGGTGCTGGTGTCCTCCGGGGCGATCGCGGCGGGCATCGGCCCGCTCGGGTTGCGCACCCGGCCGCGTGATCTGGCCACCCAGCAGGCCGCGGCCAGCGTCGGGCAGCTGCTGCTCGCCGAGCGGTACGCGGCCTCGTTCGGCCGGCACGGGCTGACAGTCGGGCAGGTGCTGCTGACCGCCGACGACCTGCACCGGCGCGGGCACTACCGCAACGCGGTGCGCACGCTGGAGCGGTTGCTGGCGCTCGGCGTGATCCCGATCGTCAACGAGAACGACACCGTCGCGACCGCCGAGATCCGGTTCGGCGACAACGACCGGCTCGCCGCGCTGGCCGCACACCTGGTCAGCGCCGACGCGCTGGTGCTGCTGTCGGACATCGACGGCCTCTACACCGCCGACCCGCGGCAGCCGGGGGCGGACTTCGTCGCCGAGGTGCACTCGCCGGCCGACCTGGCCCGGGTGCAGGTGGCCGGCACCGGTTCGGCGGTGGGCACCGGCGGCATGGCCACCAAGATCGACGCCGCCCAGATCGCGACCGGGGCCGGCATCCCGGTGCTGCTGACCGCGGCGGACCGGGTCGCCGAGGCGCTGGCCGGTTCGGGTGGCACGTACTTCGCGCCCACCGGCAAGCGGCCGTCGTCCCGGCTGTTCTGGCTGCGGCACGCGACCGCGCCGCGCGGCCGGCTGGTGCTCGACGCCGGCGCCGTCGAGGCGGTGGTGACCCGGCGGGTGTCGCTGCTGACCGCCGGCATCACCGGCGTGGTGGGTGACTTCGCGGCGGGCGATCCGGTGGAGCTGGCCGATCCGGCGGGCCGGGTGGTGGCCCGCGGCCTCGTCGGCTTCGACAGCGAGGATCTGCCGGGCCTGCTCGGCCGGTCCAGCCACCAGCTGCCGCCCGAGCTGCGACGTGAAGCCGTTCATCGTGACGATCTGGTCATCATTTGATGAATTCTGCTGGCCTGGCGCAGGCCGGCCGGTTAGCGTTCCGGGCATGGACGAGACAGCGACTCAGCAGCAGGTGATCGCGGTGGCGGCCCGGGCACGGGCTGCGTCGATCGAGCTGGCCCCGCTCGCCCGGGGCGTCAAGGACCGGGCGCTGCTGGCGATGGCCGATGCGCTGCTGGCGGCCCGGGCCGACGTGCTCGCGGCGAACCGGGAGGACGTGGCGGCGGGCCGGTCCGACGGCATGGCCGAGCAGCTGCTGGACCGGCTCGCGCTCACCGAGGACCGGGTCGCGGCGATGGCCGACGGCCTGCGCCAGCTGGCCGCCCTGCCGGATCCGGTGGGCGAGGTGGTGCGGGGCTTCGTCCGGCCGAACGGCCTGCAGCTGAGCCAGGTGCGGGTGCCGCTCGGCGTGCTGGCGATGGTGTACGAGGCCCGGCCGAACGTGACGGTGGATGCGGCGGGCCTGGCGATCAAGTCCGGCAACTGCGCCCTACTGCGGGGTTCGGCCAGTGCCATCCGGTCGAACCGGGTGCTGGTGTCGGTGCTGTCGGAGGCCGCTGCCAAGTCGGGGCTGCCGGCCGACTGCATCCAGCTGGTGCCCGGCACCGACCGGTCCAGCGTCGGCCACCTGCTGCGGGCGCGCGGGCTGGTGGACGTGGTGATCCCGCGCGGCGGGGCCGGCCTGATCTCGTATGTGGTCGAGAATTCCTCGGTGCCGGTGATCGAGACCGGCATCGGCAACGTCCACATCTACGTCGATGCCAGCGCCGACCTGGCGATGGCCGAGGAGATCGTGCTGAACGCCAAGCTGTCGCGGCCGAGCGTCTGCAACACCGCCGAGTCGTTGCTGGTGCACCGCGACGTGGCCGCCGAGTTCGTGCCCCGGATCGCGGCGGCGCTGCGCGAGGGCGGCGTGCAGGTGCACGGCGACGATGCGTTCGCGGCCGAGCCCGGCGCGGCGCCTGCCACCGAGGAGGACTGGGCGCGCGAGTACCTGGGCCTGGAGATCGCTGCCCGGGTGGTGGACAGCGCCGACGAGGCGATCGAGCACATCCGCCGGTGGTCGACCGGGCACACCGAGGCCATCGTCACCCGGAACCTCGAGACGGCCCGCCGGTTCGTGGCCCAGATCGACGCGGCCGCGGTCGTCGTGAACGCCTCGACCCGGTTCGTCGACGGCAGCGAGTTCGGCTTCGGCGCCGAGATCGGAATCTCGACCCAGAAGCTGCACGCCCGCGGCCCGATGGGGCTGGCCGAGTTGACCTCCACCAAATGGGTCGTCTACGGGGACGGGCAGGTGCGTTGACGCTTCGTGCCGGCGAACCCGGTCGAGTATCGTGTTCCGGACCGGGCCGGTGCCGTCCCGCAGTGACTACTCGTTCTGCGGAGGCGACCCTTGGGCGACATCACCGGATTCCTGAAGCACGGTCGGCAGCTGCCATCCCGGCGGCCGGTGCCGGTCCGGATCCAGGACTGGCGTGAGGTGTACGAGGCGTCCGACGACCGGGTGACTCGCGAGCAGGCCGGCCGCTGCATGGACTGCGGCATCCCGTTCTGCCACAGCGGGTGCCCGCTGGGGAATCTGATCCCCGAGTGGAACGACCTGGTGTTCCGGGACCGCTGGCAGGACGCCAGCACCCGGCTGCACGCCACCAACAACTTCCCGGAGTTCACCGGGCGGCTGTGCCCGGCGCCGTGCGAGGCGTCCTGCGTGCTCGGCATCAGCCAGGAGCCGGTCACGATCGAGCAGGTCGAGAAGGAGATCGCCGAACGGGCCTGGGCCAACGGGTGGGTGGCGCCGGTGCCGGCGCAGCGGCAGAGCGGAAAGCGGGTGGCCGTCGTCGGCTCCGGCCCGGCCGGGCTGGCTGCCGCGCAGCAACTCGCCCGGGCCGGTCACCGGGTCGTGGTGTACGAGCGCGCCGACCGGATCGGTGGCCTGCTGCGGTACGGCATCCCGGAGTTCAAGATGGAGAAGCGGGTGCTGGACCGGCGCCTGCAGCAGCTCGTGACCGAGGGGGTCGAATTCCGGGCCGGCGTCGACGTCGGGGTCGACCTGACCGTCGAGCAGCTGCGGGACGGTTGCGACGCGGTGGTGCTCGCCGGCGGCGCGACCGCCTGGCGGGAGCTGCCGATTCCGGGGCGGGAGCTGGCCGGCGTCCATCAGGCGATGGAGTTCCTGCCACCGGCCAACCGGGTGCAGCAGGGTGACCTGGCCGAGTCGCCGATCTCGGCCGCGGGCAAGCGGGTGGTGATCATCGGTGGCGGGGACACCGGTGCCGACTGCCTCGGCACCTCGCACCGGCAGGGTGCGGCCTCGGTGCACCAGTTCGAGATCATGGCCAGGCCACCGGCCACCCGGGCCGACGCGAACCCGTGGCCGACCTGGCCGCTGATCTTCCGGACCGCCTCGGCGCACGAGGAGGGTGGTGAGCGGGTCTTCGCGGTCAATACCGAACGCTTCGTCGACGACGGCCAGGGTGCGGTGGCGGCGCTGCGGGCACACCAGGTGGAGTTCCGCGACGGCCGGTTCGAACGGGTGCCCGGGACCGACTTCGACCTGCCATGTGAGCTGGTGCTGCTGGCGATGGGCTTCGTCGGCCCGGACCGGCCCGGGCTGCTCACCGAGCTGGGGGTGGACTTCACCGAGCGTGGGACGGTCGCCCGGGACGATTCCTTCGCCACCTCGGTGCCGGGGGTGTTCGTGGCGGGCGACATGGGACGTGGCCAGAGCCTGATCGTGTGGGCGATCGCCGAGGGCCGTTCCGCCGCCGCCGCGGTGGATCGCTACCTGATGGGCGATTCGGCGTTGCCGGCGCCGATCACGCCGACCGCGGCCGCCCAGCGCTGAGGTTTCCGGCGTCGGGCCAGCCGTGCTTCGCTGCGGGTGATCGGGTGCGGCTGGCTCCCCGTGCGCGGCGGGCGACCGTGTGCGGCTGGTGATCGTGCGGCGGGTGATCGAGAGCCGCCGGGCCGGACCGGGCCGGTTTCTCCTACGATGCGGCCATGACTGCTGCCGGGCACCAGGACACTTCGCTCGCGGTTTCGGTGCCGGACGGCCGGGCCCGCCGGGTCGGCATCATGGGCGGGACGTTCGACCCGATCCACCACGGCCACCTGGTCGCGGCCAGCGAGGTGGCCGACCTCTTCGACCTCGACGAGGTGGTGTTCGTACCGACCGGGCAGCCGTGGCAGAAGGTGCACCGCGCCGTCAGCCCGGCCGAGCACCGGTACCTGATGACGGTGGTGGCGACCGCGTCCAATCCCCGGTTCTGGGTCAGCCGGGTGGACCTCGACCGGCCGGGGCCGACCTACACCGTCGACACGGTGCGTGACATCGCCGCGGTCCGGCCTGGTGCGGAGTTGTTCTTCATCACCGGGGCCGACGCGCTGCAGGCCATCCTGTCCTGGAAGGACGCCGAACAGGTCTTCACGATGTGTCATCTGATCGGCGTGACGCGCCCGGGCTATCACCTGTCCGGCGACCATCTGCCGTCCGACATCGTGACGTTGCTCGACGTGCCGGCGATGGCGATCTCCTCCTCGGCGGTGCGCGAGCGGGTGGTTGGCAACCGGCCGATCTGGTACCTGGTGCCCGACGGCGTCGTGCAGTACATCGCCAAGCACCGGCTCTATCTCGATTGAGGCAGGTCGCTTCGTCCGCCCGCTCCGGGCTTCAGGTGGCCGGACGGACCCTGGCGAAGCTGATCTCCTCGCTGTAGGAGCCGTCCGGGTTGCGCAGCCGCGACGCCAAGCGCCCGTCGCGGACGAAGCCGGCGCGTTCGGCCGACCGCGCCGAGGCCACGTTGTCCGCCTTGCAGCCGAGTTCCAGCCGCACGATCGAGGTGTGCTCGAAGGCCCAGGCGGCGACCAGGTCGAGCGCTCGGCTGGTGAACCGCCGGCCGCGGAACTGCGGCAGCACGCCATAGCCGATGCCGAGCACGTCCGGCGGGCCGACCCAGCGCAGGTTGATGCCGCCGGCGCCCTCCCCGGTCTCGGCATCGCAGAGCAGCAGGTCCACCGACCGGCCGACCAGCCAGTTCATCCCGGCGACCCTGCTTCGTTCGACAGCCGCCCGCTCGGGCATGGCGGTCTCGAAGAAGCCCCAGCGCAGGGCCTCCGGATTCGTGCTCTCGGCGTGCACGGTGGGCCAGTCCTCGGGCCGGGTCGGCCGGAGCAGGACCGTGCCGTCGGACAGCTCGGGCGGTGGCGGCCACGTCGGCGGCACCGGTGCGCCCGAGTCGCTGGCGAGCCGGGCCAGGATCGCGTGATCGGCCAGCCCGTGTTGGCTGCGCCGGCTGAGCCGGGCCACGCCCTCGAAGCGGAACCCGGCACGCAGCGCCACCCGGATCGAGGCGAGGTTGGCGATGTCGGCCTGGATGCCGATCCGGTGGACGCCGTGGGCGAATGCGAATTCGGCCAGCGCCCGGGTCGCCTCGGTAGCGTACCCGCTGCCCCAGTGATCGCTGCCGACCCAGTACCCGATCCCGGCCGGCCGGTCGGTGCTCGGCAGGCTCATCCCGATCGCACCCACCACCGCGCCGCCAGCGGTGATCGCGAGCTCGAGGCGACCCGCGTCGGCCGGTCTCGCGCCCGCACCGGTGACGAAGGCGTCGGCGTCGGCGCGGGTGTAGGGGCGTGGCAGGGGGAGGAACTCCGTCATCCTCGGGTCGGCCATGATCCGCTCGACCGCCTGGGCGTCGGCCGCCTCCCAGCGGCGCAGGCACAGGCGCTGCGACCGCAGTTCCAGGCTGTCCAGCACGTCTGCGTTCCACTCGGGCATGCGCCCAGATTGCCAGATAGGACCTTTCATATTTCCCCGTGATGGCCGCCACGTAGGATGTCGGGGTGGTTCTCAACAAGCTCCTGCGCGCCGGTGAAGGCAAGATGGTCCGCCGGCTCACGTCCATCGCCGATCACATCGAAACCCTCGAAGAGGACTACGTCGATCTGACCGACGCCGAGTTGCGTGCGCTCACCGACGAGTTCAAGCAGCGCTACACCGACGGCGAGACGCTGGACGAGCTTCTGCCCGAGGCGTTCGCCGTCGTCCGCGAGGCGGCGCGCCGGACGCTGGGCCAGTTCCACTACAAGGTGCAGCTGATGGGTGGCGCCGCACTGCACCTGGGCAACATCGCCGAGATGAAGACCGGCGAGGGCAAGACCCTCGTCTCGACGTTGCCGGCCTATCTGAACGCGCTCTCCGGCGAGGGCGTGCACGTGGTGACCACCAATGACTACCTGGCCGGCCGGGACGCCGACTGGATGGGTCGGGTGCACCGATTCCTGGGGTTGTCCGTCGGCAAGATCCTGGCGAACATGACTCCGGAGCAACGGCGGGCCTCGTACGCCGCCGACATCACCTATGGCACGAACAACGAGTTCGGCTTCGACTACCTGCGTGACAACATGGCGTGGTCCCTGGACGACCTGGTGCAGCGTGGCCACAACTTCGCCGTCGTCGACGAGGTCGACTCCATTCTCATCGACGAGGCGCGGACGCCGCTGATCATCTCCGGCCCCGCCGACGAGAACCAGCGCTGGTACCCGGAGTTCGCACGCCTGGCTCCCCGGATGCGCGTGGACGAGCACTACGAGGTCGAGGAGGGCAAGCGAACGGTTGCCGTCACCGAGGCAGGGGTCGAGTTCGTCGAGGATCAGCTCGGAATCGACAACCTCTACGAGGCCGCGAACTCGCCCCTGGTGGGGTATCTGAACAACGCGCTCAAGGCCAAGGAGCTCTACAAGCGCGACCGCGACTACATCGTCCGCGAGGGCGAGGTGCTCATCGTGGACGAGTTCACTGGCCGGGTACTCGCTGGGCGGCGCTACAACGAGGGCATGCACCAGGCCATCGAGGCCAAGGAAGGTGTACAGATCCAGCAGGAGAACCAGACGCTGGCGACTATCACGTTGCAGAACTACTTCCGGCTCTACAACAGGCTCTCTGGCATGACAGGTACGGCGCAGACCGAGGCTGCCGAGCTCCACCAGATCTACAAGCTGGGCGTGGTGCCGATCCCGACCAACCGGCCGATGGTCCGCCGGGACGAGACCGACCTGATCTACAAGACCGAGGACGCCAAGTTCGCGGCCGTGGTCGATGACATCGCCGCCCGGCACGAAGCCGGTCAGCCGGTGCTGGTGGGCACCGCCAGCGTCGCCAAGTCCGAGGTGTTGTCGAACCTCCTGCTGCGGCGGGGCATCCCGCACGAGGTGCTGAACGCCAAGCAGCACGACAGGGAAGCAGCCGTGGTCGCGATGGCGGGGCGGAAGGGCGCGGTGACGGTCGCCACCAACATGGCCGGCCGCGGCACCGACATCATGCTCGGTGGCAACCCGGAATTCATCGCGGACGCCGAGCTGCGCGAGATCGGTCTCAGCCCAGCGGAAACCCCCGAACAGTACGAGGAGGCGTGGCCGGACACGATCACCAAGGCGAAGGAGACCGTCGCGCGCGAGCACGACGAGGTCGTCGAGCTGGGCGGCCTGTACGTGCTGGGCACCGAGCGCCACGAGTCCCGGCGCATCGACAACCAGCTGCGCGGACGCTCCGGCCGGCAGGGCGACCCGGGCGAGTCCCGTTTCTACCTGTCGCTCGGCGACGACCTGATGATGCGCTTCAACGGCGAGCGGGTCGCGGCCATGATGAACATGCTGCGCCTGCCCGAGGACACCCCGATCGAGAACAAGATGGTCGCCCGCTCCATCCAGTCGGCGCAGACCCAGGTCGAGGGACAGAACTTCGAGATCCGCAAGGACGTCCTCAAGTACGACGAGGTCCTCAACAAGCAGCGGACGTTGATCTACGACGAGCGCAGGCAGGTGCTCTCCGGCGCCGATCTCTCCTCGCAGATCCGCTCGATGATCACCGACGTGGTCACCTCCTACGTCGAAGGCGCCACCGCGTCGGGCTACCCGGAGGAGTGGGACCTCGAGCAGCTGTGGACCGCCCTGCGCACCCTCTACCCGATCTCGCTGACCGTCGAGGAAGCGGTCAAGACGGCGGGCGGTGAGGTCAACGACCTGACCCGGGAGTTCCTGGTCGAGGAGATCGTCGCCGACGCGCAGGCCGCCTACGACCAGCGCGAGGAGGAACTCGGCGAGGAGAACACCCGCGAGCTGGAGCGTCGAGTGCTGCTGTCGGTGCTCGACCGCAAATGGCGCGAGCACCTCTACGAGATGGACTACCTGCAGGAGGGCATCGGCCTGCGCGCAATGGCGCAGCGGGATCCGCTGGTCGAGTACCAGCGCGAGGGTTACGACATGTTCCAGGCGATGATGGACGCGATCCAGGAGGAGTCCGTCGGCTTCCTGTTCAACCTGCAGGTCGAGGTCGAGGCTCCGTCGGAGCAGCAGTTGGTGGTCGGCGCCGCCGCGTCGGAGGAGCTCGACGCGGAGGCTCTGCTCGGTGCCATCGCCTCCGGGCAGGCCGGCATACAGCCGCACATCTCCGCCAAGGGCCTCGACCGTCCTGGCGAGAGTGCCCCGCTGACCTACAGCGCGCCCGCGCTGGGCTCGGAGGCGCCGGAGGTGCACACCGAGCGTGCGCAGCAGCCGGCCGGAGATGCGGGGGCGAAGGCAACCGCGCGCCGTCGACCGAATCCCAACAAGGGCAGTCGCGGCAACAAGCGCAAGCGGTGACGCCGTCGCGGCCGGTCGGTCCGCGGGAAGGTTGCTGGGGGCGCCCGCGTGCCGGCTCCGGCCGCTCTGCGGGCGCGGTAGGGAAGCCGTAGGCTGCATCGCTCAGCCGATCTGCAGGCGTACGCAGCGCCACCGGCCGTCCAGGCTCTCGAGCCGGAACGCGATGGCACGGAATCGGGCGCCCACGCGGACCACGGCCGCAGCCTCGACCACACCGTCAGCCGGCTCGGCCACGTGCAGCGAGCGCAGGGTGGCCGGCCGAGCCGCGGTTCCCAGCCGGCCGATGCGGCCGGCGTCCTTGGCCAGACCGTTCTGCACCCCGGGTGAGGTGTGCCGGCTGAGCTGCCCGGGTGACCGCCGGCCAGTGGCGGCCTCGATCACGGCGATGACGAAACGCCGGGCGAAGGGCGCTGGTTCGGGCAGGTCGCGGCGTCGGGGCATCGGCCAAGGCGGGGCTGGCTGAGTTGTCGGGGCGTACCCGGCCGGTGCGAACGGGAGCGGCTGGTCTCCTCGTCCGACCTGGGCAATCCGGCGGCCGGGCAACTCGTCGTCGAACGGGGGTTCGCGCAGCGGAGCGGGCCTCAGCGCCATCGGCGCCGGGCAGGCCGCGGGCTCCGGCGAGATCGTCATGCTCGACATATCAGCCCGCCGTCCCTTCCGTAGGTGGGATGAGTACCTGCCCGGGCTGCACCAGTGCGGGATCGGGGCCGATGGCGGTGCGATTGGCTCGATACCAGTACGGCCAGCTCACGGCCACGTCCGCGTCGGTGGCCCGAGGCCCGAGCCTCCGTGCCGCGATGAGCTAGAGTGAGTCGCCGGGCCGGACCACCTCTGCCCTCGGTGCGTCCGGTGCTGGGTCGGTCGGCGCCAGCGGTGTCGGCAGTTGCGAGCGTGGGCCGAGACCGTGTGGCAGCCCGGCCGTTCCCGTCCCGGCAGGACCCTCGGTTGTTGTGGCGACAGTCGGTCTGCGAGCTACCGGGCCCGGATCGGTGGCGTGTCCGGTCGATCGATCGGATGCAAGGGCGGCTGCCTGGAGTCGCCTCGGTGCCGACGGGCTTGCCGCCCGGGCTGGTGGGCTCGCGACCGTGCCCGACACTGCAAGCGTCAGGGACACGCTCGTCGACGCGATGACCAGCCGGCGGATGGCTGCGGGAGTCATCAGGACCGAGAGCCGGGCAGCGGTGCCGCGACCGCGGCCACCGGCCACGGCTACCAGCGTGGCGAGCAGGCCGGCGCCGAGCCAGAGACCGACCAGCCAGAGGATCGAACCCGCTACCAGGACCATCGCCCGATCGGCGCCGACGTGCACCAGCAAGGCCCGCGGCGAGGCCACCCCGGCGATCAGGCGCGTCAGTGGCGGCCGACAGCTGAGCAGGATGAAGGAATCGACGATCAGGGCCGTCCAGGCTGCCCACAGGCGACTACGTTCTTTCATTGCGTTTACCTCCGTTTTCCTGTGTTTAGATTCAACAAGGTGACTCAAGACAGCGCAACTTGGCCGGATTGGCTGTGGATAAGCTGGAAGTCCGGTTCGTAATCCTGTGGATAGCCGCTCGGCCTGTCGCCGCACCTCGTTACGGTGGCGGCCTACCGACAACGGGGGTGTCATGCGGTGGGAAGGTCTGTTCGCCGACCTGGAGGCCCAGGCGAGGGCACTGGCGACGGCGGAGGCTGGGGCCGAGATCGGGGACCGCACCCGCTCCGAGACCGGTCGGCTGGGTCTATGCGATCGGCTACGGCCGGCGGTGGGTTACCCGATCAGGGTGACGGCGGACGGTCGGCTCGCTCTTGCCGGCCGCCTCGATCGTGTCCATCCGGAGTGGCTGCTACTTAGCGAGCAGGGCGGCCGGGAGGCGATCGTCCGGGTCGATGCCGTGCTGGCCGTCGGCGGTGTTCCGCGGCTCTCCGCAGCGCCGGAGACGATGTCGGTGGTCGATGCCAGAATCGGTTTCTGCCTGGCCCTGCGAGGTGTTGCGCGGGACCGCTCGAACGTGCAGGTGCACCTCAGGGACGGTGGCGTGCTCGCCGGGACAGTCGATCGAGTGGGCGCGGACTTCCTCGAACTCGCCGTTCACCCAGGTGGCGAGGCTCGGCGGCGGACCGAGGTGCAGGACATGCTGGTGCTGCCGGTGCACGCCGTGGTGGCGGTGCGGAGGCAGTTGTGACGTCTGGGTGCCGAGGGTCCGTGTGCGGCTGCGGTCCGTGGATTGTCAGTCCGTGCGGGACTCGATGAAAGGGTGATCGGCGACGAACTTCTTGGTCTGGTCGTACATCCGCTCGATGTAACTTTCGAGCTGGTCCCGCTCGACCCGCCACTGCCCACGACCACCGATCTTGATGGCGGGGAGTTCTCCAGACCGCACCAACGCGTAGGTCTGGGAGTCGGAGATGTTCAGGACTGCCGCGACATCGGAGAGGGTCAGGAAACGGGACTCGGGCATGGAGGCTCCTCCCGTCTTCCGGCGCCACCTGCGTCGTGGCTATGTGCACGATAGCGAGCCGATTCAAGCAGGTACCTGTCCGACCTGCCGACGGTTGTCCACAGGCACCTGGGATTACCTGTCCCGGCCCGCGACGGATGTAGCACTATACGAACTATGACCCATAGCTCCCGTCCGGATTCGTCGCCCGAGCCTCGCCGGTTGCAGGCGCCGAGCTGGCTGGATCTGAGGTTGGTGTTCGGCGTCATGCTCGTGCTCGCCTCGATCGTCGGCGGAGCGATGGTCTTCAGCGCGGCCGACCACCGGGAGTCCCGCTGGGCGGTCACCCGCGACCTTGCGGCTGGAACGGTCCTGAACAGGTCGGACCTGCGGGTGGTTCGGGTCCAGTTGGGCAGCAGCGACGATGCCTACCTTCCGGTCACCGAAGCCGTCGTGGGTCGGGCCGTGCAGGCCGGACTGCGGTCCGGGCAACTGCTGCCGCGAAGCGTGCTCGGCACTCCCGAACAGGGGGTGCGGGTGACCGTGCCGCTTCGCCCGGACAATGGCCCGACCGTGGATCGTGGACAGCGGATCACGGTCTGGCTGTCGACCAAGACCTGCCACGCCCAGGTGCTGCTGAGTGGAGCGCCGGTCCAGCAGGTGATGCGATCGGAGGATGCCGGGTTCGGTGCCGACACCGGCTCGGTCCTGGTGCTGAAGGTTCCGGCAGCCGATGCGCGCCGCCTCGTCGCGGCCCTCGACCTCGACGGGGCGGTGATCAGGGTGGGAGTGCTGTCCGGCGGTCAGCAGCCGGATCCGGTGACCGTGGATCTGGCCGGCTGCGCGGGGACTGCCCGATGACGCTGCCGATCATCACGGCCGCCGACGGGGGCGCGTGGGAATCCAGCCTGCTCACCCGCCTTACCAGATCGGGCAGCCAGCTCTCCGTGGTTCGCAGGTGTGTCGACGTCGTCGAGCTGGCCGCCGTCGCGGGGTCGGGTCAGGCGGTCGCAGCGCTCGTCGACGCCGGGCTGCGCCGGCTGGACGCGGATGTGGTCGAGCGCATCGCCGCGAACGGCGTTGCCGTCGTGGGAGTCACCACGAGGGCGGGGGAGCAGGAACTCGATCGGCTCCGAACGGCGGGAATCGTCTTCGCGGTGCCGGCCGAGGCCGATATCGCGGTCATCGAGGAGGTGCTCCGATCTGCAGTGGCCGCATCGACGGGCTCGGTTGCGAGTCGTGCTCGGGCCTTCGGTGATCCCTCCTCCGGCCGCGGCGACCTGCTGGGCGGCGAGCCGCCGGCGCCGCAGGGCGAGGCCGATCACGACCATTCGCAGGCTGACTCCGGGGTGGTGGAGGAGCCAGGCAGGCGCGGCAAGGTCGTCGCGGTGTGGGGACCAACCGGCGCGCCCGGCCGGACGACAGTGGCGGTCAACCTCGCCGAGGAGATCGGCAGGCTCGAACTCGGCTGCCTGCTGGTGGATGTCGACGTGTACGGCGGGGTGGTCGCGAACGTGCTGGGGCTGCTGGACGATTCGCCCGGGCTCGTTGCGGCGTGCCGCCAGGCGCAGTCGAATCGCCTCGACCGGACGGCGCTCAGCTCGCTCTGCTGGCAGCTGAGGTCGGGCCTGCGGGTCCTGACCGGCATCGCCCGGGCCGACCGGTGGGTCGAGGTGCGCCCGGCAGCGCTCGAGAGCGTGCTGGAGCTGGCACGCGGACTGGCCGACTACACCGTGCTGGACCTCGGCTTCGCGCTGGAGACGGACGAGGAGCTGAGTTTCGACACGATCGCGCCGCGACGCAACGGTGCCACGCTCGCCGGCCTGGCCGCAGCCGATCTGATTCTCGCGGTGGGGGCCGGCGACCCGGTGGGAATGCAGCGGCTGATCCGCGGCCTGGACGAACTCCGCGCACTGGACCTCGCAGCACCGGTCCAGGTGGTGATCAATCAGGCGCGCCCAGGCAGTGTGGCTGGCAAGCCGGGCGTCGAGCTCGCAGCCGCGCTGGAGCGTTTCGCCGGTCGGCGGCCGTCCGCGATGCTGCCCTACGACCGTGACGCGTTGGACCGTGCGCTGGTCGCGGGGAAGTCGCTGGCCGAGGTTGCCGCGCAGAGCCCGCTGCGCCGGGCGGTGCGGGAGGTCGCGGCAACGGTTGTCGGACGCCAGGCGTCGGACAAGCAGCGGTTGCGGCGCCGATGATCGGGCGACCGTCGCCACGCTGGGCCGGTTGCCGGTGCCGGAACGCGCAAACATGACACGATGGAGTGATCGTCAGGGCGTGGCTGGAAGGGCGGGTGTGGTGTGACGGATCGCTTGCAACCACTCGACGTGTCCTTCCTGTACCTGGAGGGACCGACGACCCCGATGCACGTCGGTGGACTGGCCGTATTCACGCCGCCGGCCGACGGGTTCGACTACGCCAAGTTCGTCGATCTGATCGAGCGCAGGTTGTCGCTGGTCCCGCGCTACCGTCAGAAGATCAAGTCGGTGCCCGGTCATCTGGCCAACCCGGTCTGGGTCGACGATGGCGAATTCGATCTCGGATACCACGTGCGCCGGTCCGCCCTGCCCAGGCCTGGTTCGGATGAGCAGTTGCGGGAACTGGTCGCCCGCGTCCAATCCCGGCCGTTGGACCGTCATCGGCCCCTGTGGGAGATGTATCTGGTCGAGGGACTGGCGGACGGCCGGTTCGCGGTGATCCAGAAGACCCATCACGCGATGGTGGACGGGGTGAACGCGGTCGACATCGGCCAGGTGATCCTGGACAGCACGCCGATTCCGCGTGATCTGCCCGACGACCTCTGGATGCCCCACCCTGAGCCGGCCTCGGTGGCGCTGCTCGCGGGCGCACTCGCCGAACTGGTTCGGCGACCCACCACCGTCGCCGACACCGTTCGCATCGGGATCGCAGATGCGCGCAACGTGGCCGGCAAACTCGGTTCCGCCGTCGGCGGGGTGCTCAAGGCTGCCCGGGTCGCGGCCAGGCCCGCCCCCGAGTCGCCGCTGAATGCCGAGATCGGGTCGCAACGTCGGTTTGCCGTCGCCCGTACGGACCTGGCGGACTACCGGAAGGTGCGCAAGCAGACCGGCGTGACGGTCAACGATGTGGCACTGGCCACCGTCGCCGGCGCGATCCGTGGCTGGCTGCTGTCCCGGGGGGAGGCGGTGACTCCGGCCAGCACGGTCCGTGCGATGGTGCCGGTCAGTGTGCGGGGCGACAGCGACATCGATCAGGTGGGCAGCAGGGTCTCGTCCTACCTGGTGGACCTGCCGGTGGGCGAGCCGAACCCGATCGTCCGGCTCAGCCAGGTCGGGTACGCGATGAAGGCGCACCAGGAGTCGGGGCAGTCCGTGGGGGCCGAGACCCTGATCGCATTGTCCGGGTTCGCACCTCCGACCTTGCATGCGCTGGGTGCTCGCGCGGCCGGGAGCTTCACCCGGCGCCTGTTCAACGTGGTGATCACGAACGTGCCCGGCCCGCAGTTCCCGCTTTACGCCTCCGGCGCCAGGATGCTCGAGATGTTCCCGGTGCTGCCGCTTGCCTCGGGTCAGGCGGTCTCGATCGGGTTGACGTCTTACGACGGTGGCGTGTATTTCGGTCTCAACGCCGATCGCGACCACATGTACGACGTCGATGTTCTCGGTGCGCTCATCGAAGAATCGCTGGCTGAGCTGGTACTCGCCTCCGACGGCGGGCGCGGCAGGTGAGCGGCGGTCACGGGTTGATGTCGGAAGGGTATTGCCCGATGCGGAGCGGGCATCATCTTCCTGTGCCCTGGATCGCAGATGGCTGACGTGCTTCCCTCGCAACCGGCGAGCCGGCGCGCGTTCGTCTTCGGTGGCGGGGGTGTCCTCGGTTTCGCCTGGCTGGTGGGCGCGCTCACCGCGATCGAGCACGAACTCGGACTTCACCCCGGCCCTGCGGACCTGCTGATTGGGACCTCCGCCGGGGCGGTCACTGCCGGCATCCTGAGCTGCGGCGTCGAAGTCTCGACGATGCGCCGGCATCAGCTGGGCATGCCGCTGCCTGAGGACCCACCGATCGCCTGGAACTACGATCGCGACGCCGGCGGCAGCTTGCCGCCCCGCCCGGGCTGGCGGCCTGGTTCGCCCCGGTTGGTCTGGAGCGGGTTGCGCAATCGGGACGCTGTGCCGCCCGTCGTGGCGCTGTCCGGCCTGCTGCCTGCGGGCCGCGGCACCCTGGAGCCGATCCAGCACATGATCGGCGCCACCGCGACCGCGGCGGGATGGTGCGGTGACTGGCCGGACGGACAGACCTGGATCGTCGCGACGGACTACGCGACTGGTCGCCGGGTCGTCTTCGGGCGACCGGAGGCACCCCGCACGGCACTGGCCGCCGCGGTGGGAGCGTCCTGCGCGATCCCCGCGTGGTACGCCCCGGTCCGGATCTCGGGCCGGTCCTACATCGACGGTGGTACGACCTCGAACGCGTCCGTCGACCTCATCGATCCCGGGCAGGTCGACGAGGTGTTCGTGCTGGCGCCGATGGCCGCGCTGGAGCCGGACAGCCCCCGAACGCCGGTCGCGATGCTCGAGCGCCGGGTTCGGCGGACGATCACCCGGGGAATCATGCGAGACGTCACGCGACTCCGCCACCACGGCGTCCGGGTCACGGTGCTCACGCCGGGTGCGGAGGATCTGGCGAGCATGGGTGCCAACCTGATGAACGCGAAGCGGAGGCTGAGGGTCCTGCATACTGCGATGCGGACCACCGCCGTCGAACTGCGGCGGCAACGACGTCTCGACGCGTTCACGGAGGCCAGGCGCGCATGAGGGTGTACGTACCAGCGACTTCCAGCACGCTTCGCGCGGTGCTGGAACGAGGCGTGCTGGGTCCCGCGCCGGTGACTGCTTTTGCGGTGACGCCGGCATTGCGCGAGTACTACCTCGACGACGATATCGAGGAGTTGGAGTACGCGGCGTCGGCAGAGGCGGCGCGCACCTCGCTCCGGCTGCTTGATGCCGATCCAGCCGCGGCCCGTCGGCGGGTCGTGGTCGCGGCGGACGCGCCGGACTCGGTGGTGACGGTGCGGGACGATCTCGATCGGGGCGTTGTGCAGGTCGGGACCGAAGTGCCGATTGCCTGGTGCGCATCGATACATGCGGACGAGCAAGCTGCTGAGAACACCGTGCTTGCTGCGGCAGCTGTGGTCGACCGGGCTGATCTCGGCGACGCTGCGGCAGAGGAATTGGTCGATGATGCCGAGGGATTCGAGCTGCTCTGGTATGCCACCCAGGAGCTGGCGGACCTGCTGAAGGAGATGACCGCCTGATCGGGCTCATCCGGTGACCTGGATCGGGAGGTAGTCGCGCGGGCCGGTTAGTCCGTCGGCGATCAGAATGCCCCGACCTGGAATGGTCGCTGGCCGGAGGAGCGGAAGTTCGACGCCGAAGGTGGCGGCGTCCGCCGGGGTCGGCTGTAGGAGGAGCGCGGCGCGATGCTTGCGCAGCTCGGCGGCGAGCCCCCGGAAATCGGTCGCAAGATCGGACGAGGAGGTCGCGACCACAGCCGTGCCGGTGCCCGACCGCAACCACGAGTGGAGCAGGTCGCCGACGGGGGTGCCCGTGTACCGCTCCGCATCGTCTACCAGCATGACGTCGGCATCGATCTCATCGGGCGCATCGTCGCCAGCGTCCAAAGAGGAGACGCCGTGCCCTGCCGCCCAGCGAGACAGCGCCGAACCGACGGTCGCGGCAACGACAATTCGCCTTGTCGGACAAGCTTGTTCGGCGATGCGCAGGAGCGTTTCGGTCCTGCCGCTCCGGCGCGGGCCGGCGACCAGCAGTCGGGTGCCGTGCCGAGGCGGGGTCCAGCTCACCGGACCCGCCTCGTCGCCACCGACCCCCAGCAGGTAGGTCTCCGTCCCGCCGGCTGTTGTTCGGGCACCACGCGGTGCGGGTGCTACAAGGGGCAGGGAACGGATTCTGAGTGAGGGCCCGGTCCCGTGTGAATTGCTGACTGCAACGTTTCGCGCAATCCAGTCTCGCAGTTCATCGCCGGCCGCCCCCTCGGTCACCGTGCCGACTTGGCCCTCGACCCCCGATCTGGCGTCGACTACCCGACCCGGATACCCGGCAGGGATGGACCTCCGCCCGACACCTGCGACTGCATAGTCCTCCGGATCGGCCAGTGGGAGCACCAGCATCCGCGATACGGCTGACCGAACCGGGCCGGTCAGCAGCCGGCGATCCCCGGTGAGGAGGACGACGATGCCCGCTCCGGGACCTTCCTTGAGCAGGCGGAGGAACCCTTCAGCCGTTCGTCCGCCGTCGATCTCGGCGCTGCGCGTCGCGAATTGCTCCCAGCCATCGAGCGCAACCAGCATGGTCGGTTGGTCCGGCGCCGGTTCGAAGCGACGTCCGCTGGCCCTGGACCGCTGGGCTCGGCGGTGGGACGCTTCGGCGAGCAACCGCTCGACCAGCCTCGCAACCGCTGCCGGATCATCGGCGTCCAGGCAGGCTCCGCAGTGCGGGACGTCGCGGAATGCGTGCAGGTAGCCTCCCGAGAAGTCCATCAAGTACAGGTGGAGCTGCGCGGCAGATCTCTGTGCCGCAGCCAGGCCGAGCACGGTGCACAGGGCCGTCGTGCGCCCCGATCGAGGACCGCCGATCAGAGCCACCGGCTCCGGCTCCGAGAGATCCACTCGAAGCACGCCCCGGCGCTGTTCGGCGGGTAGGTCGGTCATCCCGAAGTTCACGACTTTGCTGTCGATGACCGGCGACATGACCACCAATTCGGGCAGTGGGTCGAGCCACGGCCTGGGCACGGGGTCGATGCCGGCCGCGGCGCTCCGAGTCGCGGAGTGGATCAGCTGCAGCTCGGTCGGGCCGGCGGCCGCTCGGTCCGCGCTGCGCGGCCGGTTCCAGTCGTCGAGCACGCTCACCGACACGGGCCCTCGTGCGAGCCGTGACACGTACCCACTGCGGAACGTCTCGAGGTGCCCGTTGCTGTGCCGCGCGATCGCGTGCCCCGCCGATCGGCTGTCTATGGACGCGGCGTCAGGGGACCCGATGACATCCAGCGAGTCCGCGGCGTCGGTCACTCTCAGGCAGATGCGCATGCCGATGTTCGCCCGGATCGCCGGTGACAGCACGCCTGCGGGCCGTTGCGTCGCAAGGACCAGGTGCATTCCCAACGACCGGCCGCGCTGCGCGATGTTGAGCAGGCCGCCCAGGAACTCGGGCAGTTCCTCGGCGAGTGTGGCGAACTCGTCGATGATGAGGACAAGGCGGCTCAGCCCGGCCCGACGCTGCTCCGGTGCCGCGTGGTACTCGGCCAGATCTGTCACTCCCGCCTGACTGAATAGGCGTTCACGGCGCTGCAGCTCGGCGTTCAGTGAGATCAGCGCTCGCTGGGTGAGATGGGGATCCAGGTCGGTGACCAGCCCCACGACGTGCGGCAGCGTTGCGCATTCGGCGAAGGCCGCACCGCCCTTGTAATCGATCAGCACGAACGAGAGCGCGCTCGGCGGGTAGCGCAGGGCGTGGCCCGCGATCAGCGATCGGAGGAGCTCGGACTTGCCGGAGCCCGTCGTCCCGGCGATCAGCAAGTGCGGCCCGTCCTGCGGTAGGTCGAGGTGGAAGGCGCCGTCGGCACCCAGCCCGAGAGGCACCCCAGGACGGTCCGGGGCGGTGTGCCAAGCCCTGCGCACAACATCTGCCGACAGTGGGTCAAGGCCGAGCAGCTGCGGCACGCCCAGCGGTTCGTCGGAGCTGTCTGGCTGCTCGCGCAGCGGCGCCAGTGCCCGCCCGATTCGCTCGGCCCACGCGGCGGATACTCGTTCGGCGGTGACGGGTGCGAGCCCGCTGGCCGGGCTCGTGACGCTGAGCGTGGTCGCAGTCTCGTCCGCGTACCGCACCGTGCAGGCTCCGTCGACGGACCGGGACGGGGGACCGCCGGTGTGAACGCAGAGCGCCGTGATGCCCACCTCGGTGCCGCGTCGGATGACCTCGTCGAGGCCGGGCAGCTCGGCGATGAGGCGCACCGGATCGACGATGACGATCAACCACGAGCCGGTCCATGCTCCCGTCCCTCGTGCCTCGGCCTGCCGTGCGGCGAACAGGTGCCTGAGGCGTTCGGCGACCCGGTTCCGCTCCTCGGCCGAATGCGCCACCTCGTCCAGCGCTGGTATCCAACGCAGCCACCTCCAACTGCGACTCCGCGATCGCCGGAGCAGGAGCGTGAAACGCACCTCGGTCGGTGATTGAAGGACTGCCAGCTGCGCGACGGCCCATCTGGCGAGGCCGTCGAGAGCCGCTTCTGGCCCGGCCAGGCACAGCGGGTGCTCGGTCAAGCGGACCGTTGCCGGCAGGTCCGACAGGAGCCCTGCCGACCGGTCGGAGCCCTGGTCGGCCAGGACCGTTTCGGCTGCCTGCTCAGCGACTCCGAGCCGGATCCGGAGAAAGTCAGGATGATCGGTCCGCCGCTCCCACAGCCGGCGGTCGGGAGTCAGGGCGGCCCGCGCGACGGTCGCGGCGTCGGGTGCGCTGTGCCGGCGATGGTCAGACTCCTCCTGCAGCGAACACCCGATCTGGACCCGAACCGCCTCGCTGATGCGCTCGAACTGCTGCTGCTCCGCCGCCCCGCGCCGGCTCCGCGCCCGGTGATCTCGCAGCGTCGCCAGCAACATCAGCGCCGGGCTCATCGTGGCGAGGAGCAGGAATCCGCTGGCGTGTGCAGTCCCCGCGAGCGTGAGTGAGGCCCCGAGTGGGAGAAGGGTCACGAGCACGTTCGGGCGAGCGCGCTCCTGCGGGGCCGGAGGTACGGGTAGTACGTGCCTGCCCGGCCGCCACTGCTGTCGATTCTGCGCGGCGCGCTCTAGTCGAAGGAGCCCATCGCCGGTCTCGACCAACCCGATCGGCGGGTCGGAAGGTTCGCGGATCTGTAACAGGCTGTTGCCGGCCGACACGATGCTCGCCGGCCGGAGGGGCACGTGTTGCCCTGGTTCGACGGGCACGCCGTCCACCCTGATTCCGTTGGTCGAACCGAGATCGCGCAAGTGGATCGAGTGCGCGCCGACGACCAGTTCCAGATGCCGTCGCGACAGGTCCGGGTCGTCGATGTGGACGTCCACCTCTGCCGATCGTCCTATCACTGTGCGACCTCGGACCAACGGGATGCTGCCACCACAGTCGGGCCCACTGGTGACCTCCAGGGTCATCGCCGAACCGACCGTTCTCCGACGGGTGGCCGCGCCGACTGTGACGGTCGATCCCGTCCGCAGCGGACTGGCGCCGACCAGCGCGTGCCCGGACAGCAGCTGCCCGTCGCATTCCTGGAACTGTCCGGCTTCCCCCGTCAGGTCAGGGAATCGTTCCAACACGTCGTGCAGTATCACCGGGCGCACGGAGTGCACGGCGACGTCGACGCTGCGACCGTTGCCGTCCGAAAGGGTGAACGCGACCTGCATGGCGCCAGTCTGTCCACGGACAGGTACGTGATCAACGGGGCGGAGGCGATCTGTGGATAAGTGATGGTCCAGATCGGGGTTGTCCACAGATTGCTCGCGGGCCCGGCGTGCGACGGTGTCGGCGCCTACATTTCCTCGTATCTCACGAGCGAAGGGATCGGACGATGACAGCACTCAAGGTGAGTCCGCAGCAGTTGGCCGCGCTCGGCGGCTCCTGTGGCAGGACCGCCGCCGACGTCAGGAACCAGCACGCGGTGCTGAAGGGCCAGTTGAGTCCGCTCTTCGGCTCCGACTGGTCGGGCACCGCAGCGGCGCAGTTCACCGAGCTCTACGAGCAGTTCACGGTGAACGCCGTCGGCTTGAGCGATGCCCTCGATGGCATCGGTCGCCTGCTCGCACAGGCCGGCAGCAGCTATGCCTCGGTCGAACAGCAGATCACGGCATCCTTTCGGCAGTAGGCGCTAGCGTGACGTCGTGCATCCAGATTCCGGCGACGTCCTGGCCACCGTCGAGGCCGCCTACCACGAGCACTTCGAGATAGCGCCGGAGCGTGCGTCCATCTCGTTCGTCGGCGTCGAGCCGATAGAGGTGTTGCGATACCACGAACTCGACGGCGGTTCCGCGATAACTCACTACATCACGCTTGGGATGTCTCGCCGTCCGATGACAGACGCCGCAGCGGAACAGGTGGCCGACACCTCGGGACCGCGGGCCGAACTGCTGCTCTCGGTGTTCGATCGTCCGGATGACGTGTGGCGCCGGCTGGCGGTGCTGGCCGCCGCGCCGTCGGTGGAATCGGCGGTATACGCACCAGGCGGACGGGTCGAGCTGGGTGAGCCCTGGTTGGCCGGGTCACGCTGTACCGGGGCGGTGTTCGACGACGGCCCGCTGGTACCCATCGCGCTCGCGATGGCGAGTGCGGTGCGGGTTCTGCGGGTGTTGCCGGCGCATCCGGCGGAGCTCGCCTGGGCGAGGGCGCATGGCAGCGATGCTCTGATCGCGCGGTGGGCTGAGGCCGATGTCGAGCTCCGCGACCTCCTGCGTGATCCGGTTGATCTCGCCTGACAGACAGGAGCATCCGCTCGGCCAGACCGATCACGGGGCGGGTGATGAAAGGCACGGCCTGCGCGGCTGCCTGGCGGATCGGGGTACGGCACCATGAGACGAACATCCGGGAGCGAGCGCGCCCGGTGAGTTGGAGGGAGGCAGCGCGTGCAGTTCGGCCGCAGCTACGAGGAGTTCGAGGTCGGCGCGGTGTACAAGCACTGGCCCGGCAAGACCATCACCGAGTCCGACGATCACCTGTTCTGCCTGATCACGATGAACCACCACCCCTTGCATCTCGATGCCAACTATGCCGAGCGGACAACGCAGTTCGGCAAGAACGTCGTCGTCGGGAACCTGATCTACTCGGTGCTGCTGGGGCAGTCGGTGCCGGACATCTCCGGCAAGGCGATCGCCAACCTGGAGATCGAGTCGTTGCGACACGTCGCTCCGACCTTCCATGGCGACACGATCTACGGCGAGACCACGGTGTTGGACAAGTGGGAATCGAAGTCCAGGGACGACCGCGGTGTGGTCTACGTCGAGACTCGGGGTTACAAGCAGGACGGCACGGTGGTCTGCACGTTCCGCCGCAAGGTCATGGTGCCGAAGCAGAACTACCTCGACGCGCGGGGCGGCGAACAGCCCGGCAGGCCGGAGGCTCGAACGGAGGGCTGAGTCAGCTCAGGGTCGTCAGCCGCCGTTACTGGGGCAGCAAATCCCATTCGGCAAGCACGTCGTACAGCCCCGGAACGAGGTCGAGTTCGGCCAGCGCGGCGTGGTCGAACCAACCGGCGTCGATGGCATCGTCCGCGGCCAGCAGGCTGCCTGCGAGCAGCGTGCACAGGTAGTCGTCGATGACGAAGCAATCGCCGTCGGGAGCGGTTCGGCGCACGTGGCCGGCGAGGCGCGCCACCCGCACCGTCAGCCCGGTTTCCTCGGCAAGCTCACGCACGCATGCCTGCTCGGTCGACTCGCCGGGCCGGCACTTGCCGCCCGGTAGGCTCCAGGCGCCGGCCGCCGGTGGCCGGCCCCGCTGGATCAGCAGCAGCCGCCGCGCGTTGTCGAACACGATGCCGCCGGCAGCCGGGATGTCCACGCGGTTCAGTGTGCCAAGGCTGTCCGGCCACCCGCGTCCGGTCCAGCGGTGAGCCGGCCGCGGCCGGATCGACATCGAGCAACCGGACCGCACTCCGCCGGCCGCCGGGTGACAGCCGGCCCCGGCGCGTGCCAGGCCGGGTACGACCTTCCCCGCCGGCGACCGCAGCGGCGGGCCCGGGGCTCGGACTCCACCGGATTGACGTCCGGCCTGAACCGGAGCACCTTGAGCGGGTGGGAACGTCGTGGTGCCCGCGCTGCGGGTCGGAGTTGATCGCCCCCAGCCTGCTCGACAGTTCCTGGCGGTGCAGCACGCACGGTCAGACCCTGCCGCTGGTCGAGTTCCACCGCCTGGAGGAGAGCACGATCGCCCACATCCGGGCCCACGCCGAGGTGCCCCTCTGGCTGCCCGATCCCAACCCCGCGGGCTGGCGGCTGTCCGGGCTGGCCGCGGTCGGCGACGGCCGGACCCGGTTCCGGGCGACCGTCGCGGCCTTTCGGGGGCCGGCGCCGCTCGGTGGGATCGGGGAGTGGCTGATCGTGGCCGAGGAGCCGGGCATCGGGCTCGGCGCGAGCTATGCCGGCAGCGGTGGCGGCACGCCACAGAATTCCGCCCGCGAGCAGCCCGCGACCAAGATCCTTGTGCGTGGCCATCAGCATTCGATCTGGCCGGTCCTGGAGACCGCACCCGACCGGAGCGCTTACGTGGGGGAGGCCGCAGGGGTCTGGTTGTGGCTGATAGGCCTGCCCTCGGATGCGGGATACGCGGTGCTGGAGAACCTGTCACTGTCCGACACTGCCGGCCGGGAGCTGTCCGCCGTCCCGTCGGCGCACCGCTCCCGCTGGTTGCGTCCGGGTCAAGGGCCCGAGCGGTTCGGCGACGAGCAGGACGGCGAACCGGGGTCCGACGGCTGATCCGCCGCCCGCCGCCGCGCGCCTCCCGGTGTCCGTACCTCTCGTGCGGTAGGAAGGCGGCTGTCCTGTAGAACGCCAGCAGACCTGCCCTGACCGCCAGACCGAAGGAGACCGCGTGACTGGCAAGAAGATCGGGCTGTTTCTGCTCGTCGGCTTCGTGATTTTCTTCATCGTGAACTCACCTGCCGACGCGGCCGCGGTCACCAAGAACATCCAACACCTGCTGGGTCACCTCTTCACGGGCCTGACGAAGTTCGTGGACAGCTTCCGCGGTTGATCCGCGGGCGCCTATCGGGAGCGGGCGGATGATGGAGCCGGGGAAGCTGCGCAAGTTCCTCATACCCAGCGAGACTCCGGTCGTGATCACCCGGCGCCACTGGGCGAGCCTGCTGAAGTCCGGGCTCGGATGCCTGCTCGGGTTCGTGCTGGCGCTGATCGTGCTCGCGCACGCGGGGACGTCCCGGGGCGCCGCCGATCTCGGGGTTCTCCTCCTGCTCCTATCCCTGGGGTGGTCCTTGCTGACCTGGGTTCAGTGGCACCACGAGCGGTTCGTGGTCACGGATCGGCGGGTGCTGCTGATCTACGGGCTGCTGACCCAACGGGTGGGAGTGATGCCGCTGGTCAAGGTCACCGACCTCACCTACGAGCGGTCCCTGGCCGGACGGCTGCTCGGCTACGGCGCCTTCGTCGTGGAGTCCGCCGGCCAGCACCAGGCTTTCAGCCGTATCGACTTCCTGCCGAGCCCGGACCGGCTGTACCACGACGTCTCGATGTTGCTGTTCCGGGACCGGCCGACCATCCGCCGACCGAACGAGCACCCGACCGCGCCACTGCCGGAGGACCTCTGGCGGTGGCCGTAGGCTGTCCCGATGATCGACCTGCACTGCCACAGCACGGCGAGCGACGGCACCGACAGCCCGACGGAGCTGGTGCACGCGGCGAGCGCTGCCGGAATCAGCGTCCTGGCGATCACCGACCATGACACCACCGCGGGTTGGGACGAAGCAGCAGCTGCGGTCCAGGGGTTGGACCGTTTCTTCACGCTCGTGCGGGGGGCCGAGTTCTCCTGCGTCTACCTGCGCCCGGGCGAGCCGCCGGTCAGCCTGCACTTGCTCGGCTACCTCTTCGACCCGGCCGACGGCGGGCTCCGGGCAGAGCGCCTGCGCCTGCGGGAGAACCGGGTCGGACGCGGTCGCGCCATCGTCGAGAACCTCGTCGCCGCCGGGTATCCGATTCGGTGGGAGCGCGTCACCCAGATCGCCGCCGGCGGTTCGGTCGGGCGCCCGCACATCGGACAGGCATTGATGGAGGCGGGCGTGGTGACCGATGTCAACGAGGCGTTCGGCGAGCTGCTCTCCGACGACTCGCCGTACTACGTGGCCAAGGCGGACTCGGAGGTGCTGACCATGATCGGCCTGATCCGCGGAGCCGGCGGGGTGCCGGTCATCGCACACCCGTGGGCCCGGCGACGGGGGAGGGTGCTCGACGAGCAGGCGTTGCGCGAACTCGTCGACGCGGGATTGGCGGGGATCGAGGTCGACCACGTCGACCACAGCCCGCAGGATCGTGATCAGTTGCGTAGTTTGGCCGGAGAATTACACGTGTTCACCACAGGATCATCCGACTACCACGGTACCCACAAGAGCGTGCGGTTAGCCGCCGAGACCACGGATCCGCAGTGTTTGCAGGAAATCGTTACCCAGGCGAGCGGCGTCGGCCCGGTATACTCGCCGTCACGCTGAGCGTCAGCCCAGCGCGCCGCACCCCGCAGGTGAACAAGCACCTGATCCCGCGGTTGCTACGCCCCCGCCCGGTCCAGAACCGGGACGGAGGACTAGCGCGTCCGCACGCACTCCAATGGAGGCAGTAGTGATCATTCTCGGAATCATCCTGCTCATCATCGGCTTCGTCGCCAAAGTCGCCATCCTCTGGACGCTGGGCATCATCGTCCTGGTCGTGGGTGCGATCCTGGCCGTCGCCGGCGCGACCGGCCGGGCCGTGGGTGGTCGCCGACACTACTGGTGACCGTTGGTCAGCACGAGCGTTGCGGGGCCCTGCCGGACTTCTTGCCGGCGGGGCCCCGTCCCGTGTCAGGACACCCGGCACGCGACCGGAACTGTCGGGCCCGCCAACTAGCATGGCCGCTGTGATCACGACGCGACGTTCGGGAGTCCTCGCGAGCCTGTTGCTAGCCCTGCTCGGGGTGCTGCTGCTGGCCGCGGTGCCCGCCCGCGCCGACGTCACGAGCGCGGTGAACGGCCTGCGCTCCAGCAACCTGTACGTGGATCCCGGTGCGGCTGCGAAGCTCGATCAGGGGGCGGCCTCCGGCTCGCTGAGCAGCTCGGTGAAGGTGGCCGTGCTCCCCTCCGGTGCCGGCGATCCCGGTCAGCTGGCTCGCCAGATCGGCCAGGCGCTCGGCACCCGGGTGACCGTCGGCGTCTTCGTCGGACACACCTTCAACGCGGCCTCGGATGTGCTCTGCACCGGTCAGGCCGGCAGCCTTGCCAGCCGTTCGGTCACCGACAACCTCGCCCAGTTGCGATCCACGAACGACCTGACCGCCACGATCAAGGACTTCGCGAAGCGGGTGAACTCCGCCGGCACCTGCACCGCCCGCGGTGCCGGGGGCAGCAGCGGAACGGCGAGCGGATCGGGCAGCAGCCACACGGGCTGGATCGCCCTGGGCGTCCTCGGCGTGCTCGGCGCAGCCGGCGTGGGGGGCGCGGTCGCCTGGCGCCGCCGCCGAGACCGGAACGCGCTGGCCGATGCGCGCGCGACGGTGCAGCCGTACTACGACCGGTTGGCCGCCGAACTGAACACCCTCCAGCCGGGTACCGATCCGGTGGCCAGGCAGGCCCTGGCCGACGCCTCGGAACGGTTCACCTCGGCTGGTTCCCAACTCTCCGGGGCTACCCGGCTGGCGCAGGTCACGGCCGCACGCCGCAGCGTTCTCGAGGGATTGCTGGCAGCCCGGACGGCCCGTGGCGCGCTCGGTCTCGATCCCGGGCCGGACCTTCCGCCGATCGTCGAATCCCAGGCACCCCAGCTCGACGCGGAGCGTGAGTTCACCGCGGGTGGCCGCACGATCCAGGGATACCCCGCCTACACCCCCGGTGCGCCCTACTACTTCGCCGGCGGCGGGGGCTATGCCGGTGGCTGGTACAGCTTCCCGTTCTGGGAGACCCTGCTCATCGCCGAGACGTTGAGCCCCGGTTGGGGCGGGGGCTGGGGTGGCGGTTTCGACGGTGGCTACTCGGCCGGCTATGACAGCGGTTTCGATGCCGGTCGCGATACGGCCGGGCAGGGCGCCGGTGACTGGAGCAGCGGCGGCGACTGGGGCGGTGGCGGTGACTGGAGCAGCGGCGGTGACTGGAGCAGCGGCGGTGACTGGGGCGGTGGCGGTGACTGGGGCGGCGGCAACGACGGTGGGGGTAGCTGGTGACCGATCCGCTGCAGTTGGAGCTGATGGAGCTGCCGCGACCGCTGTTCGCGGCGACACCGTCGCGGCTGAACACCTTCGACTGTCCCCGCCGCTACTGGTTCAGCTACGTCGCCAGGCCCGCGCCCTCGAAGGGGCCGCCGTGGGCGCACAACACCCTGGGCGCCGCGGTGCACGTGGCGCTGGCTCGCTGGTGGCAGCTGCCAGCGGCGCAACGCACCCCTGAGTCCGGCGCGACCCTGGTGCGAAGGCACTGGCAGAGCGACGGCTTCGCCGATAGCCAGCAGGCAGACAGCTGGCGCGACCGGGCCGCCGAGTGGGTTCGGCACTACCTCGCCGACGACGCGGCACAGGTCGACCCGGAGCAGGAACCGCGTGGGGTCGAGCGCACGGTGGCGACGCGTACCCGGCGCCTATCCATCTCCGGACGGGTCGACCGGATCGATGAGCGCGACGGCGAGCTGGTGATCGTCGACTACAAGACCGGCCGCAGCCGGCTGGACACCGACGACGCGCGTGGTTCGCTGGCACTCGCGCTCTATGCCGTCGCTGCCGAGCGCACGCTGCACCAGCCGTGCCGGCGGGTCGAACTGCACCACTTGCCCACCGGCGAGGTGGCAGCCTTCGAGCACACCGAGCGCACCCTGCACCAGCACCTCGACCGGGCCGACCATGTCGCCAGCGACATCATGGCCGCTCTCGACACGGTGGAGGGTGGGGCCGAGCCGGAGGAGGTCTTCGAGCCGGTGCCAGGACCGGCGTGCAGCTGGTGTGACTTCCGCCGGCTGTGCCCGGCCGGTCAGGCTGCCTCGCGGCCGAAGGCGAGTTGGGACGGGCTGGGTTCGCTGAGCCAGGAGGGCGGTTGAGGCGACCCGGCGGCGGCCGGTCGACGGGGACAGCCCGCCGACCCAGAGCATCGGCCGCCGACCGGAACTTCAGCCGTCGACCGGAACCTCAGCCGGCCAACCCGGAACCTCAGCCGCCGACCGGAACCTCAGCCGGCCAACCCGGAACCTCAGCCCGCCGACCGGAACCTCAGCCGGCCAACCCGGAACCTCAGCCGCCGACCAGAACTTCAGCCGGCCGACCAGAACTTCAGCATCGCCCGGACGGTTGCCAACGGGTTCTCGACCGCCGGCGAGTGCGCGGCGTTCTCGATGACGGCCTCGAGAGCACCGAGCCGTCCGGCCATCTCCGCCTGGACGGCCGGCGGCCACGCGTCGTCGTTCTCGCCGTAGAGCACCATGATGTCCAGGCCGGTCGCGGCCAGCTGCGCTGTGCGGTCCGGTTCCTCCCGGAGCGTTGTGCCCATCACCCGGAGACCGATCGGGTCCGTAGCCAAGAACCGCTCACGCAGGAACGCCCGCAGCGACGGCGCGGTCCGCACGTACCGAGGGTCTGCACGGGCGCGATCCTCGAGCAGCTGCCAGAGTCCTCGCATGCCGGATTCGGCGAGCACCCGTTCGCCCGCCTCCAGCGTCGTGCGCCGGCTGCCACCGATCGCGGCCGGCCCGGAACTCATCAGCACCAGATCGTCGAACAGCTCGCCTCGGATGACTGCGGCCTGACGGGCGACCAGCCCGCCGAACGAGTGCCCGACCAGGTGCAGCGCCCTCGCGTCCGCTCGCAGCCGGCCGGCGACCCCGATCAGGTCCTCGGCGAGTTCGGCCAGCCGGTAGCCGTGCTCGGTGCGGGCCCACGACGACTGGTACTGGCCCCGCTGGTCGATGGCGATCGCGCGCAGGCCAGCCTCGGCGAGCGGGCGCAGCAACGGCTGGAAGTCCTCCTTCGAACCGGTGTAGCCGGGCACCAGCAACACGGTTTCTGCCGAATCTACAAGGCCGTTGTCCAACGCTGCGATGGTGCCGGACGGCAGCTCGAAGGTCGACCTCAGCGGCACGGCAACCGTCCGTGAGGACGGCGCGGGCCCCGGCCGGGACGGCGCGAGCTCCCACGGAAGCCGGAGCGCGGCATCCGATGGGTCGGCGCACCCCGGAGCGCTGATGCGGTCATCGGCTGAGGCGCACCTCGGAGCGCTGATGCGGTCATCGGTAGAGGCTCACCCCGGCGCCGGCCAGCAGCACGCCGCTGCCCACCGGGTAGACCTGCTCGGTGCCAGCCGCCGGCGGCGCCAGGCTGCTGCTGAGCTGGGTCCGGCCGGTCTCGATGCGACGCACGACCAGGGCGCCGGGGCCGGCCAGGGACCCCACGAACGCGGTGGACACCGGCCAGGCGGGCCCGCTGGCGGCAACTCGCCAGCGCAGCGAGCCGTCCGAGGCGAAGGCGGCCAGCGCGCCAGGTCCGGCGGCCACCGAGCCTCCCGCGCCCGCCGCCCCGGTGCCGGCAGATCCCGCGCCCGCAGATCCCGTACCGACAGATCCCGTACCCGCACCGGCGGTGAACGAGACGAACTGCACCAGCTGCCCGGCCGCATCCGTCGCGCTGACACCGGAGCGGGCCAGCGTGCCGCCCGAGCTCCCGCCGCCGAGCACCGACACCGGGCCGCCGAGCTGCGCGCTCGCACTGGCCGCGCCCTTGTCCGGGGTGTAGCGGTAGACGGTGCCGGTGGCCGGATCGACCGTGCCGACGAAGGCGTCGGCGGCGATCGGGACCACGGTGGTGGGCGTGTCCACGGTCCACTTGACGGTGTCGGCTATCAGATCGTGCAGCACGAGCCGATGGGCGCCGGCGCAGTCGAGCGCGATCAGCACGCCCATCGAGCCGGCGAGCGCCTGCCGCACCGCGCAACCGTCCGGCGCGGTCCAGTCCCACCGATCCAGCCCGCCCGCGTTGTCGAAGGCGTGCACCAGGTGGGCGTTCACGGTCAGCACGACGTTCGAGGTGCTCGCGGCGGAGGTGTTGCCGTCGTCGGTCAGCGTCCGGTACCACTTCGGCTGGCCGGTCGCGGTGGTGAACCCGGTGACCTCGTCGCAGTTGCCCTTGCGGCGGTAGATCGCGATGGTGCTGGCGTCCTGCTGCACCACCGAGCAGAGCAACTCGTCACTGCGGGTGTAATGCCAGCGCACCGCGCCGGTCACCGCGTCGCGCCCGTTCACGGTGTGGCCGGAGTAGGTCACCACCACCCCGCTGTCGTACGGGTCGCCGCCGGCCGCCGTGTCCGGCACCTGCCAGGCCCGGCGCAGCGAGGTTGCCGGCGTGGAACCCTGCACCGGGCTGGCCGGCGCCCCGGTGCGGAACGACACCTTGTCCAGCTCTCCGTGCGCGTACGCCAGCCGGACGCCGACGAAGGCGGCCAGCACGATGGCGGCGAGCACAACGGCGTAGATCCGGTTCGCCCGGGCCGTGCGCCGGCGGAACTCGGTGAGCGCGGCCGGCGCCGTGCCTGCCCCTGCCGATGGTTCGGCCGGAGCGGGGGGAGTCGTCGGGTCCGGCACGTCCACCATCCTGGCTCAGCCGGCGGAGCTGTCCTTGGTGGGGGTGTCGGCAGGCGCGCCGGCCCGGGTCCGCCGCCGGCGCCGGGCTCGCTTCGGCGCGTCCGAGGCGGCTCGCTCGGCACCGCCGCCGGCGCCCGCGGGCGCGTCCTCGGACCGCCCCCGGCCCCGGGTACGTCGCCGGGACGGCGACTCGCGGCGCTTGCGGTCCGAGCCGCCCAGGTCCTCGATCGCCTCGGCGTCCAGGCCGGCCCGGGTGCGGGCCGAGCGGGGCAGCACGCTCTTGGCGTCCTCCGGGATGTCGAGTTCCAGGTAGAGGTGCGCCGAGGTGGAGTAGGTCTCCGACGGCTCGTGGAAGGGCAGGTTCAGGCTGTCGCAGATGAGCTTCCACTTGGGCAGTTCGTCCCAGTCCACCAGGGTGATCGCGGTGCCCGACTTGCCGGCCCGCGCCGTCCGGCCGATCCGGTGCACGTAGGTCATCGCGTCCTCGGGGCACTGGTAGTTGACGACGTGCGTGACGTCGTCGACGTCCAGGCCGCGCGCGGCGACGTCGGTGGCCACCAGCACGTCGACCTTGCCGGACCGGAACGCCCGCAGGGCCTGCTCCCGTGCACCCTGGCCGAGGTCACCGTGCACGGCGCCGGCCGCGAAGCCACGCTCGGACAGGTCGTCGGCGACCTTCTGCGCGGTGCGCTTGGTCCGGGTGAAGATCATGGTCAGGCCCCGGCCGCGAGCCTGCAGCACCCGCGCGAGCAGTTCGGCCTTGTCGAGGGCGTGCGCGCGGTAGACGAACTGGTCGACGTGCTCCGTGGCCGGCACCCCGGCGTTGTCCTCGGCCCGGATCTGCACCGGCTGGGTCAGGAACTGCCGGGCGAGGGCGACGATCGGGCCCGGCATGGTCGCGGAGAAGAGCATGTTCTGCCGGCCGGCCGGCAGCTGGGCGAGCAGCTTCTCGATGTCGGGCAGGAAGCCGAGGTCGAGCATCTCGTCGGCCTCGTCCAGCACCAGACAGCGGACGAAGCCGAGGTTCAGGTGCCCCTGCTGGGTCAGGTCGAGCAGCCGGCCCGGCGTGCCGACGACCACGTCACAGCCGGCCTTGAGCGCGGCGATCTGCGGCTCGTAGGCCCGGCCGCCGTAGATGGTCACGACCTTGGCGCCCAGCTGCTTGCCGGCCGTGCTCAGGTCGCCGGCCACCTGCACCGCGAGTTCGCGGGTCGGTGCGATGACCAGCGCCTGGGGGGCGGCCCCCTTCGCGCTCGGCAGCTCCAGCCGGTTCAGCAGCGGCACGCCGAAGCCGAGGGTCTTGCCGGTGCCGGTGCGGGCCTGGCCGATCAGGTCCGAGCCCGCCAGCGCGATCGGCAGCGTCAGCTCCTGGATCGCGAAGGTGCGCTCGATGCCCACCGCCTTCAGGGCGGCGACGATCTCGGGCTTGATCGCGAAGTCGGAGAAGAGCGGGCTGTCCGGCTTCACCGGCGCCTGCGCGGCGAGCGGGGCGGGATCGGCGGTGCCTTCCGTGGTCGGATTCTCGCTGGCGGCAGCATCGGTCATGTTCAGGTATCCACTTCTGCGGGTTCGATCGTGGGCACCTGAGGCGGGCCGGTTACGGCCACAGCGCGGCAGACGCCCGCTAGGACTGAGGCGGGCCGCAGCGTTCCGCGACTCTCCCTCGCGGCCCAGTCTAGCCAGGCAGCCGGAGCCGGAACGCCGCCGCGTGGCTTGTCGGCACCCGGCGCGCCGAGGCTGCGGCTACGGTAGGCCCACCGTGGCCCGTCCCGCGGGACCCGGCGCCCAGGAGAGGACAGCATGCCCGAGACGACGACCCAGCCGGATGCGGCCGCGGTGATCGACCTGCTGGGAGTGCTCGCCTACGGCGAGCTGAGCGCGTTCGACCGGATGGCCCACGACGCGCGGATGGCCCCCAACACCGGCCTGCGCGCCGCCCTCGCCGAGAAGGCCGCGCTGGAGATGGGCCACTATCGCAAGCTGGTGGACCGGATCGCCGACCTCGGCGCGGACCCGCAGCTGGCGATGGCCCCGTTCGTGGCCGCGGTGGAGACCTTCCACGCCCGGACCGAACCGCGCACCTGGGGTGAGGCCCTGGTCAAGGCCTACGTCGGGGACGGCCTGGCCGCCGATTTCTACCGCGAGGTGGCCACTTACGTCGATGAGCCCACCCGGGCGCTGGTGGACGAGGCGCTGGCCGACTCCGGCAATGCCGAGTTCGCGATCCGGGAGGTGGGGGTGCTGATCGCGGAGGATCCGACGGCGGCCTCCCGGCTGTCGCTCTGGGGGCGGCGGCTGGTCGGCGAGGCGATCAGCCAGGCCCAGCACGTCGCAGCCGAGCGGGACGCGCTGGTGCGGCTGATCGTCGGCGGGGCCGGTGACCTGGCCGCCATCTCCGGCCTGATCGACCGGATCACCGGCAAGCACGTGGCGCGGATGAAGGCGATCGGCCTGTCCCAGTGACCGCGCCCGGACCGGTCGCCGGCCTCGGCCGGTGCCGGGAGGGGCGGTGCCTCAGCCGGCGAAGCCGATCCGCCGGGCGTCCGCCTGGGCGATCTCGACGTAGGCGATCAGGTTCGCCGGCACGATGACCCGGCGGCCGCGCTCGTCGGTCAGCGCCAGCTGCCCCTCGCCACCCTTCAGCGCCGCCGCGACCAGCTCGCCGACCTCGTCCGGGGTCTGGCCGCTCTCCAGGACGATCTCGCGAGGGGTGTGCAGCACGCCGATCTTGACCTCCACGAGAAGCCTCCGAGTTTCGTCCGTGGTCAGAAAGGGAATCGATCCCCTCAAACGCTAGCCGACGGCGCTGCACCGCACCCACTCCGGCACTGCGCTGTGAGCGAACGCCGGGTTTCCAGAGGGTCTCAGCCGCCCGGGCGCTCGGTGCCCTGCAGTGGGAAGTGCGAGATGCCTCGCCACTGCAGGGTCTCCAGCAGCCGGACCGCTTCGGCCTTCGGGATCGGGCGATTGGCGTCCAGCCACCAGGTCGCGGTGATCTGGGCGGCACCGGTGAGCGCCACCGACAGCAACTCGGCCTGCTCCCGGCTCAACCCGGTGTCGGCGGCCACGGTGTCCGCGACAGCCTGCATGGTCAGCCGGCCGACCCGGTCGACCCGCTCCCGCACGGCGGGCTCGTTGCCCAGATCGGACTCGAAGATCAGCCGGAACGCCCCCGAGTCGCCGCGATCCTCGCCGTCGACGAAGTCGAAGTAGGCGGTGAGCACGTTGTGCACCCGGATCCGGTTGTCGTCGGTCTCGGCCAGGGCCCGGCGCACCCGGCCCAGCACGTCCTCGGCATGGGTGTCGAGCAGCGCGAGGTAGAGGTCGAGCTTGCCGGGGAAGTGCTGGTAGAGCACCGGCTTGGACACCCCCGCGCGCACGGCGATGTCGTCCATCGCGGCGGCGTGGTAGCCGTTGCTGACGAATACCTCCTGGGCCGCGGCGAGCAATTGCTTGCGACGCGCCGAGCGCGGCAGCCGTGCGCCGCGAGACGCGTCCACGGTGTCGGTCATGGCGACCCTTCTCGCTCCTGAGTTGGTCGGCTGCGATCCTACCGACCGGTAGCGCGCCCGGTCGCCGCCGGACACGGCAGCCGGCTCCGGCGGCTGCTACTGCCGGGTAACATCGAGTACTGCCGGGTAACATCGAGGCGATGGCAACCTCGCCCCCCACCGAACACGCCCGTG
>DATJNU010000096.1:0-2372 GCA_035507775.1 Jatrophihabitans sp.
CCGCAGGCAGAGCGCCGGCAGCGTGGAGACCCCGAGATCGGCGGCCACCAGCGCCTGGACGGCGACGTAGTCGTCGGTGGTGAACGCGATCTTCGGGGTGAACCCGGCGAGCGCGCACTGCCTGAGCAGGTTGGCCCGGCATCGGTCGCAGCCGGCGATCCAGCGGTGCCGGGCGTAGCCGGACAGGTCGGCCGGCGGTTCCGCCCCCGCCTGGGCGGAGGTCACCAGGTGCACCGGCTCCTCCAGGAGCAGCCGTTCCCGCAGGCCTTCGGTGATGTCGATGCCGCCGTCCTCGGGATCGGCCAGCGGGACGTCCTGGTCCGCGGCCTCCGGGCCGCCCGCCCCGGGCCCGTCCGCGGAGTACCGGAACACCAGCGCCACGTCGACGTACCCGGCGCGGAGCATGCGCAGCGCCTCCGGGGGTTCCGCCTCGGTCAGCCGCAGGTCCGCGGTGGGCTGCTGCTCGCGCAGCAGCGCCGCGGCGGCCGGGACGATCGTGCCGAGCGCGGAAGGGAACGCCGCCAGCCGCAGCCGCCCGGCCCGCAGCCCGGTGTAGGCGGCCAGTTCGTTCTCCGCGGCGTCCAGCCTGCCGATGACCTCGGCGGCGCGCTCGGCCAGCAGCCGCCCGGCGTCGGTGAGCCTGATGCCGCGGCCCGCCCGCTGGATCAGCTTGGTCCCGGTCTCGGCCTCCAGCCGGGCCAGGTGGTGGCTCACCGACGGCTGCGCGTAGTTGAGCGTCCGCGCCGCGGCGGTGACCGAACCGCACCGGGCCACGGCGACCAGCACGCGCAGCCTGGTCACGTCGAGCATGCACCGACTATAGATCCTGCTGATCGGTCCGCCCAGAGTGCCAGCCCAGGACTCTTAACGGCCTTCGAGCAGGGGCGAGTCCGGCTGCCGGACCTGCCCGCCCATCCCCTTGCGGACCCGCCAGGCGATGCCGGACAGCGCCTCGAGCACCACCCGGTTGCCCAGGAACGCGGTCACCTCGGCGTGGTCGTACGGCGGCGAGACCTCCACCACGTCGATCCCGGCCAGCGGCAGCGTCATGGCGATCCGCCGCACCGCGTCCAGCAGCTGCCGTCCGGTCAGCCCGCCCGGTTCCGGCGTCCCGGTGCCCGGGGCCATGCCCGGGTCGACCACGTCGACGTCCACGGACAGGAAGACGCCGTCGCAGTCGTCGGTGGCGATGGCGAACGCGTCGTCGAGGCAGGCGTCGAGCCCGCGGGAGACGATCTCGGTCATCTCGAACGAGCGCATCCGCTGCTGGGCCATCCAGGCCAGCGTGGGCGGCTCGGGCCAGTACCCGCGCAGCCCGATCTGCAGGAACCGGTCGCCGCGCACCGCGCCCGACTCGATCAGCCGCCGCATCGGCGTGCCGTGCCCGTACAGCGACCCGAACTGGGTGTCCCCGGTGTCGGCGTGCGCGTCGAAGTGGATCAGCGACACCCGGCCCCAGCCCACGTGCCTGGCCACCCCGGTGGCGTCGGGCAGCGTGACGGTGTGGTCGCCGCCCAGGATCACCGGTATCGCGCCGGCCGCCGCCACGGCCTGCACGGCGTCCTCCAGCCGCTGCAGCGACTTCTCGGTCTCGCCCGGCGGCATGAGCACGTCGCCGGCGTCGCCGACGCGCAGTTCGGCCAGCGGGTCCACGCCGAGGGCCAGGTGCGGCCGGGAGGCGTCGTGCGGCAGGTAGTCGGTGCCCCGGATGGCCTGCGGGCCGAACCGGGTGCCCGGCCGGTGGGAGGTCCCGCTGTCGAACGGCGCGCCGATGAAGACGATGTCGAGGCCGTCGAGCGCGTCGAGTTCGACCCGCGGCACCCCGAGGAAGGTGATGTCGGGCCCGTACATTCCGCGGACGATGCTCTCGTCGTCCTCAGTGCCACCTGCCATGGCGTTCCCTCCTCAACTAGACCGGCTCTCGCACCATACAGGGGCGAGAGCCGGATTAGTTCGGTGCCTCAGTGGACCTCGGCCGGCGCGGCCGCGGGCTCGGCCGCCGGCCCGGCCCCGGATCCGGCGCCCGGCCCGCCCGGCAGCCGCCGGTCGAGCCAGGACGGGAGCCACCAGTTGGCCGGCCCGAGCAGTTCCATCACGGCCGGCACCAGCACCAGCCGCACCACGGTGGCGTCGACCAGGACCGCGGCGGCCAGGCCGAGGCCGATCTGCTTGACCGAGACGTCCGGGCTGAGCACGAAGGACAAGAACACCACCACCATGATCGCCGCGGCCGCCGAGATCACCCGGGCGGTGGCCCTCGTAGTCCATCGACAGCCCGAACAAGATCACGAACAGGAACACCGGCACCCAGGTGGTGACGGGCATCTTCTCCGGGAAGCCGAGCGCGTGCCCGAGCCAGCCCCACTGGGTCA
>DATJNU010000097.1:0-8443 GCA_035507775.1 Jatrophihabitans sp.
GGTCGGGGTTGGCCAGCGCGAACACGATCGCGCCCGGTGCCAGGCCCGCGACGCACTCCTCCGGCACCGTCCCGCCGGACAGCCCGATGAAGACGTCGGCGCCGGCCAGCGCCCCGGCCAGGTCACCGGTGCGGCCGGCCGGGTTGGTGCAACCGGCCAGCTCGCGCTTGATCGGGTTCAGGTCGTCCCGGTCCGGGTGCAGGATGCCGCGCGAGTCGGTCAGCACCAGCTCGCCGACGCCGGCCGCCAGCAGGATACGCGCGCAGGCCACGCCGGCCGCCCCGGCCCCGGAGATCACCACCCGCAGCCCGGCCAGCTCCCGGCCGGTCAGCCGGGCCGCGTTGCGCAGTGCGGCCAGCACCACGATCGCGGTGCCGTGCTGGTCGTCGTGGAACACTGGGATCGGCAGCAGCTCCCGCAACCGGCGCTCGATCTCGAAGCAGCGCGGGGCGGAGATGTCCTCCAGGTTGATGCCGCCGAACGACGGCGCGATCCGCGCCACGGTCTCGACGATCTCGTCGGTGTCGGTGGTCGAGAGCACGATCGGGACGGAGTTCAGGCCGGCGAACTCGGCGAACAGCGCCGCCTTGCCCTCCATCACCGGCAGCGCGGCCGCCGGGCCGATGTCGCCGAGGCCGAGCACCGCGGTGCCGTCGCTGACCACCGCGACCAGCCGGGATCGCCAGGTGTAGCGCTCGGCCAGGCTCTCGTCGCCGGCGATCGCGGCGGACACCTCGGCGACCCCGGGGGTGTAGGCGAGCGAGAGCGCGTCCCGGTCGGTGAGCGGCAGCGTGCTGCGAACCACGAGCTTGCCGCCCTCATGCGCCTGGAACACCGGCGTCTGGAACACCGGCGCCTGGCTGTCGGATCGAGCCGTCGGGCTTTCCATCCGGCGAGTCTGGCACAGGATTGCCTTGCCCAGCCGGATGAATCCGGACACGGGTGAGCACCGCCACCTTCGGTGGGATCCGTCAGAGGCCCTCCGGTGACGGCGGCAGCGGGGCGCCCAGCCACCGGCGGCGAGCGGTGGCCCGGCCGGCCCCGCGCGGCCAGAGCCGGACCGCCACGGCCAGCACCTCGGCGGTGCCGTGGTCCCGCGAGTCCGAGCCGGCCACGGCGTTGTCCGAGCCGAGCCACCAGCCGTCCGGGCGGCGTTCGACCGCACGCTTGACCACCAGCAGGTCCGGCCGCGAGCCGAACCTGGCCAGCACCACCGAGCCCGGCGTCACCGGCGCCCCGTGCCGCACCAGCAGCCAGTCACCGGGCAGCAGCGACGGCGTCATCGAGTGGCCGGTGACCCGGATCCGTTGCCAGCTCAGCAGGGTCCGCACGATGACCATGCTGCCCGGTTCGGCCCGGTTGCCGCGGAGTAGGGTCGTCAACGAACGAGTTCGCCCGCGTTCGGCGGGCGAAACGCTCCCAGTCCGTTGCGAAATGGAGGAGAGTCAATGCGCTTGATGCGTCGTGCGGCCACCGCCTCGGCTCACTGCGACCTGCCTTGCGGTGTCTACGACCCCGCCCAGGCTCGGATCGAGGCCGAGTCGGTCAAGGCCATCATGGAGAAGTACCAGGGCAACGAGGATCCGGTCTTCCGCACCCGCGCCCTGCTGATCAAGGAGCAGCGCGCCGAGCTGGTCAAGCACCACCTCTGGGTGCTCTGGACCGACTACTTCAAGCCGCCGCACTTCGAGAAGTACCCGCAGCTGCACGAGCTGTTCAACAAGGCCACCAAGGCAGCCGGCGCCGCCGGTGGCAAGGGCTCGGTGGACCCGGCCGAGGGTCAGGCCCTGCTCGACCTGATCGCCGAGATCGACACCATCTTCTGGGAGACCAAGATGGCCGCCTGAGCCTGCCAGCACTCTCCACGGCCGCCCCGGTTCCCGCACGGAGCCGGGGCGTCCGCCGTCCGGCGGCGGGCTCAATCCTCCTCGGGCAGCGGCCGGTACGGCGCCGGCGCCGGGAAGGTCGCGCGCGAGCGCCCGGCGTTGTCTCGGGCCCGCGCCGCGGCCAGCGCCTCGCAACCGGCCAGGCAGTAGGTGCAGAACGGCAGCACGTAGCCGTCGGGGCCGTGCGTCCGGCCTTCCACGCACCGCCAGCGGTGCACGTCCTCCAGCCAGTCCCGGTTCGAGTCCGCGCTGCCGCGCAGGTACGCCTGCGGCTGCCACTCGCGGCAGCCGGGGCAGCGTCGGGTGACGACGCACCGGGCCCACTGCTCGGTGTCGCGCACGTCCGCCGGCTCCAGCCCGATGGCCAGCGCGGCCTCGCCGCCGGCATGCAGGCCCGGATGACCGCTCTTGCGGGTGGTCGCAAGGGTGTTCACGCTGCCGCAGCCACAGCACAGGGCCAGCACGCTCTGCGATCCGCCGGTCCGGGTCACCGACCGCTCCTCCCGCTGGACGACGCCGGCTCATGCCGACCCTTGCAGTCTTGCCCGATCCGGAGCCGTCGTGCCAGTCGGCAGCTGCGACGCCGGGCACCGGAGGAGCGCTGCTAGCGTGGCTGGGGATGCCATCGACACCCGAACAGCCCCGGCCGGCCGTCGTCATCGTGCGGCACGGCGAGACCGAATGGAGCCGTACCGGCCGGCACACCGGACGCTCCGACGTCGACCTGACCCCGGCCGGCGAGCGCCAGGCCGGCCAGGCCGGCCGGCTGCTGGCCGCGCTGCTGCCCGACCCGTGCCGGGTGCGCGTGCTCAGTTCGCCCCGCTGCCGCGCCGTGCGCACCGCCGAACTGGCCGGCTACCCACCGGCCGAACTCACCGAGGACGCGGCCGAGTGGGACTACGGCGAATTGGAGGGGCGGACCAGCGCCGAGATCGGCGAGCGCTTCCCGGGCTGGACGATCTGGGACGGGCCCGTCCCCGGCGGCGAGCACCCGGCCGAGGTGGCGGCACGGGCCGACCGGGTGCTCGCCCGGCGCGTGCCCGAACACACGCTGCTGGTCTTCTCGCACGGCCATTTCAGCCGGTGCCTGGCCGCCCGCTGGCTCGGCGAGCCGGTCGCGTTCGGCCGCTTCCTGCGGCTGGACACCGCCGCCGTGTCGACGCTCGACTTCGAGCACGGCACGCCCGCCATCTCACGCTGGAACCTGGCTCCGCTGGTCACCGGTGTCCCGGACTGAGACCGCCGGTGAGGGGGCGCGTTGCACCCGCGCCCCGGCAGGCGATAGCTTTTTCACGCTGCCATCGCAGGATCTCGCCCACCGGCAGCTGGCGATCAGGAGCGCACGTGACCCAAGCCGCCGAGACCGGCGCACCGGAGGAAACCGTCTTTCTCACCGTGCCCGCGAACCCGGCCTACGTCTCGGTGCTGCGTACCGTCACCGCGTCGCTGGCCGCCCGGCGGGACTTCACGATCGAGGAGATCGACGACCTGCGGATCGCCGTGGACGAGGCCAGCGCCCTGCTGCTGCCGCACGCCGGCAGCGGGGAGTCGCTGTCGGCCTCCTTCGGGGGCGCGACCAACACCCTGACCATCGAGGTGTCGGTGCCGCTGACCGCCGGTGACGACACCAAGCCGGACGAGGACGGCTTCGCCTGGATGGTGCTGTCCGCCCTGGCCGACACCGTCACCACCGACGCGACCGGCGACCGCCTGGTGCTCACGCTGACCAAGGCCCGGAGCGCCCGCAGCACATGAGTGAGCGCACCCGATCCGACCGGGAGCGGACGCACCAGCTGTTCGTGGAACTGGCCGGCCTTCCCCGTGGCACCGCCCGGCACAGCGAGGTGCGCGCCGAGCTGGTCGAGACCCACATGCCCCTGGTCCGCTACCTGGCGCGGCGCTTCACCGGCCGCGGCGAGCCGACCGACGACCTGCTGCAGATCGGCACGATCGGCCTGCTGCAGGCCATCGACCGGTTCGAGGTGGAGCGCGGCCTGGAGTTCTCGACCTTCGCCACCCCCAACATCGTCGGCGAGATCAAGCGGCATTTCCGCGACCGTGGCTGGATGGTGCGGGTGCCGCGCCGGCTGCAGGAGCTGCAGGGCGAGCTGGCGACCGCCATCAACGACCTGTCCCAGCGGCTGGGCCGCTCCCCCACCATGCGCGAGCTGGCCGAGCACATGGGCCTCACCGAGGAGCAGGTGATCGAGGCGACCGACTCGGCCCGGGCCTACTCCGCGGTGCCGATCGACGTGCCGAACGCGACCACCGGCATGACCGTGGCCGACAGCCTGGTCGAGTCGGACTCGGCGCTGGATCACGTCGAGCTCCGGCACGCGCTGCGACCGGCGCTGGCCGGCCTGGGCGAGCGCGAGCGCAAGGCGCTGATGCTCCGGTTCGTGGAGAACAAGACCCAGAGCGAGATCGCGAAGGCGCTCGGGGTCTCGCAGGTGCACGTCTCCCGGCTGCTGGCCAAGACCCTGCTGGAGTTGCGTGGCAAGCTGCCGGACATGCAGGTGCCCAGCTGAGGCGTGGCCGGTTGACCGGTGCCCGGCTCAGATCGGCCGGTTCAACGCCTCCCGGGCACTCGGGGTGGCGAGCAGAGCCAGCACCGCGACCGCGCTGAGCAGCACCGGCAACCCGATCAGCGGCCGGCCGGCCTGGATGCCCAGCGAGTAGCCCACCGGGAGCGCGAGCAGCTCCAGCAGCACGATCGGCGACCGGGCGCTCGGCCGCAGCGCGAGCAGCCCTCGGCCGCAGAAGTAGAAGACCGCCGCGCCCAGCACCGCGAAGCCGACGATGGCCAGCGCGGCCCACAGCCGCTGGCTCGAATGCACCATCGCCAGCACCACCAGCGCCACCGCGGTGCCCAGCAGGCCCGCGGCCTGCACCAGCACCACCACCCCGGCGTAGCGGACGGTGGCCGGGGCCGGCCCGGCGGTGTCGGACGGCGGCTGGGCGGGCTGGGTGCTCACCTGGGCAGCCTATCCAGCCGCACCGTGCTCACCTGGGCAGCCTATCCAGCCGCACCCCGGCCGGGCCGGGCGTGGCCCGGAGCACGGCGCCCAGCCGGGTACAGTCGGCGTCTGTGCGAGTCCTCGTCATCGCCAATCCGCGTGCCACCACCACGACCGCGCGGCAGCGCGACGTCCTGGTGCACGCCCTGGGCGCCGACGCGAAGCTGGAGATCGAGGAGACCGCCAACCGTGGGCACGCCGCCGCCCTGGCCTGCCGCGCGATGCGGGACGGGGTCGACGTCGTCGTCGCCCTGGGCGGCGACGGCACCGTCAACGAGGTGGTCAACGGCCTGCTGACCGATGGCGTGCACGGGCACCTGCCGGTCCTCGGGGTGGTACCCGGTGGCTCGACGAACGTCTTCGCCCGGGCGCTGGGGCTGCCGAACGACCCGGTCGAGGCGACCTCGGTGCTGATCGACGCGATGACCACCCGGCGGACCGAGCGGATCGGGCTCGGCCGGGCCGACGACCGGTACTTCCTCTTCACAGCCGGTCTCGGCTTCGACGCCGCGGTGGTCGCGGCGGTGGAGGGCCACCGGCGCCGGGGCAAGACCTCGACGCACGCGCTCTACGTCCGGACCGCGGTCGGCACGTACTTCCGGCAGCGCCCGGTCCGTCCCCGGCTGGAACTCGAGCTGGCCGACGGCACCGTCGTCGACGGCCTGCACATGGCACTGGTCAACAACTGCGACCCCTGGACCTACCTCGGCGACACCCCGATCTCGCCCACCCCGCAGGCCTCGTTCAGCACCGGCCTGGACGTCTACGGCCGCACCCGGATGGGCGCCGTCGGCCTGCTGCTGGCGGCCGGCACCATGCTGCGGCGCCCGACCGAGGAGCCGGAGCGGACGGGCCGGGTGAGCAGGCTCACCGGGCGCTGGCGGCCGGCCGGCCCGCGAGCCCGGTTCGGTGGCCGGATCGAGCACGACCTGCGTTCCTTCGTCATCACCAGTGACCGGCCGGTGCCCTTCCAGGTGGACGGCGACGCGCTCGACCAGCGCGACCGGGTCGAATTCCGGGCCGTCTCGCAGGCGCTTGAGGTGCTCATTTAACAGTCAGTACACAGCATTTCAGCATAAGTCGAAAATCCATTCGAATTTGGCTGTGGATTTGTCCGGGACCGGTCAAGCGAAGGATGAGCTTCGGAAATTCCGACTTGCTGAGCCGTGACGCGTGCGCAACGCTGGTATGCACGACGTTGCGACGGGCCCTAACCCCCGGCCGGCCCCAACGGGTTTGCGACAAACTCGACACTCCCCGTTCGAGACAGAAGAGGTCCTTGAAGTACGTCGTAGCTCGTGAAAGAATTCACAAGCGCTGCTGCGAAGCGTGCACTCGAATGCTGACGAAACCGCTCTGACCCGCAGCAGTACTCAAGCTAAGTGAGGAGAACAACCGCATGGACTGGCGTCACCGCGCGGTCTGCCGCGACGAGGACCCGGAACTGTTCTTTCCGATCGGCAATACCGGTCCGGCATTGATGCAGATCGAGGAGGCGAAGGCCGTGTGCCGTCGCTGTCCGGTCATGTCCGAGTGTCTCTCCTGGGCGCTCGAGAGCGGCCAGGACGCCGGAGTCTGGGGCGGCCTCAGCGAGGACGAGCGCCGTGCGCTGAAGCGCCGCAACGCCCGCGCCCGCGCGAGGATGTCCTGACCCGGCTCGCTTGTCGAGGCACGCTCGAGGATTGAGCACCATTCCGAAGAACTGAAGCCCGCTGCCCCTCGCAGCGGGCTTCAGCGCTGTCCGGGCCCGGTGCCGGCCGCCGTCAGTTTCCCCGGGCCGCCCGGGGAGAGCGGGATCCGCAGCCGGACCGCCGTCCCGCTCTCCCCCGGCCCGTCCCGGCGGCTCAGCGCCAAGGTCGCGTCCAGCTCGGCGCTGACCAGCGTCTGGACGATCTGCAGCCCCAGCCGGTCGGAGTCCCCGAGCGAGAACTTCTCCGGCAGCCCGGCCCCGTCGTCCACGATGTCCACCGTGAGCACGCCGCGCTCCCGGCCACCGATCACCGCCACCCTGCCGCCCCGGCCGTCCGGGAAACCGTGTTCCACCGCGTTGCCGATCAGCTCGGTCAACACCATCACCAGCGGGGTGGCCAGCTCCGCCGGCAGCTCGCCGAACGACCCGGTCCGCGACACCGCGACCCGACCGCCGCCGCCGCTGACGTCGGCCAGCATCCCGAGCAGCCGGTCGACGACCTCGTCGAAGGCGACCTCCTCATCGATCGCCGAGGAAAGGGTCTCGTGCACCAGCGCGATGGAGGAGACCCGCCGCATCGACTCCTCCAGCGCCGTCCGGGCCTCGGCATTGGCCACCCGCCGGGACTGCAGCCGGAGCAGCGCCGCTACGGTCTGCAGGTTGTTCTTGACCCGGTGGTGGATCTCCCGGATGGTCGCGTCCTTGCTCATGATCTGGCGATCCCGCCGGCGCAGCTCGGTGACGTCCTGCAGCAGCACCAGCGCGCCCAGCGACTCACCGCGCGGATGCAGCGGGATGGCGCGCAGCCGCACGATCGCGCCGGCTCCGCTGTCCAGCTCGCGGCTGCCCGGGTGCACGCCGCGCAGCGCCTGGTCCAGCATCTCGGCGACCTCGGCGGCCTGGAAGGTGTCGCGGGCGAGCTGGCGCACCGCGCCGGCCAGCGGCTCACCCTGCAGGTTGCCGGCGAAGCCCAGCCGGCGCAGCGCCGAGGAGCCGTTCGGGCTGGCATACAGGACCAGGCCGGCCGGGTCCACCCGGATCATGCCGTCGCCCACCCGCGGCCCGGAACCCTCCTCGCGCTCGCCGGTCGGCCCGGGGAACTGGCCGGTGGCGACCATCGCGGCGAGGTCGGCCGCACTCTGCAGGTAGGCCAGCTCCAGCTGGCTCGGGCTGCGCATGCCGGCCAGGTTGCTGTCGCGGCCGAGCACCGCCACCGTCCGGCCGTCGAGCACCACCGGGATCGCCTCGTGCCGGATCGGCACGCCGTCCTCCCAGTCCGGGTCGGACTCGCGGAAGATCCGCGACTCGGCCATCGCCACCTGCAGGGCACCGCTGCGGTCGTCGGCGACCTTCTCCCCGACTCGGTCGTGCAGGTACGCGGTGGGACCGGTCGTCGGACGGCACTGGGCGACGCAGAGGAAGCTGCCGTCCGGGGTGATCGGCACCCACAGCAGCAGATCCGCGAAGGACATGTCCGACAGCAGCTGCCACTCGGCGACCAGTTGCTGCAGGTGACCGGTCTCGGCGGCGGTGAGCGCGGTGTTGGTGGCGAGCAGGGTGGACAGCGCGGACATGATGGGGCTCAGCCTGCCACATCCGACCTGCCGATGACGCGCGGATCACCAGACACCCAATGGGACTGACAGCCCGAACAGCCCGGGCGATTCCGGCACGCGTGGCAAACCCAGACTGTACGGAGACTGGATTAGATTGCCACCGATTCCGCATACCGATTCAGGAGGTCGCATGGCTACGCCTGCCCGATATCGACTTTCACCCGGAACCCGCACCGCCGTCGCCGTTCTGATCCTGGTGCCGATCCTGGCCGTGCTGATCGTTCCGATCTATGC
>DATJNU010000098.1:0-20261 GCA_035507775.1 Jatrophihabitans sp.
TCATCGCGGGGTTCGCTCCGCTCCTCGCTCGCTGGCGCTCGCTGCGATGCTCACTCGGTCCTGGTTGGCTCTTCGCGCGAGCGCTCATCGCGGGGTTCGCTCCGCTCCTCGCTCGCTGGCGCTCGCTGCGATGCTCACTCACTGGGCCCGCCGGCGGGTCAGGACGGCGTCGGACGGCTGCTCGTCCCGGTCGCGCCAGTCCTCGGGCAGCAGGTGGTCGATCACGTCGTCGACGCTGACCGCGCCGAGCAGCCGGTCGTTCTCGTCCACCACCGGCACCGCGACCAGGTTGTAGGTGGCCAGGTGCCGGGTCACCTGCTGCAGGGTCGACGCCGGCGGCAGCGGGTCGATGTCGTCGTCGAGCACGCCCGACACCAGCGACGACGGCGGCTCCCGCAGCAGCCGCTGGAAGTGCGCCACCCCCAGGTAGCGCCCGGTCGGGGTGGCCTGCGGCGGCCGGACCACGAACACCTGCGCGGCCAGGGCCGGGGTGAGATCGGGGTTGCGCAGCCGGGCCAGCGCCTCGGCCACTGTCGCGTCCGGCAGCAGCACGACCGGCTCGGAGGTCATCAGGCCGCCGGCGGTGTACTCGTCGTAGCTCAGCAGCCGGCGCACCGGTGCCGCCTCGGCCGGCTCCATGATCTCCAGCAGCCGTTCCTGCTCGGCGGCCGGCAGCTCGCTGAGCAGGTCGGCCGCGTCGTCGTCGTTCATCCGTTCCAGGACGTCGGCGGCCCGCTCGTCGGCCAGGCCGGTGATGATGTTGATCTGGTCCTCCTCGGGCAGCTCCTGCAGCACGTCGGCCAGCCGCTCGTCGTCGAGCGCCTCGGCCACCTCCTGCTGGCGCTTGTCCGGCATGTCCTGCAGCTGCGCGGCGACGTCGGCCGGGCGCAGGCCGGCCAGCACCGCGAGCAGCGAGTCGGCGCCCTGGGCGCTCTCGGTGGCCGACAGGCCGTCCACCTCGTCCCAGTCGACCTGGTGCAGCACGCCGCGCCGGCGGCTGAGCTTGCCCGCCGTGCGGACCGCGAGCTTGGTGATCACCCAGTCGCGAGCCCGGTTCTGCTCCATCGCCGCGTCCACCACGACCAGCCGGTTGCCGTCCTCGACGCTCACCACGGTGCGGTCGAGCACCTCGCCCAGCACCAGCAGCTCGTTCGGCCGCTGCTCGAACCGGCGGATGTTGATGCTGCCGCTGGTCAGCACCACGGCCTCGGACTCGATCCGGGTCACCCGGCCCATCGGGACGAAGATGCGGCGCCGGTGCTGCACCTCGACCACCAGGCCGAGGATCCGTGGTGGCTGCCGGCCCATCCGCAGCGTGGCGACCGCGTCGCGTACCCGGCCGAGCTGGTCGCCGTTCGGATCGAACACCCCGATGCCCGCCAGCCGGGCGAGGAAGACGCGGGTCGAGGAGCTCACGGCGATGAGCTTAGTGTCGCCCGCCCGCCGGCTGGCTGCAGGCGCGGGCGGTGATCCGGCCGGTGGGCGAAACCGGCTGCGCCGGGCTGCCAGACTGGGCGGGTGCAGCCGGTCCCGTCCCGTCCCGATGGGCCGGCCGCGATCGAGGCCGAGTCACTCGCGTTGCCACCGGCCCAGGACGCGATGCTGCTGCTGGTGGCGATGGCCGGCGTCTCGGCGTCCGGCCCGATCATGGCCGCGACCGCCGCCCCGGCGCTGGCGATCGCGTTCTGGCGCAACGCAATCGGCGCGGCCGGCACCGCGCTGGTCGCCGGGCCGCGGCTGCCGGCGGCGCTGCGCGGGCTGGACCGGCGGGGCTGGTCGCTGGCCGCGCTGTCGGGCCTGTCCCTCGCGCTGCACTTTGGCACCTGGGTTCCGTCGGTGAAGTTCACCTCGGTCGCGTCGGCGACCGGCCTGGTGTCCACCCAGTCGATCTTCACCGGGCTGATCGCGGCGGCCGGCGGCCGGCGGCTGCCCCGGGCGGCCTGGCTCGGCATGCTGCTGGCCTTCCTCGGCACGCTGTTCGTGGCCGGCGCCGACGTCGACGTCTCGACCCGGGCGGTGCTCGGTGACGGATTGGCCGTGCTGGGCGGGCTGTTCGCCGCCGCGTACGTGACCCTCGGCAGCCAGGCCCGGCAGCGGATGACCACCGCCACCTACACCGTGGTCTGCTACACCGTCTGCGCGGTGGGGCTGCTGGCCAGCTGCCTGCTCGGCGGCCAGCCGCTGGCCGGCTACCCGGTGCGGTCGTGGCTGCTGATCGGTGCGGTCACGGTGTGCGCGCAGCTGCTCGGGCACAGCCTGATCAACGTCGTGCTGCGCTCGACCAGCGCCACCCTGGTCAGCCTGGCGATCCTGGTCGAGGTGCCGGGCGCGGCGGCGATCGCCTACTGCTGGCTGCACCAGCGGCCGCCGAGCTGGGCGCTGCCCGGCCTGCTACTGCTCGTCGCCGGGCTGGTCGTGGTGGTGCGGGCCCGGCCCCGCGACGAGCCGCCGGTCGACCTGGACTGAGGTCCGCTCAGCAGGTGCGCTGGATGCGGACGAAGTACCCGGTCTGCTGACCCCAGGCGATCGAACCGCACGGGCCATCCTCGTACTCGCCGACCCGGGTGGTGTGGCTGGCGTCGGAGTAGTACTCGAAGAGGAAGTCGCAGTTGTCGGGCGTGCACACCGGGGTGGCACTCGGCGCGGCTACGGCAGGGACGGCGGGCGCCAGCAGCGCCGCGACGGCGAGGCAGGACAGGGCGAGGGGCTTCGCGTGCATGGGGGCCTCCGGGGGGAGTCGGTGCCCCGACGGTACGTTCGCAAAGTAGGCAAAACAGGCTTCTCGCTGGGAAATAGATGGAGCGTCCAGGCTTGTGAGCCGGCGTACATCGGCGTGCGGGCCGCCGCGGGCCGATGGCAAGGTGAATCGCATGACCGCTCAGCTGCGTCCGCGACGTTCCTGCCTGGCCGTTCCCGGTTCCAACCCGCGCTTCCTGGAGAAGGCGAAGGGCCTGCCCGCCGACCAGGTGTTCCTCGACCTGGAGGACGCCTGCGCGCCGCTGGCCAAGCCCGGCGCCCGCAAGAACATCGTGGCCGCGCTGAACGAGGGCGGCTGGGGCGACAAGATCCGGGTGGTGCGGGTGAACGACCTGACCACGCACTGGACCTACCGCGACGTGGTCGAGGTGGTCGAGGGCGCCGGCGAGAACCTCGACGCGATCATGCTGCCCAAGGTGCAGAGCGCCGGCCAGGTCGAGTGGCTGGACGTGATGCTCACCCAGATCGAGAAGACGATGGGCTACGAGGTAGGCAAGATCGGCATCGAGGCCCAGCTGGAGAACGCCGCCGGCCTGCTGGCCATCGAGGACATCGCCAAGGCCTCGCCGCGGATCGAGACGCTGATCTTCGGCCCGGCCGACTTCATGGCCTCGATCAACATGAAGTCCCTGGTGGTCGGCGAGCAGCCGCCCGGCTACGACGTGGGCGATGCCTACCACCACATCCTGATGTCGATCCTGATGGCGGCGCGGGCCAACGACCTGCAGGCCATCGACGGCCCGTACCTGCAGATCCGCGACGTCGACGGTTTCCGCCGGGTGGCCGGCCGCTCGGCCGCGCTCGGCTTCGACGGCAAGTGGGTGCTGCACCCGGGCCAGATCGACGCCGCCAACGAGCTCTACGCGCCGTCCCAGGAGGATTACGACCACGCCGAGCTGATCCTCGACGCCTACGAGTGGTCCACCTCCGAGGAGGGCGGGCAGAAGGGCTCGGCGATGCTCGGCGACGAGATGATCGACGAGGCCTCCCGCAAGATGGCGCTGGTGATCGCGGGCAAGGGCCGGGCCGCCGGCCTGCGGCGCACCAGCAGCTTCACCCCGCCGGAGAGCTGACCGGGGCGTCGGCGGGCTGCCCGAGCAGGTAGTGGTGTGCCCCGCCGGCGAGCACCCCGCCCAGGATCGGCGCCACCCAGAACAGCCACAGCTGGCCCGGGGCGCCGTTGCCCGCGTAGAACGCCACCCCGGTGGAACGGGCCGGGTTCACCGAGGTGTTCGTCACCGGGATCGAGATCAGGTGGATCAGGGTCAGGCTCAGCCCGATCGCGATCGGCGCGAAGCCGGCCGGCATCCGCACGTCGGCCGCGCCCAGGATCACCAGCACGAAGAAGCCGGTCAGCACCACCTCGATCAGCAGGCAGCCGGCCAGGCCGTAGTGGCCGGGGGAGTGGCTGCCGTAGCCGTTGGCGGCCAGGCCGTTGACCTGCACGTCGTAGCCGCCCGCGATGCTCTTGGCCACGCCGAGCACCGTGGCCCCCGCGACCAGGCCGGCCACCACCTGGGTGACCAGGTAACCGAGCACGTCGGCGGTGGCGAATCTGCCGTCCTGCCAGCCGAATCGGCGCGCGGTGACCAGGCCCAGGGTGACCGCGGGGTTGAAGTGGCCGCCCGAGACCGTGCCGAAGGCGTAGGCGCCGGTCAGCACGGTCAGCCCGAACGCGAACGCGACCCCGAGGAAGCCCACGCCCAGCCCGGTGTTCACCCCGCCCTTGACGAACTTCGCTGCGAGCACGGCGGTCCCGCAGCCGCCGAAGACCAGCCAGAAGGTGCCGAGGAACTCGGCGGCCAGCCGTTTGCTGAGCGGGTACTCCATCGCCATCACGTCCCTGCCTGATCGAGGGGGGGTGCCGGTCCGGTCCAGGGGTGGTGCCGGCTATCAGGGTGGCGTGCACGGGAGAACCGAGGAATGGTCCAAGGTCCCGCAGGCCGGTACGGCCAGGACGGTGAGAGCCTTGTCACCGGCGTTCCGACTGGCCTCATAAGGCTTTCGGTTCGGATACTGGTCGGTAACACGCGACTGCTGGAGGTTGTCCGATATGGCTCGTCTCGCCCAGACCGCGGATCTCACCGACATCCAGAAGGAGATCCTGTCCACCGTCCGCGACTTCGTCGACAAGGAGATCCTGCCGAACGCGAACGAGCTGGAGCACGCCGACAGCTACCCCGAGGCGATCGTCAAGGGGATGGCCGAGATGGGCCTGTTCGGGCTGACCATTCCGGAGGAGTTCGGCGGCCTCGGCGAGTCACTGCTGACCTACGCGCTGGTGGTCGAGCAGATCGCCCGCGGCTGGATGAGCATCTCCGGCGTGATCAACACCCATTTCATCGTGGCCTACCTGGTCATGCAGCACGGCTCGGACGAGCAGAAGCAGCGGCTGCTGCCGAAGATGGCCACCGGTGAGGTGCGCGGCGCGTTCTCGATGTCCGAGCCGGACGTCGGCTCCGACGTGGCGGGCATCAAGACCAAGGCCACACCCGACGGGGACTCCGCATTTCGCCTGGACGGGCAGAAGATGTGGCTGACCAACGGCGCCCAGTCGCGGGTGGTCGCCACCCTGGTCAAGGACGACCTGTCGCAGGGCGACGCTGCAAGCACCGTCTACAAGAACATGACCACCTTCCTGGTCGAGAAGGAGTCCGGCTTCGGCGAGACCCGGCCGGGCCTGACCATCCCCGGCAAGCTGGAGAAGATGGGCTACAAGGGCGTCGAGACCACCGAGATGATCTTGGACAACGTCGCCGTGTCCGGTGCCGACGTGCTCGGCGGGGTCGAGCAGCGCGGCAAGGGCTTCTACCAGATGATGGATGGCGTCGAGGTCGGCCGGGTGAACGTGGCCGCCCGCGCCTGCGGCATCTCGATCCGCGCCTTCGAACTCGCCGTCGCCTACGCCCAGCAGCGCAAGACGTTCGGCAAGCAGATCGCCGAGCACCAGGCGGTGGCGTTCAAGCTGGCCGAGATGGCGACCAAGGTCGAGGCCGCGCACCTGATGATGGTGAACGCGGCCCGGCTCAAGGATGCCGGCCAGCGCAACGACGTCGAGGCCGGCATGGCCAAGCTGCTGGCCTCGGAGTACTGCGCCGAGGTGACCCAGGAGTCGTTCCGGATCCACGGCGGCTACGGCTACTCCAAGGAGTACGAGATCGAGCGGCTGATGCGCGAGGCGCCGTTCCTGCTGATCGGCGAGGGCACCTCGGAGATCCAGAAGACGATCATCAGCCGCGGCTTGCTGCGCGAGTACCGGGCGTGACGCCGCCGGTGCGCATGACCCGGGCGGTCATGCGCACCGCGATCACCCCGAGGATGCCGGCCAGCGCGGCGAAGGTGGGCAGGATCCAGAGCGCGGTGTGGATCGAGGTCGCGCTGGCCAGCGGGCCGAGCGCGGCCGGCCCGATCAGGAAGCCGAGGTAGCTGAAGCTCGACACCAGCGCCAGCTTCGGCCCGGCCGCCCCGGGCCCGTCGGCGGCGGTGGAGAAGAACACCGGCACCAGCACGGACAGCCCCAGCCCCAGGCAGGCGAAACCGGCGATCGCGGACGGCAGGGTGTGCGCGAGAAGCCCCAGCGACATGCCGACCGCGCCGATCGCGCTCACCGCGGCGATGCTGCGGGCCCGGCCCAGCCGGCCCACCACCCGGTCGCCGATCAGCCGGCCGAGGGTCATCATCACCGTGAACGCCAGGTACGCCAGCCCCGTGTGGCCGGCGGCGGTGTGCAGGTCGTCGCGCAGGTAGACCGGCGACCAGTCCCCGGAACTGCCCTCGGCCAGCAGCCCGCAGATGCCGGCGATCCCCAGCAGCACCAGGCGAAGCTCGAACACCCGGCCGGGCCGGCCGGCGTGCTCCTCGGCCGGGTGGTCGGCGATGAACTGCCGGCTGGCCCACAGCGTGACCAGCGCCAGCAGCACCGCCAGCCCGAACTGCTGGCGGGCCAGCGAGATGCCCAGCCCCGCCCCGACGCTGCCGACCGCGGTGCCGGTGACCGTCCCGATGCTCCACCAGGCGTGGAAGCTCGACATGATCGGGCGCCGGTAGGACTTCTCGATCTGCACCGCCTGCGCGTTCATCGCCACGTCCAGCGCGCCGGTGACCACGCCCCACAGGATCAGCGCGCCGAGCAGGCTGGGCAGGTTCCAGGCGATGCCCGGCCCGGCGATGAACAGGTACGTCCCGAACGCCATCGCGGTGGTGACCCGGGCGCTGCCCCAGCGGGTGGTCGCCCGCCCGACCAGCGGCATCGAGACCATCGAGCCGATCGCCGGGCCGAGCAGCGCCAGGCCGAGGGCCGCGTCGGAGAGCCCCAGGTGGGCCTTGACCTGCGGGATGTGCGGCACCCAGGCCGCCCAGAGGAAGCCGTTGAAGGCGAAGACCAGCGCGGTGGCCAGCCGGGCCCGCTGCAGCCGGTCGGTGCCGGTCGGCTGCGCGCCGGTCGGTGGCGCGTCGGCCATCAGCCGGTCTCGATCAGGTCGCTGTCGCGGGCCGGGAAGACCGGCACCGCGTCGGCGAACCGGTCGGCGTCGCCGGCCCGCACCCAGCCCCGGATCTGGTCCTTGCTGCGGCGGCCGAACCAGGCCCGCCAGAACTCGTACTGCCCGGCCTCCACCTCGACGTCGGGGGTGCCGGCGCCGATCAGGATCGGCCGCTCGTCCAGCGCCAGCCGGACGGTGCCCAGCGGTGCCAGCCGGCGTTCGATGGGCACCGTGAGCAGGCTCCAGGCCGCGGCCAGCGCGTCGGCGGGCAGCGCGGGCGCGCCGATCGCACCGCGCAGGTCGGCCTCGTGCGAGAGCGCGTCGTGCAGGATCGGCAGCCAGGACCGGCTGGAGAGCGGGATCTGGGCCACGGCGGGACCGGCCCGCCGCCACTCGGCCACCAGCTCGGCCAGCGGCCGGCCGCGGCGCTCCTCGACCTGGGCCTGCGTCCATTCCGGGCTACCGGGCTCGCCGGTGCCCGGGCCGCCGGTGAAGGCGACACTCGCCCCGGCCAGGTGCGCCAGCAGGTCGCGCACCGACCACAGCGGGCAGGCCGGCACCGGCCGGTCGAGCTCGGCCGCCGAGAGCCGCTCGGCCAGGTCGACGGTGCGGCGCTGGCTGTCCAGGTAGAGCTGGTCATACATGCTGTCTCCGCTCCTCGCCGGGCACGCGGGGGCTGAGCGAGGCAGGCCGGGCGAACTAGTGTCAACCTATCGTCCCGGCGCGTCCGAAGGAGCCAAGCCATGACCGCGAGCCCCAGCCAGCCAGCCGCACCCGGCCCCGACTGGGCGGACCCGGCCCGCGCCTACGCCAGCGACCGGGCGCACGTCTTCCACTCCTGGAGCGCGCAGGAGGCGATCAGCCCGATGGTGATCACCTCGGCCGAGGGCAGCTACGTCACCGACGGCGACGGCAACCGGCTGCTGGATCTGTCCGGACAGCTGGTCAACATCAACATCGGCCACCGGCACCCCAAGGTGATCGCCGCGATCAAGGCGCAGGCCGAGTTGCTCTGCACCGTGGCGCCGCAGCACGCCAACGCGGCGCGCAGCGAGGCGGCCAGGCTGATCGTCGAGCGGGCGCCGGCGAACATGCGCAAGGTCTTCTTCACCAACGGCGGCGCCGAGGCGGTCGAGTACGCGATCCGGATGGCGCGGCTGCACACCGGCCGCAACAAGGTGCTGTCGGCCTACCGCAGCTACCACGGCGGGACGTCGACCGCGGTCAACGTCACCGGCGACCCCCGGCGCTGGCCGAGCGACCTGGGCACCAGCGGCACGGTGCACTTCTTCGGCCCGTTCGCCTACCGCTCGCCGTTCCACTCGACCGGCGAGGAGCAGGAGAGCGAGCGCGCGCTGGAGCACCTCAGCCAGGTGATCGAGTTCGAGGGGCCGGGCACCATCGCCGCCATCGTGCTCGAGACGATCCCGGGCACCGCGGGCATCATGCCGCCGCCGCCGGGGTACCTGGCCGGGGTGCGGGAACTGTGCGACCGGCACGGCATCGTCTACGTCGCCGACGAGGTGATGTGCGGCTTCGGACGGACCGGCGCCTGGTTCGCGTTCGAGCACTACGGCGTCACCCCGGACCTGATCACCTTCGCCAAGGGAGTCAATTCCGGCTACGTCCCGCTCGGCGGCGTGGTGGTCAGCGAGCAGATCTGCGACACCTTCGCCCAGCGGCCGTTTCCCGGCGGCCTGACCTACTCGGGGCATCCGCTGGCCTGCGCCGCCGCGGTCGCCAGCATGACCGCGATGACCGAGGAGGGCATCGTCGACAACGCCCGCCGGATCGGGCAGGACGTGCTCGGCCCGGGCCTGCGCGAGCTGGCCGGGCGGCACCCGGTGATCGGGGACGTCCGCGGCCTGGGCGTGTTCTGGGCGCTCGACCTGGTGAGCGACCGCGCCACCAAGCAAACCCTTGCGCCCTATGGCGGATCCTCGCCGGCGATGGCCGAGCTGGTGGCCGCCTGCAAGGCCAACGGCGTGCTGCCGTTCACCAACTACCACCGGCTGCACGTGGTGCCGCCGTGCACCGTGACCGACGCCGAGGTGCGCGAGGGACTGGCCGCGCTCGACAAGGCGCTGGCCGCGATCGGGCACCACTACACCGGCTGAGGCGGCGGAGTTTCCGGATTCGCTGCGCGGCCTTCGCCCGCTCTGTCATGCTGCCCGCCGGTCCATGACACGAGCGGGGGACGAGCTTCATGACGACGTACCAGCCTGCGGGTATCCAACTGCCGGTCGGCAAGCAGCGCAACGGGATCGCGGTGGCGCTGCTCAGCATCGTCACGTTCGGCATCTACTGGTTGGTCTACCTCTACAAGACCCACGACGAGCTGAAGCGGCACACGGGCAACGGCATCGGCGGCGGGGTGGCGGTGCTGGTCGGCCTCTTCGTGGGCATCGTGAGCCCGTTCCTGCTCGGCAACGAGGTGGGCTCGGCGCGGCAGGCGCGCGGCCTGCCGCAGCAGGTGTCCGCGCTGACGGCGTTCTGGATGCTGCTGCCGCTGATCGGCGGTTTCGTCTTCGCGGCCAAGGTGCAGTCGGCGCTGAACGACTACTGGGTGGCCGCGGGCGCGCCGCGCCGCTGATCGCGACCGCGTGAGAGCCCGCTGAGCCGAGGACGGAGCCTGGCGCCGCGTCCGGGCAGGGTTCTTCCCGGCCAGGGTGGATGATCCTCCTGGCCGGCACCGGACCTGCGAAGGGGCGTGAACTGTGGCAGCACACCATCTGAGTTGGCTGGAGGCCGGGGTGGTGGGGGCGCTGCAGGGCGTCTCCGAACTGTTCCCGGTCTCGAGCCTGGGGCACAGCGTGCTGCTGCCGGCGGTGATCGGCGGCTCGTGGGCTCGCGACCTGAACGTCGCGGCCAAGGAGTCGCCCTACCTGGCCTTCATCGTGGGCCTGCACGTGGCCACCGCGCTGGCGCTGATCGTCTACTTCTGGCGCGACTGGGTGCGGGTGATCGGCGGCCTGCTCAGCTCCATCCGGGACCGCCGGGTGCAGACCACCGACCAGCGGCTGGCGTGGCTGCTGGTGCTGGCCACGATTCCGGTCGGGCTGGTCGGCCTGCTCGCCGAGCACTGGCTGCGCACCACGCTCGGCCGGCCGGTGCCGGCGGCGATCTTCCTGATGGTCAACGGCCTGATCCTCTTCGGCGCGGAGGCCCTGCGCAGGGACGACCCGAGCGTCAACCAGGAGTACCACGACGAGCGGGTAACCGGCCCGATCTCGGACGCCCGGCTGGCCCGGCAGGGTGTGGTGCAGGCGGTGCTGGTCGGCTCGGCGCAGGTCCTCGCGCTGGCGCCGGGCATCTCCCGGTCCGGCGTCACCATGGTGGCCGGCATGGTGCGCGGGCTGAGCCGCGAGGACGCCGCCCGCTTCTCGTTCCTGCTGGCGACGCCGGTGATCCTCGCCGCCGGGGTGCTCAAGATCCCCGACCTGACCGGACCGCTCGGCGCCGGCATCCGCGGCCAGGCGATCTTCGGCGCGGTGCTGTCGGGGGTGGGTGCGTACCTGTCGGTGCGGTTCCTGACCCGCTACCTCGCGGTGCGCTCGCTGCGCCCGTTCGGGGCGTACTGCCTGATCGCCGGTGCGGCGTGCCTGATCTGGTTCGCGGTGCGCTGAAGCCTCCCGGGTTCGGCGCCGCGCGGTGGATGATGGGGGCCTGACGGGGGAGGTGGTGGCAGGTGACCCTGCTGCGATGGCTGCTTCGGCTGGTGATCCTGGCCGTGATCATCGGCGTGGTGGCCGAGCTGGTGCCGGGGATCCACGTGCACGGCGGGTTCGGCGCGCTGCTCTGGATCTCGCTGATCTTCTCGGTGGTGAACGGCATCCTCGGGCCGATCTTCAAGCTGCTCAGCCTGCCGCTGATCGTGCTGACGCTGGGCCTGTTCCTGCTGGTGGTGAACGCCGCGCTGCTCGGCATCACCGCCGGGCTGTCGAGCCACCTCGACATCGACAGCTTCGGGGCGGCGGTGCTCGGCGGCCTGCTGATCGCGATCTTCAGCTGGCTGGCCGAGCTGATCTTCCCGACCCGCAAGCGCGAGTTCGAGGCGCGCTGGGCGCGGACCGGGCGGGACCGGCAGGCCTACTGACCCGCCGCCCCGCCCGCTCGCTGCACGACCGCGCTCGGCCCGCCCGCCCGGTCAGACCGGTCAGACCGGGAGCCGGTCCCGCAGGCTGTCGCCGGCCGAGTGCAGCGCCAGGTTGGTGTCGCGGCGCAGGTCGCTGGCCGCGTGGCTGATCGCACCCGGCGCGTGCTGGGCGCGCCAGGCCAGCGACGGCCGCCCCTCGGTGTCGACCACCGCGAGCAGCAGGCCACCGACCAGGCCGGCGTTCTTGAGGAAGTGCAGCTGCTGCGTCTTGCGCCTGGCCGGGTCGGACTCCTCCCAGAACCGGTGACCGGCCGCGGTGGTCGGCACCAGGCTGGCGACCAGGGCGGCCGCGGAGAGCCGCGGGAACTTGCCGAGCGCGAGCATGATGCCGGCGCCGACCTTGATCGCGGCGTCCAGCTTCACCACCTGCTCGGCGTCGGAGAGCTGCGGCACCTTGTCGACCAGCGGGTTGACCACCTTCTCCGCGGGCGGGACCCGCGGGCCGGGGTTGCGCAGGGTGTCCATGCCGCCGTATACGAAGGTGGCGGCGAGCAGCGGGCGGGCGATTCGTCGGATGAGAGCCATGCTGCCATTCTGCCCACGCTCTCCCGGTCCTAGCCGGGTCGGCAGAATGGCCGGCATGACCGACTGCCCGTGCGGGACCGGCGAGCCGTACGAGACCTGCTGCGCCCGTTTCCACCGCGGCGAGGCGCCGCCGCCGACCGCGGAAGCCCTGATGCGGGCGCGGTATTCGGCCTTCGCGATGGGCGACGACGCGTTCCTGCGCGACACCTGGGACGGGGCCTCGGCCGGGCCGCTGATCGACCCGGCGCTCACCTGGACCGGGCTGCACGTCACCGGCCGCACCGGCGGCGGGCTGCTGGAGGCGACCGGCACGGTGGAGTTCACCGCGCGCTACCGGCGGGACGGGGTGCCCGGACGGCTGCGGGAGAACAGCCGGTTCGCCCGGCGGGACGGCCGCTGGTGCTACCTCGGCCCGGTGTGACGTCCCTGCGACCGCGCTGAAGCCCTGCCCGGCCGGCGCGGGTGAGGCCGTACCGTTGAGAGGTGCCGACTCCCCGAGCGCTGCGGCTGCTGCACCCGAAGTGGCTGCTGCTGCACCTCTTCGTCGTCGCGGTGTGCGTGGCGATGGTGCTGCTCGGCCGGTGGCAGTGGCACGTCGCGCACCAGCACCACGGCGACATCAGGTACTACGCCTACGCCTTCCAGTGGTGGGCGTTCACCGGCTTCGCGCTCATCATGTGGGCCCGGGTGGTCGGTGACTACCTGCGCACCCGGCCGGCCGGGCCGGCGCCGGTGGCCGAGCCGCCCGCCGAACGGACCTACCTGGCGTACGTGCCGCCGAGTGCCGCCTCCGACGACGAGGCCGCCGATCCGGAACGGGCCCGGTTCAACGCCTACCTGGCGGAGCTGTCCGCCTCCGACGAGAGCTCGCGACGTCCGGACGGGCACCGCGGGCCGCACCGATACGAGCTGAAGGGCGACGCGTGACCACCCTGTCCGGAGCATTTCTCCGCTATCGCATCATGGCGTTCACCACCGGCACCCTGCTGGTGCTGCTGGTCTTCGTGGCGATCCCGATCCAGGTGTGGGGGCACGACAAGACCCTCGAGTCGATCATCGGCACCGCGCACGGCTTCCTGTTCATGGTCTACCTGGTGACCGCGCTGGACATCGGCATCCGGTTGCGCTGGCACTGGCTCAAGCTCGGCCTGGTGATGCTGGCCGGCACCGTCCCGTTCGCGTCCTTCGTCGCCGAGCGGATCGCCAGCCGCGAATACCTGGAGCGGCTGCGGCGCGAGCGGGCCGAGCTGCTCTCCCCGGCCGATCAGCCGCCCCGCCCGACCAGCCGGACCGAGTAGGGGGTGCCTTCTGCGCGTCAGCGGTCCGACCGCTGACGCGCGCCGAGCAACCCCATAGGGACCGAGCAGCCCCACCGATCGGCGGTACGTCAGCCGCTGCGGCGGGCGCGGCCGTCCAGCCCGGCCACGAGCGATTCGCGGGCCCGCGCGACCCGGGACCGGATGGTGCCCACCGGGCAGCCGGCCACGTCCGCGGCCTCGGGGTAGGACAGGCCCAGCACCTGGGTGAGCACGAACGCCTCCCGAAACGGCAGGTCCACCCCGTCCAGCAGCAGCCGCAGGCTGACCGTGTCGGCCGGGTCGGTGGCCCGGCCGGCCGGTTCCACCTCGGCCACCGGGGTCACCGGGCGCCGGTAGCGGATCGCGTCGGCGCAGGCGCGGCGGGCGATGGAGAGCAGCCAGGTGCGGGCCGGCGCGCGGCCGGCGTAGCGGTGCAGCGAGCCGAACGCCCGGGCGAAGGTCTCCTGGGTCAGGTCGTCGGCGTCGGCCCGGCTGCCGAGGTGCGCGCACAGCCGCCAGACGTCGGCCTGGGAATGCCGGACGAACTCCGCCGCGGCATGGCGGTCGCCGGCCCGGGCGCGCAGCGCGGCGAGGGTCAGCTCGTCGAACTCCTCCACCCGGCTCGTCCCTCCGCTCCTGGCGATCCGCTCCTGGCAATCCCGCGCTGGCAATCGGGCCGTCCCGTGCCGGCAGGCCCGCGCCGTGACCCCGGCCACACCGCGGAACCGTTGCCCCATTCCAGCCGACTGACATCAGCGTGACCTGTGCCCGGTACCGCGAGGCGGCCTCCGCCCGGCTGGACGGTGAACCGCTCGGCGTCTCGGCGACCGCGCTGGAACACCACCTCGCGGCCTGCCCCGATTGTGCCGGATGGCTTGCCGCGGCCGAACGGGCCGGTCGCGGGCTGCGCATCTCCGGGGTCACGCCGCCCGACCTGAGCACCCGGATCCTCGACCAGGTGGTGCTGCCGGCGGCCCGGCTGAACCGCCGCCGGTGGACCGTCCGCGCCGGCCTGGCAGTGCTGGGCGTGGTGCAGTGGGCGCTGGCGCTGCCGGCGCTGTTCGGGCAGAACGTCGGCATGCCCGCGATGAGCGTGCACGCCGCGCACGAGAGCGCGGCCTGGAACCTCGCGATGGGCGCGTCGTTCCTGGCGGTGGCGGTCCGGCCGGCCCGGTCGGTGGGCACGCTGCCGATCCTGGCGACCTTCGTCGGGGTGCTGTCGGTGCTGAGCGTGCCCGACCTGCTGGCCGGCGCGGTCGGCGCGTCCCGGCTGGCGAGCCACGCCGGGGTGCTGGCCGGCCTGGTGCTGGTGGCGGCGCTGTCGCGGTCCGAACGGCTGCCGGCGCCGGAGTCGGCGTCCGGCGCCGCGGGCACCGGCCAGCCGCGGCTGCGGCGGCGGGGTGCCGCGTGAGGATCTTCGGGCGGGCGCTGGCCGCGCTGGTGGTGGTCGTCGCCGGGTTGCTGCTGCTGGCCGCGCCGGCGTCCGCGCACGCCGTGGTGGTCGGCTCCGACCCGGCAGACGGGGCGCGGCTGAAGCATGCGCCGGCCACCGTCACCATCCGGTTCGACGAGCCGGTCGGGCTGCAGCTCGGCTACCTGCGGGTGGTGGACGCGGCCGGCCGCCGGGTCGATACCGGGACGGCCGGCCACCCGGCCGGCGACGGCACCGCGATCGACGTGTCGCTGCGGTCCGGGCTCGGGGACGGTACGTACCTGGCCAGCTACCGGGTGATCTCGGCGGACTCGCACCCGGTGGCCGGCTCGATCCGGTTCGTGGTGGGTAACGGCGCGCTGGGCGCGCCGGCGGGCGGCTCGGGCACCGCGCCGGTGAACGGGGCGGTGTCGGCGCTGCTGTCGACCAGCCACTGGCTGAGCTTCGCCGGCATCGGCGTGGTCGGCGGCAGCTGGCTGATCTTCTCGCTCTGGCCGGCCGGCCGGCGGCGGCTGGCGATCCGGCGGCTGATCTGGACCGGCTGGGCCGTCGCGGTGGCCGGGGCGGTGGGGGAGTTCCTGCTGCAGGGGCCGTACGCGGCGGGCAGCGGGCTGGGCACGGCGTTCCGGCAGGCGCTGCTCGACAACACGCTGCACGTCAACGCCGGGCAGCTGGTCTCGGTCCGGCTGGTGTTGCTGGGGCTGCTGGGGTTCGTGCTGGCGGCGGTGTTCTCGCCCGGCCGGCGGGTCAGCTGGGCGGCCGAGGCGGCGGCCGTGATCGGCGCCGGCATCGTGGTGACCTACGCCGCCGCCGGGCACTCGGAGTCGGCGCATCCGCGCTGGCTGGCGGTGCTGGTCGACGCGCTGCACCTGGCCGCCATGATGATCTGGCTGGGCGGGCTGGCGGTGCTGCTCACCGCGGCCAGCAGCCGGCGCACGACCGACCACACCGACTACGACGACACCGACTACGACGCCACGGACTACGACGACCGGGACGAGCTGGCGGCCGGCCTGCCGGTGTTCTCCCGGATCGCCCTGGCCTGCGTGCTGGTGCTGGCGGTGACGGGCACCATCCAGGCGTGGCGGGAGTTGCACACGGTGGACGCCCTCACCACCACCCGGTACGGGCAGCTGGTGCTGCTCAAGCTGGTGCTGTTCGCGGGCCTGATCGGGCTGGGTTACCTGGCCCGCCGGGTGCTGCAGCGGCCGGTGGACGGGCGCAGCGCGCTGAGCCGGCTGCGCCGTGGCCTGGCCACCGAGGTGGTGGTCGGGGCGGCGGTGCTGGCCGCGACCGGCGTGCTGATCAGCCAGCCGCCGGGCAACGTCGCCCTCGCTGCCGAACGGGCCAAGCCGCGGCAGGCCGCGGTGGCGGTGACCGGGCGGGCGCGGGCGGTGGTGCAGGTGGATCCTGGAGTGCACGGGTCGGTGCAGGTGAGCGTCCGGCTGACCGGCACGATCAACCCGACCTCGGTGACAGCCACCGCCAGCCTGCCGGCCAAGCAGCTCGGCCCGATCGCGGTGAAGCTGACCAAGGCCGGGCCGGGCAGCTACACCGCGGACGGGGTGCTGCTGCCGTCGGCGGGGCAGTGGCAGTTCGCGGTGACCGTGCAGACGTCGGAGTTCGACTCGACGACGGCGGTGGCCACGGTGCGGATCTACTAGGAGTCAGGGTGTGCGCGGGAGTGGGCGGATGAGCCGGGCCGGGGTGCTGGCGGCGAGCCTGGTGCTGGTCGCCGGGCTGGTCGGCCTGGTGCGCGGCGCGGTGCCGCAGGGCACCGGGACGAGCGCGGCGAGCACGCCGGACGGGCCGGGGCTGGTGGTCGGCGGGGCCTACGTCCGGCAGCCGGCCAACGGCATCAACGCGGCGGCGTACCTGACCGTCTTCAACACCACCGGCACGGCCGACCAGCTGACCGCGGTCAGCTCGGGGGCCGGCGCGCAGACCACGGTGCACACCGAGTCGGCCGGCGGCGGCATGCAGGACATGACGACGCTGACGGTGCCGGCGCATGGTTCGCTGGCGCTGACGCCGGGCAAGGGACACGTGATGATCGAGCAGCTGTACGGGCCGCTGCTGGCCGGGCAGACGGTGAACCTGCAGCTGACCTTCGCCCACGCGGGCGAGGTGCTGGTGACGGCACCGGTGATCGGGGTGACGGCGCCCGCGCCGTCCGGGCCGGGAGGATCGAAGTGAGGCGTCTGGTTGCCGGGGTGCTGGCCGCGCTGGTGCTGGCGGGCTGCTCGTCGGGCGGGCACCCGAGCCCCGCTCCGTCCGGCTCCGACCTGAACGACCACCCGAACCAGACGTACTCCGGCCTGGGACTCACGCCGGCGCAGCCCCGGCCGCAGTTCACGCTGACCGACACCGCCGGCCAGCCGTACGCGTTCGGCAAGGCGACCGCCGGCAAGCCGACGCTGCTGTACTTCGGCTACACGCACTGCCCGGATGTCTGCCCGACCACGCTCGCCGACATCGCCCAGGCGCTGCAGGCCGTGCCCGCCCAGGTCCGCGCCCGGACCCAGGTGGTCTTCGTGACCACCGACGTCAAGCGGGACACCCCGGCGGTGCTCAAGCGCTACCTGGCGCAGTTCGATCCGGGGCTGCCGAACCGGTTCGTCGGGCTCTCCGGGACGCAGGGGCAGATCGATGCCGCCCAGGTCGCCGCGCACGTGGAACTGGCCGAGGACGAGGGTCAGACGCACGCCGCTCAGGTCTTGCTCTACGGTTCTGACGACTACGCGCATGTGGCATTTCTGCAGAGCACGGACGAGGCACAGCAGATGACGCATGACCTGCCACTGGTCGTGACGTGAAGGCCGGGCTGGCCCGGGACGTGATGAGGAAGGGTTTGCGGTCGTGAGGTTCGAAGCTTTGTCGGCCTACCGGAACCGGCTCGGTTGGGTCGGGCTGGTGGTACGGCTCGCGCTCGCCGCCATCTGGGCGTGGGCGTCCCTGTCCAAGATCGGTGACCCGCGGACGTTCGTCCGGGCCGTCCGGGCCTACGACGCGACGCCGGAGTGGCTGTCCAAGGCAATCGGGTACGGCCTGCCGATGCTCGAGCTGACGCTGGCGGTGCTGCTGCTGGTGGGCCTGATCGTGCGGTACGCGGCGGCGGTGTCGGCGGCGCTGTTCACGGTGTTCCTGATCGGGATCGTCCAGGCGGCGGCGCGCGGCATCAAGCTGGAGTGCGGCTGCTTCGGCGGCGGCGGGACGAGCAGCTCCACGCACTACACCCTCGACATCCTGCGCGATCTCGGGCTGCTGGTGCTGGCGGTGTTCCTGATCCTGTTCCCGCTGACCAAGCTGTCGGTGGACGAGTGGATCATCCGGTCCGAAATGGTGCCGGGGCTGACCGGCAAGCAGGCCAAGAGCGACAAGAACCAGCGCCGGTATCGGGCGGCGGTGGCCGCGGCCGAGGTGGAGCTGAGGCACAAGCAGCGCTACGTGGCGGCCGGGACGGCGATCGTGGTGGTGCTGGTCAGCTTCATTGCCATCGGGGTGCAGGGCAACCGGGCCAAGATCACCGGTTCCACCACCAGCGCGAACGCCTCGGCCAGCACCGGTGTGCGGGTGGGCAACCAGCAGGCGCCGGTCACGGTGGACCTCTACGAGGACCTGCAGTGCCCGATCTGCAACGCGCTGGAGCAGGGTGGGCTGACCAAGGATTTCGACGCCAAGGTCAAGGCGACCAACATCAAGGTCAACTACCACGTGATGTCGTTCCTGGACTCGTCCTCCAACGGCAACAAGTACTCCTCGCGGGCGGCGAACGCGGCCTACTGCGCCGCCGACCAGAGTCCCGAGGCGTTCGGCAAGTTCCACGACATCGCCTACGGCAAGGACTCGTCGGGGCAGAACAACCAGCCGGCCGAAGGGTCGAACGGCGTGCCCGACTCGACGCTGATCGACTGGGGCAAGCAGGCCGGCATCACCTCGGCGGACTTCTCCACGTGCGTGACGTCGAACCAGCACAAGGACCTGGTCGCGGCGGTGACGGAGGCGGCCTCGAAGAAGGGCGTGAACGGGACGCCGACCGCCTTCGTGCAGGGCAAGGAGGTCAAGGGCAAGGGGAACGCCGCGGTGACCCAGGCCCAGATCGACGCCGCCATCACCGCCGCGCTGGCCTCGGCCAAGTCGACCGCCGCGCCGTCGCCGACCGCGTCCCCGACCGGCTCGTCCGCGGCTCCGACGGGCAAGGCGTCCACGTCGGCGAAGCCGTCCGCGTCGACCTCGAAGGGGTAGTTGGTTTTCGGGCCGGCCGCAGCTGCGGCCGGCCCTGGTCTGCTCCGGATGCAGCAGGGCCCGGTACCTCGTCGGAGGTACCGGGCCCTGCTCGTGCTTGTGGGGTGTTACTTGTTCGCGGCGTCCTTCAGGGCGGAGCCGGCGGTGAACTTCACCGTGTTGGCAGCGGCGATCTGGATGGTCTCGCCGGTGGCCGGGTTGCGACCCTCGCGGGCGGCGCGCTTGCCGACCGAGACGGCGAAGAAGCCCGGGACGCTGACCTTGTCGCCCTTGGCGACGGCGTCCTCCAGGGTGGCCTGGAGGCTGCGCAGCACTGCGTCGACGGTCTTCTGCTCCAGGTCGGCGTGCTCGGCGACCGCGGTCACCAGTTCCTTGCGGTTCACGAATGTCTCCCTCATGATGTTGTCCCTCGCCGCGCGAGTGGGATGTGCGACTGGCGGCGGGTGGCCGTAGCGGCTCGCTGCCAGTATGGCCCAGAGCGCTGCGGGTCAACGAATCCGGGGGGTCTCGGGCGTGGCGTGTCGGGTTGGCTGGCGTTGTTGATCTTGGTTTCGGGTGCCGCCTCGGCGGTCGGGTGGGGGTGCTTCGGCAGGTGGTTCGGGTCTGTGTAGACTCTGTTCTCGGCTCGCTTCGCTCGGTTCTTGGACCGGGTAACCAGCAGCGAGTGCTTGGCAAGGGGCTGTGGCGCAGCTGGTAGCGCACCACACTGGCAGTGTGGGGGTCAGGGGTTCGAGTCCCCTCAGCTCCACCCAGATCTTTAAATCCACGCTTTCTGATGTTCCGCGCCTTCGATGTGCGGCGGTGGAGTCGCGTAAGTCGCAATCACCTGTACTTCGCTCACGAGCGCAGTCGTGCGTACTCGATCAGACAACACTGCAGGTTCTCGACCACCTGCTCAGTCGTTACCGCTGTGCCGCCACCGTCGGTCGGTTGCCATCCGCTCTTGGCTGCACTGGTCCGAAAGCCAAGTGCGTTCGCCCTTCACCAGACCCCAAGCGGTTCACCTTCGAGATGCCGGTCATCCGTCGGGCAGCCGGGTGACCACCCAACGGCCTTGACCTGTCGGGCGCCGAGCCCGTGATCGGCTCGACTAGCGTGGGCGAGAAGCGCCCATCGTGGCTCACAATGTGGCGTTCCGGGTATGTTCGGCGACAGCCGATCTGATGTGAACCGTGCGGTCTCAAGGTGACGGTAGATCGACGTCCGACGTGGCCCTACCGCTAGAGGTGAACTTGATGGTGCCAGAGGCCACGTTCGGTCCCGTCTCGCCTCAGCAGCGGAGCATCCTGGATAGGCACGTACCCGGCGGAATCGCGTTCAACATGCCCTGCATCCTTGCCTTGGACGCCCGTACGGATCTCGATGCG
>DATJNU010000099.1:0-15154 GCA_035507775.1 Jatrophihabitans sp.
CCGTGGGGACGGGCACTGGACGCGCTCGCCCCGGCCGGCGGCCCGCGCCAGCCCCGGCTGATCGTCCCGACGCCGACCGGCCGGCGGTTCACCCAGCAGGTCGCGGCCGAACTGGCCACGGAGCCGTGGCTGATGTTCGCCTGCGGCCGGTACGAGGGGATCGACGCCCGGGTGACCGAGTACGCCGGCACCCGGATGACCGTCGACGAGATCAGCCTCGGCGACTACGTGCTGTGCGGGGGAGAGGTCGCCGTGCTGGCGATCATGGAGGCGGTGGCCCGGCTGATCCCGGGCGTGCTCGGCAACGCCCAGTCCGCCCAGCAGGACTCGTTCGCCGAGGCGGTCGGCGGTCTGCTGGAGGCGCCCGCCTACACCAAGCCGGCCGTCTGGCGGGGGATGGCGGTGCCCGAGGTGCTGCTGTCCGGCCACCACGCCCGGATCGAGCAGTGGCGTGCCGAGCAGTCCCGGCTGCGCAGCGCCCAGCGGCGTCCCGACCTGCTCTGAGTGCCCCGGCGGGGCCGGCCCCGACCCGGTTTCTCAATCCTCGGGCCGGTGTGGCACCATCGTATGGTTGCCTCGCGCGGGGCCGTGGAGATCCTCCGGCGGCCGGATGCGGCGACACACACGAGCCCGACGACGAAGATGCCTGCTGTGCCGATGCGCGCAGGCGCCGAAGTGTGAAGGAAACAGAGCCACCATGGACACCTTGCAGACGCTGGACGCCGAGTCGCTGCGCAGCGACATCCCGGACTTCCGGCCGGGCGACACCCTGAAGGTGCACGTCCGGGTCATCGAGGGCTCCCGCTCCCGCGTCCAGCTCTTCCAGGGCGTGGTCATCCGCCGTTCCGGCGGCGGCCTGCGCGAGACCTTCACGGTCCGCAAGGTCAGCTTCGGGGTCGGCGTCGAGCGGACCTTCCCCGTGCACACCCCGGTGATCGAGAAGATCGAGGTCGCCGTCCGCGGTGACGTCCGTCGGGCCAAGCTGTACTACCTGCGCGAGCTGCGCGGCAAGAAGGCCAAGATCAAGGAGAAGCGGGACCCGGTCTCCCGCTGACTCGCGGACCAGTTCCGCGAGGTGTCGAACCCGACCACGAGTGGCGCCGACGACGGCGGGCCCAAGCAGCCCGCCGTCGAGCCCGATGCCACCGCCCGACCTGTCGCTGCCTCCGGGCAGGACACGGCGCCCGGCGCCGGCGCGCCCCGCCAGCCTCCCACCGTCCCGCCGTCCCGCCGGCTGCGCAAGCTGGCGTCCCGGTTCGAGCTGCCGATCCTGATCGTCGTCGCCATCGCCATTGCGGTGGTGCTCAAGACGTTCGTGATTCAGCCGTTCTACATCCCGTCCCAGTCGATGGAGCGCACGCTGCACGGCTGTCCCGGCTGCGCCGGCGACCGGATCCTGGTGTTCAAGCCCGTCTACCACGTGCGCGACCCGCACCCGGGCGACGTCGTCGTCTTCAAGGCGCCCACCGACTGGGACGAGGCCGGCGGCCAGCTGCTCTCGACCAACCCGGTGGTGCACGCGGTCCAGTGGTTCGGGCAGCTGGTGGGCGTCGTGCCGCCGAGCGAGAAGGACCTGGTGAAGCGGGTCATCGCGGTCGGCGGCCAGACCGTGCGGTGCTGCGACGACAACGGCAACGTGCAGGTCTCCGACCACGGGCCGGGCGGGCCCTGGCGCAGCCTGAACGAACCGTACGTGTTCGAGAACAGCCCGTGGAGCAAACCGGCACCGGGCACCACCCGATCACCGGACGACAACCGCAGCTTCGGCCCGGTCACCGTCCCGGCCGGCCGGCTCTGGGTGCTCGGCGACCATCGCAGCGACTCGGCCGATTCGCGTTACCACTGCGGGGCAGCCGGCTCCGGTCCCAACTGCGACCCGGTCAGCAGCACCGTCCCGGTCTCGGATGTGATCGGCAAGGCGGTCGCCATCGCCTGGCCGCCGTCCCGCTGGCGGACCCTCGGCACGCCCAAGACCTTCTCCGCGCTCGGGCTGCCCGGCGTCGTGGTGCCGCCGGTCGAGCCCGCCTCGATCGCCCTGGCCGGTGTCGCGCTGATCGGCGGTGTGCGCCGGCGTCGTCGGCGATGACCGCGCCGCGCCTGCGCACCGCGGCCCGGATGTTCCTGCTCGACGACCAGGACCGGGTGCTGCTGGTGCACGACCGGCTCGACCTGGATCACCCGGACTCGCACTGGATCGCGCCCGGTGGTGGCCTGGAGGACGGCGAGTCGCTCGTCGACGCGGCTGTCCGCGAGGTGTACGAGGAGACCGGGCTGACCGTGTCGCTGGCCGCCGATGCCGAGCCGGTCCACGTCGAGCGGGAGGTGTTCTCCTTCGCCGGCCAGTTGATCGACCAGACCAACCACTACTTCCTCGCCCGGGTCGCCGGTGGACAGGACGTGGCGCCGGTAGCGCCGACCGAGTTCGAGACCGCGGTGGCCCTCGGCACTCGGTGGTGGCCGCTGGACGAGCTGGCTGCCTCATCCGTCACCCGGGTTCCGCTCGATATGGTCGCAGTGATCCGGCGAGCTCTGGCGGTGAGGTGATGGCGGCGCGCAGCAAGGTGCCGACGCTGCGGTACGAGCGCGAGGCCTGGCGGGCCGGTGCCGGGCTGCTGGCGGCCGTCGACGAGGTGGGCCGGGGTGCGCTGGCCGGTCCGGTCACGGTCGGTGTGGTGCTGCTCGCCGCCGACTGCAAACCCGCACCGTACGGGGTGGCCGACTCCAAGCTGCTGACCCCACTGGCGCGCCAGCAACTGGTGCCTCGGATTCGCCGCTGGGCGCTGGAGTCCGCGGTCGGCCACGCCAGCGCGCCGGAGATCGACCGGATCGGCATCATCGCTGCGCTCCGGTTGGCCGCCGAACGGGCTGTCAGCCAGCTCGCCCGGCGTCCGGAGTGGGTGCTGCTCGACGGCAACCACGACTACCTGACGCCGCCGGACGAGCTCTTCGAGCTGCCCGGTGTCGAGGCCGAGCCCGACCGCTGGCGGTGCGACGTGCCGGTGCGCACGCTGATCAAGGGCGACCTGCGGTGCTCCTCGATCGCCGCGGCCTCGGTGCTGGCCAAGACCGAGCGGGACGCCCTGCTGATCTCCTATGCCGAGCGCTACCCGCAGTACGGGTTCGCCGAGAACAAGGCCTACGCCTCGCCGCGGCACCTGGCCGCCCTCGCCGAGCACGGGCCGTCCGAGATACATCGATGCTCCTGGAAGCTGCCGGGCCTGGCCGCGGGTGTCGTGAGCGGGGACTGGGACCTGACCGAGGTGACCGCCGCCCTGACGGGCGAGAGCCTCATGGGTGATGATGAGGACATGAGTTACGTGGGGCCGAGCCGATGAGCGCCGAGGATCTCGAGAAGTACGAGACCGAGATGGAGTTGCAGCTCTACCGTGAGTACAAGGACATCGTCGGCCAGTTCAGCTATGTCGTCGAGACCGAGCGGCGGTTCTATCTCACCAACGACGTGCAGGTGACGCCGCGCAATTCCGACGGCGAGGTCTACTTCGAGGTGACCATGCGCGACGCCTGGGTGTGGGACATGTACCGACCGGCGCGGTTCGTCAAGAACGTCCGGGTGCTCACCTTCAAGGACGTCAATGTCGAGGAGCTCGACAAGCCGGATCTGGACCTGAGCGGCAAGGAAGGCTTCGGCGCCTGAGATCGGCGTAGCCTAGCTGGGTCCGCAGCTCTGTCGTCCACAGGCCGCGCGGCTGTCCACAATCCCGGTTCGGCCGCCGCCAGGGGGACCGCCGGTTGGCAGGCTCGGGCCATGCGGCTCAAGGACCAACTAGGCAGGTACGGCGAACGGATCGCGGCACAGGTGCTGCGTGATGCGGGCCTGCGGATCATCGACACGAACTGGCGATGCGGGCGCGGCGAGATCGACATCATCGCCAGCTGCGGCAGCACGCTGGTCATCTGCGAAGTTAAGACCCGGACCTCGGCCGGGTTCGGGGAGCCGGCCGAGGCCGTCGGCGCGGTCAAGGCGGCCAGGCTGCGGGTGCTGGCGACTCAGTGGCTGAGCGAGCAGGACGGCTCCTGGTCCGACATCCGGTTCGACGTGGTCTCGGTGCTGCGCGGCCCGGCGGGTCCGGCCCGGGTGCGCCACCTGCGTGGGGCGTTCTGATGGCGCTGGCTCGTACGCTGTCGATGGGCCTGGTCGGCGTATCCGGTCGCCTGGTCGAGGTCGAGGTGGACCTGTCCACGGGGTTGCCCGGTCTCACCTTCACCGGCCTGGCGGACGTGTCGGTGCTCGAGTCGCGGGACCGGATCCGGTCGGCGGTGCAGAACTCCGGGCTCGGCTGGCCGAACCGCCGGATCACGGTCGCGCTGCTCCCGGCCGACCTGCGCAAGCACGGGTCCATGTTCGATCTCGCGCTCGCGGTCGGCGTGCTCGCAGCGGCCGGTGAGGCGCCGGTCGCTGCCGTCGGAGGTGTCTGCTGGCTCGGTGAACTCGGCCTCGACGGCCGGCTGCGTCCGGTTCGCGGCGTGCTGCCGGCGGTGTTGGCGGCACGCGATCAGGGCGTCGAGACCGTGGTGGTGCCGTCCGGCAACGCCGCCGAAGCAGCGCTGGTGCCGGGTGTCCGGGTGCTGTCGGCCGGCTCGCTGGTCGATGTGCTGGCGGCCCTGCGGCCGGACGGCCGGCCGCTGCCCCGCGCGGTCGCGGAGGCCGCCGGCGACCTGGCGCCGCCAGCCGACCTGGTCGAGGTGGTCGGCCAGCCCACGGCACGCCGGGCCCTGGAGATCGCGGCCGCCGGCGCCCATCACCTGCTGCTGCAAGGCGCTCCCGGCGCCGGCAAGACCATGCTCGCCGAACGGATGCCGTCGATCCTGCCGCGGTTGGCCGAGACCGAGGCGCTGGAGGTCACCGCGATCCACTCGGTCGCCGGGGTGCTGCCCGCCGGGGCCGGCCTGGTCTGCCGGCCACCGCTGCAGGCGCCGCATCACACCGCCTCGATGGCGGCCCTGGTCGGGGGTGGCAGCGGGCTGGGCCGGCCGGGTGCCGCGTCGCTGGCCCACCGCGGGGTGCTGGTGCTCGACGAGGCGGCCGAGTTCAGGCCGAGCGTGCTGGACTCGCTGCGCCAGCCGCTGGAATCCGGCTGGATCACGCTGCACCGGGCCAACGGTGCCGTGCGCTACCCGGCCCGGTTCCAGCTGGTGCTGGCGACCAACCCGTGCCCGTGCGGGGCGCGCAAGGACGTCGAATGTTCGTGCAGTCCGGACGCGCGGCGGCGCTACCGGCGGCGGCTGTCCGGGCCGTTGCTCGACCGGATCGACCTGCGGATTCAGATCGATCCGGTATCCCGGGCCGACCTGATGGCCGACGACACGGCACCGGAATCGAGCGCGGTGGTGGGTGCGCGGGTGCTCGCGGCCAGGGTCGCGGCCGCCGACCGGTGGCGCGACCAGGGGTGGCTGGTGAACGCGGAGGTTCCGGGACCAGTCCTGCGCTCACGCCGCTGGCGGCCGGCCAGGGCGGCACTCGCGCTGCTCGACAACGAACTGGACCGTGGCGGGCTGAGTGCCCGCGGGTGCGACCGGGTGCTGCGGCTGGCGTGGACGCTGGCCGATCTCGCAGGCCGGACGGCACCTGAAGGGCCCGAGGTGGCAGAGGCGATCGGCCTGCGCACCGGCCGCGGCTCGGCGGTGGCGGCATGACCGGCGATGTCGGGGGCCCGGGCACTCGCCATGGTGTCGCGACGGCCAGGCAGGCGAGACCGCCGGATACCGGGCCGACGCCGACCGGCCGGCGGAGCGGGGCACCTCCGGGCGAAGCCGAGCAGCTGGCGGCCGCCTACCTGAGCAGAGTGGCCGAGCCGGCGTCCGTCGCGCTCTGGCTGTTCGTGCAGGAACTCGGATACCGCGCTGCCGCCGAGGCGGTCCGGACGGGCGACGTGCCGGAGGAGGTGTCAGCCTGCACCGATGCCCGCCGGTCCACCACCGACCCGGAGGCGGACCTGGCCGCGGCGGAGCGCAACGGGATCCGGCTCATCACACCGGACAGCCCGGATTGGCCGCACTTCGCCTTCGCGCCGCTGCAACGGCACGCGCGGCGCCGGGTGGCGGAATGGCTGACCGGACGCCGCACCCGGCCGCCACGAGGGGAGCTGATCCCGCCGCTGGCCCTGTGGGTGCGCGGCTCGGGGGAGCTGTCCACGGTCGGCACCTGCTCGGCTGCCCTGGTGGGCTCGCGGGCGGCCAGCAATTACGGCGAGCACGTCGCTGCCGACTTCGGCTACGGACTGGCCCGGCGAGATGTCGTCGTCGTCTCGGGAGGTGCGTACGGCATCGACGCCGCCGCGCACCGTGGCGCGCTGGCAGCCGACGGTGTGTCCGTGCTGGTGTCGGCCGGTGGCCTGGACCGTCCCTATCCGGCCGGGCATCGCTCGCTGTACGACCGGATCGCGGAGATGGGCGTCCTGGTCAGCGAGCGGCCGCCCGGAAGTGCCCCGCACCGCCAGCGGTTCCTGTCCCGGAACCGGATCATCGCCGCGCTGGGGGCCGCGACCGTCGTCGTGGAGGCCGGCCAGCGATCGGGCGCGTTGAACACCGCCGGCCACGCGCGCGACCTCGGCCGGCCGGTGCTGACGGTGCCCGGACCGATCACCTCAGCCATGTCGGTCGGCTGTCACCGCCTGCTGCAACGGGATGAGCAACCGGCCTTCCCGGTGACCTCGGTGGCCGACGTGCTGAGGTTCAGCGGCGCCGGATTCGGCGAGGACACCGGTCCGGATCGGACACCCCCGGAGAGCGGCCCACGGGCGGACGCGCTCGACCCGGTCGCTCGTTGCGTCCTCGACGGCTTCCCGGCGCGGGGCGCCGTGACCGAGACCGAACTGGCCCGGCTCTGCGGTCAGCCGACCGCGGTGGTGCTGGCCGTGCTCCCGGTCCTCGTCGAACTCGGCCTGGTGGCCAGCTCCGGAACGGGCCATCGACTGGTGCGGTGAGGCGTGTGCGTTCAAGGCCACGTCGAGGCTCCGGAGCCCGCCGGTGAGCGTGGCGAGTTGACGGCGGACGCCCCTCGCCGGAAGGTGGTCGAATGGCGGCGCGTGGGGGATCGGAGCGGTCCGGGGCAGACCTGCCGTCGCACCGCCGTCGGAGTGAGCGGCGGCTGGACCTGGCGGCGGCCCGAGCCGCGCTGCCGACCCCGCTGCGGCAGCCGCTGGCTGATTTCGAACGGGCGCTGCGGCTGGAACACAACCGCTCGCCCAACACGCTCCGGGCGTACGCGGGGGACGTGACCCTGCTGCTGGCCTACCTGGAGCGGCAGGGTGGAACCGGGCTGGCAGAGCTGACCCTGCGCACCCTGCGCGGCTGGCTGGCCGAGTTGCAGCGGGCGGGCGTCTCGCGCACCACGCTGGCCCGTCGCGCGGCGGCCGGTCGGACCTTCACCCGGTGGGCGTTCGAGCACGGCCTGCTCCCGGCCGACGTCGGCGAGCTGCTGGCGAGTCCCCGACCGCACCGGACGTTGCCGTCGGTGCTCTCGGCGGCCGACGCGGCGGCGGTGGTCGACGGGCTGGACGGGGCAGAACCGCAGCAGCTACGCGACCGGCTGATCCTGGAGTTGCTGTACGGCACCGGTATCCGGGTCGCCGAGCTGGTCGGCCTCGACCTGGGCGATGTCGACCGGACCCGCCGGGTACTCCGGGTCGTCGGCAAGGGGGACAAGCAGCGCACCGTGCCGTACGGCGTGCCGGCGGGGCAGTCGCTGTGCCGTTGGCTGGCCGATGGCCGGCCCGCCTGGACGACCCCGGAGTCCGGTCAGGCGCTGCTGCTGGGCAGGCGTGGCCGCCGGCTCGATCAGCGGACGGCACGCGCGGTCGTCAATCGGGCAACGGCCGGTGTCGACGGTGGGGGCGGCCTGTCGCCACATGGTCTGCGGCATACCGCGGCGACGCACCTGCTGGATGGCGGCGCGGACCTCCGGGCGGTGCAGGAGTTGCTCGGCCACGCGAGCCTGGCCACCACGCAGATCTACACCCACGTGTCGATGGATCGGCTGCGCCGCAGCTTCGACCAGGCCCACCCGCGGGCCTGAAGCGGACTGACACCAGCCTCCGCCGAACCTGCCGGGCGTCAGCCGGGCGGCCCGTCCCACGGCAGCAGCCGGACTACCCCCAGCGGGCGCAACAGTGTCAGCGGGTCGAGGTAGACACCTGCCCGGCGGGCGCCCCAGTGCAGGCAGCCCGCAGCGGGACAGCCGCGATGACGGCCCGCCAGCCGGCCGAGGACCTGACCGCCGTCGACCACCTGGCCGGCGCTGACCAGCGGTGTGACCGGCTCGTACTCGGTGCTGATGCCGCCCGGATGCAGGACGACGACCACACCGCGGCCGGCGACCGAGCCCGCGAAGCTGACCCGGCCGGCAGCTGCCGACCGGACCGCACCGGCTGGAGCGAGCGCAAGGTCGACACCGCGATGGCCCGGGCCGTAACGGGAGGCCGGCGCGGTGAACGGGCGCAGTACCCGCACCGGCCCGGCGACCGGCGCCCGGTACGAGCCGGTCACCGAAGCCCGGCCGACCGCCAAGGACCGGCCGCTCACGGAGTCCCGGCCCACCGCCGAGGGTCGCCGGCTCACGGAATCCCTCCCGACCGCGGAGTCCCGCCCCACCGCGGAGTTTCTGTCAACCACCGAGTCCCTGCCCACCCCCGGGTCCCTGCCCACCACCGGGTCCCCGCCCACCACCGGGTCCCCGCCCACCACCGAGTCCCCGCCCACCACCGAAGGACCGGCCTCCGGCGCCCCGGCGGCCGCCCCGGCCAGCCCCGACACCGCCAGTACGGTCAGCCAGGCATGCACGGTGCGTCGCGATCTCCCCATACCGGTTCACGCTGCCCGTGCGGAGCGGGGCAGACCGGCGTGCGGGGCAGGTTGTGGACAACCGGCGCATCGTCCACAGCCCGATTTCCGCGCCGCCCGGCGGCCAGGCTAGAATCCACCTGCACCCGGCTCGAGCTGGGTGACTTCGCGTGCCCGCCTGTGTACGTACGTGGCAGGTAGGCGGCCAACCTCGGTCCGATCCGCTCCGGCGTCTCGGTGGCTGGCCGCGACACCGGGCGCCAGGGTGAGCCGATCAGCCCGATCGACACACGACAACCGAGACAGCGCGGTGAGCCAACCGCGCACGAACGCAAGGAGGACGCGCCCGATGGCCGTCGTCACCATGAAGAACCTGCTCGACTCCGGCGTGCACTTCGGTCACCAGACCCGCCGCTGGAACCCGAAGATGAAGCGTTTCATCTTCACCGAGCGCAACGGCATCTACATCATCGACCTGCAGCAGACCCTGAGCTACATCGACCGGGCCTACGAGTTCGTCAAGGAGACCGTCGCCCACGGTGGCACCGTGCTGTTCATCGGCACCAAGAAGCAGGCGCAGGAAGCCATCGCCGAGCAGGCCACCCGGGTCGGCATGCCCTACGTCAACCAGCGCTGGCTGGGCGGCATGCTCACCAACTTCTCCACCGTCTACAAGCGGCTGCAGCGCCTGAAGGAGCTCGAGGCGCTCGAGGCCAACGGCTGGGAGGGCACCGCCACCAAGAAGGAGCAGCTCATCCTGGGCCGCGAGAAGGCCAAGCTGGAGCGCACCCTGGGTGGCATCCGGGAGATGACCAAGACGCCGAGCGCGATCTGGGTCGTCGACACGAAGAAGGAGCACCTCGCCGTCGCCGAGGCGCACAAGCTCAACATCCCGGTCATCGCGATCCTCGACACCAACTGTGACCCGGACGAGGTCGACTACAAGATCCCCGGCAACGACGACGCGATCCGCAGCGCCGCCCTGCTGACCCGGGTCGTGGCCGACGCCGTCGCCGAGGGCCTGATGGCACGGGCCGGTCTGGCCGCCAACGCCGGTCGTGACGAGAAGCCCGAGCCGGGCCAGCTCGGTGCCGACGAGCCGCTGGCCGACTGGGAGACCGAGCTGCTGAAGCCCACCGAGGCGGGCGCCGAGTCGGCTCCGGCCGCCGAGGCCCAGGCTGCCGAGATTCCGGCTGCCGCGGCTCCGGCTGCCGACGCCCAGGCTCCGGCTGCCGAGGCCGCAGCCCCGGCCGCCGAGGGCGCGGGCGAGACCCCGAGCGCCTGAGCCCGATCTCCTGATCACGACAGGCGGCGACCGGATTCGCCGCCAGCCACACCGGAGGTTCCGCGGCGGCAGCGCCAGGCCAGCCGGCCGGCACCACCCGTGCCGCCGCGGAACCGTCAGAACCGACCGAACCGAAAGAAGGACATCGACCAGATGGCTATCAGTGCTGCCGATGTGAAGAGGCTCCGGGATGCCACCGGTGCCGGCATGATGGATGCCAAGAAGGCCCTGGAGGCCGCCGACGGCGACTTCGACAAGGCTGTCGAGGAACTGCGCATCAAGGGCGCCGGCAAGGCCGCCAAGCGGGGTGCCGAGCGCGAGACCAGCAACGGCCTGATCGCCGCCGCCGAGAACGCGATGATCGAGCTGGCCTGCGAGACCGACTTCGTCGCCAAGAACGAGCAGTTCCAGGCGCTGGCCAACGACATCGTCGCCCACTTCGTGAAGTCCGACGCGACCGATACCGCCGGGCTGCTCGCAGAGACCCTGGCCGACGGCAAGACCGTGGCCGAGAACGTCGAGGCGCTCAACGCGGTCATCGGCGAGAAGATCGAGCTTCGGCGTGCCGTCAAGCTCGAGGGCAAGATCGCCACCTACCTGCATAAGAAGTCCAGCGACCTGCCGCCGCAGGTGGGGGTGCTGGTCTCCTTCACCGGTGACGACGTCAACGCTGCCCGCGGTGCCGCGATGCAGGTGGCCGCGCTCAAGGCGCAGTACCTGAGCCGGGACGACGTGCCGGCCGACATCGTGGAGAACGAGAAGCGCATCGCCGAGGCGACGGCGCGCGAGGAGGGCAAGCCGGAAGGCGCGTTGCCGCGCATCGTCGAGGGCCGGGTCACCGGTTTCTACAAGGAGGTCGTGCTGCTCGACCAGTCCGCGGTGCAGGACAGCAAGAAGAGCGTCAAGGGCCTGCTGGACGAAGCCGGCGTCACCGTGACCGGTTTCGCCCGGTTCGAGGTCGGCGCGGCCTGAGCGGATCGCGCGTCACGGCCGTACTCGCTACGGTGCCCACGGCACCAGCCGTGACGCGCGACCGGGCGCCGGAGCGAGATCTCCGGTGCGATAGGGCAGGATCGTTCTAGCAGGACCGCAGCAACGAGAGGGGCCGCCATGACCGAACCAGGACAGGCGGCCCTTCTGCCGTCTCAGCTGTCGGAGGAACCTGCCGTTCGCTACCGCCGGGTGATGGTCAAACTCTCCGGCGAGGTCTTCGGCGGCGGCGCGATCGGCGTCGATCCGGATGTGGTGCAGTCGATCGCCCACCAGATCTCCGACGTCGTCAAGCTCGGCGCCCAGGTGGCCGTGGTGGTCGGCGGCGGCAACTTCTTCCGGGGTGCCGAACTCAGCCAGCGCGGCATGGACCGCGACCGCGCCGACTACATGGGCATGCTCGGCACCGTCATGAACTGCCTCGCGCTACAGGACTTCCTGGAGAAGGCCGGCCAGCAGACCCGGGTGCAGACCGCCATCACGATGGGCCAGGTCGCCGAGCCCTACGTCCCGCGCCGCGCCGAACGGCACCTGGAGAAGGGCCGCGTGGTCATCTTCGGCGCCGGCGCCGGCATGCCGTACTTCTCCACCGACACCGCGGCCGCCCAGCGAGCGCTGGAGATCGGCTGCGACGTGCTGATGATGGGCAAGAGCGGCGTCGACGGGGTCTACGACGCCGACCCCAAGCTCAACCCGCAGGCCACCAAGTTCGACGAGATCAGCTACGACGAGGTCTTGCAACGCGCGCTGCAGGTGGCCGATGCGACCGCGATCAGCCTGTGCCGTGACAACGGCATGCCGATCGTGGTGTTTGATCTTGCCGACGGCAACATCGAAAAGGTCGTTCGTGGTGAGAAGATCGGCACCCGGGTCGTCCCGGGCCGGTAACGCTCCGCGAGCCCGTACAGGGAGACAGACGTGATCGAGGAAACGCTCTTCGAGGCCGAAGAGAAGATGGAGAAGGCAGTCTCGGTGCTGCGCGACGACCTGGCCAGCCTGCGCACCGGACGGGCCGCGGCCAGCAGCTTCGCCCGGATCGCCATCGATTACTACGGCGCGGTGACGCCGCTGCCGCAGCTGGCCTCGGTGAGCACCCCGGAGGCCAGGATGGCCGTCATCAAGCCCTACGACGCCAGCCAGCTCGGGGCGATCGAGAAGGCCATCCGGGACAGCGACCTGGGCGTGAACCCCACCAACGACGGCAACCTGATCAGGGTGGTGTTCCCGCAGTTGACCGAGGAACGCCGGCGCGAGCTGGTCAAGGTCGCCAAGAGCAAGGGCGAGGACGCCAAGGTCTCGATCCGCTCGGTCCGCCGGCACGCGAATGAGACGTTCGGCAAGCTCGTGAAGGACTCCGAGGTGGGCGAGGACGACGCTCACCGCGCCGAGGGCGACCTGCAGAAGATCACCGACCGCTACACCGCGTCGGTGGACGAGCTGGTCAAGCACAAGGAAGCCGAGCTGCTCGAGGTCTGATGACCGACACCGAGGCATCCGGCGGGCGATCGGCCGGCCGGCACGGCGGCGAGGAGGCCGGCGAGAGCGGCCTGTCCGCCGCCGACCTCATTGCACGTGCCCGCTCTGCTGCCGGCTCCGCGCCACCCCGGCCGTCCCGCCGTGCCCGCCGGGCGGAGGACGAGGCATCGACCGAACCGGCGGCCGACCAGCCGGTCGGGTCGGCCCAGGTGACCCGTCCGCTGCCGGTGATCGACGCGGTGCCGGTGCAGCCGACCGGCGAGTTCCCGGTGCCGGCCCAGGTCCGGCACCTCACCGTGGTCCCGGCGGCCACCGACCAGCACCCCGAGCCGGTCGTCGCGGCACCTCCGGTACGCAAGCCGCCGCGGGGCGGCCGGAACCTGCCTGCCGCCATCGGCGTCGGCGCGGGGCTCGGCGCGCTGATCGTGGCCACCCTGACCCTGTACCGACCGAGCTTCGTCTTCGTGATCGTGGCCGCGGTGGGCGTCGCGGTCGCCGAGCTCGTCACCGCGATCGCCACGGTCGAGGCCCGGCCGTCGCTGGTGCCGCTGCTGGCCGGCGCCGGCGCCATGGAGGCAGCGGCGTGGTTCCGCGGCCCGGACGGCCTGGTCGGAGCGTTCCTGCTGACCGTGCTCGGACTGCTGATCTGGCGGCTGGCCGACGGCGCGGCGGGGTACCTGCGCGATGTCGGGGCCGGGGCGCTGGTCGCGCTCTACGTGCCGTTCCTGGCCGGCTTCGCCACGCTGCTGGTGCACGCCGGCGACGGGGCCGCCCGGATCATCCTGTTCGTGCTGGTCGTGGTCTGCTCCGACACCGGCGGGTATGCCGTCGGCGTGCTGTTCGGCCGGCATCCGATGGCGCCGATGGTCTCGCCGAAGAAGTCCTGGGAGGGGCTGGCCGGCTCGGCGGCGGCCGGTTCCGTCGGCGGCGTGCTGATGATGACGCTGTGCTTCCACCACGCGTGGTGGCAGGGCATGCTGTTCGGCCTGGCGCTGGTGGTCACCGCGACCCTCGGCGATCTGGGCGAGTCCATGATCAAGCGCGACCTGGGGCTGAAGGACATGGGCCGGCTGCTGCCGGGCCACGGCGGCATCATGGACCGGCTCGACTCGCTGCTGCCCTGTGCGCCGGTGGCGTACCTGCTGCTGTCGGCCTTCCTGCGCTGAGCCGCGGCCGGTCGGGCCGGGGCCCACGGCGTGGAACAATGGAACGGTCATGACCTCCCTTCCCCTGGTGTTCGACGCACCCCGCCGTGCCCTGCCGCCGCGTCACCTCGCCGACCTGGACGAGACCGAGCGCCGAGCGGCCGTCCGTGAGCTCGGCCAGCCGGCGTTCCGGGCCGATCAGCTCAGCCGCCAGTACTTCACCCGGCTGGAGCACCGCCCGGAGCGGATGACCGACCTGCCCGCCGCCGTCCGGGAGCAACTGGGGCAGGCCCTGCTGCCGGAGCTGCTGCGCGAGGTGCGACACCTCGAGACCGACCGGGGCACCACCCGCAAGACCCTGTGGAAGCTGCACGACGGCACGCTGGTCGAGTCGGTGCTGATGCGGTACCGGGACCGGCTCACCGTGTGCGTCTCCAGCCAGGCCGGGTGCGGGATGGCCTGCCCGTTCTGCGCCACCGGCCAGGGTGGCCTGAAGCGCAACCTCTCGACCGCCGAGATCGTCGAGCAGGTCGCCGTGGCGGCCCGGGTCGCCGCCGGCGGCGAGCTGCCGGGTGGCCCGGTGCGGCTGTCCAACGTGGTGTTCATGGGGATGGGTGAGCCGCTGGCCAACTACAGCCGGCTGCTGGCCGCGCTGCACCGGCTGGTGGATCCGGCCCCGGCCGGCCTCGGGCTGTCGCAGCGGTCGATCACCGTCTCGACGGTGGGCCTGGTGCCCGCGATGTACCGGCTGGCCGACGCGGGCCTGCACGTCACGCTGGCGGTGTCGCTGCACGCCCCGGACGACGAGCTGCGCGACACCCTGGTGCCGGTCAACACCCGGTGGAAGGTGCGCGAGGTGCTGGAGGCGGCCGATGCCTACGCGGCCCGGACCGGGCGCCGGTACTCGATCGAATACGCGATGATCCGCAACGTCAACGACCAGGCGTGGCGGGCAGACCTGCTCGGGCAGCTGCTCTCCGGCCGGCTCGCCCACGTGAACCTGATCCCGCTCAACCCGACGCCGGGTTCGGCCTGGGACGCATCGCCGAAGCCGGTCGAGGAGCGGTTCGTGGCCGGCATCGCCGCCCACGGCGTCCCGGTGACGGTGCGTGACACCCGGGGCCGGGAGATCGACGGCGCCTGCGGCCAGCTCGCGGCCGGCGGCTGACCGGACCGAGCAGCTCGGCCGCCGGATCGAAGTGGCGCCCGAGCAGCGCCAGGTCCCCATCAGACGGCGGAAGGCCCGCTGGAACCGGGAGGTTCCAGCGGGCCTTGCCGTGTGATGCCGATGGAGCTTGTGGTGCTGATGGATCAGTACAGGTTGACCGCGGTGTCGTCGACGACGAAGGAGGTCTGCAGGGAGGAGTCCTCGGTGCCGGTGAAGGACAGGTTGTAGGTGCCGGCGCTGAGGGTGAAGCTCTTCTGCGTGTAGCCGCTGGCGGCGTTGACGTTGCTGTAG
>DATJNU010000100.1:0-7408 GCA_035507775.1 Jatrophihabitans sp.
CCGCGGTGGTCGGCACCTCGCTGACGCCGGCGTCCGGCGCGATCGGGCACCAGTACTGGGGACCGCAGCCGGGGCACCGGTGCACCGGCACCGAACCGGGCGCCCCCGCCGACCCGAAGCCGTCCGCCTGTGACGACGGGCCGTTCGGCAACGGCACCGGCGGCGAGCTGACCTACCGGCTGCCGCTGCCGGCGCACGGTTCGAAGACGGTGTGGCTGGCGGTGGCGGGCTCCGACGCCGGCCTGCCCGACGCGCGCCAGCAGCTGGGCCAGGTGCTGCGCGACCCGGCCGGCGAGCTGGCCACCAAGATCGCCGCCCGCCAGCGGATCGGCAGCATGACCCAGCTCTCGCTGCCGGGCAGCCCGCAGCTGCAGCAGGCCGTCGACTGGGGCAAGCAGAACCTGGCCGACCTGACGCTGAGCGCGCGCAACCTGCAGATCCGCTGGACCAACCAGGGCAAGCAGTTCCCGCCGGCCAGCGCCACCATCTCCAAGGCGAGCTGGATCGGCGCCGGATTCCCCGACTATCCCTGGATATTCGGCACCGACGCCGAGTACACCGCGTTCGCCGCGGTGTCCGTCGGGCAGTTCTCGGCGATCGAGAATCACCTGCGCGTGCTGCAACAGGTCTCCGACATCCTGAACAACAGATCGGGGGTGGTCGCGCACGAGGTGGTCTCCGACGGCTCGGTCTACTTCGGCCACGACTCGCAGACCACCAACGCCGACGGGTCGAAGACGAACGACTTCAACACCGACGAGACGGTGAAGTTCCCGAGCGCGGTGGCGCTGGTCTGGCGCTGGACGGGTGACAACCGGTTCCGCGACGAGATGTACGACTTCACCGTCCGCAACCTGAAGTACGCGGTGACCAAGCTCGACGCCGATCACGACGGCTGGCCGGAGGGCTCGGGCAACGTCGAGCGCACCGGCATGGGCGCGGAGAAGATCGACAACGCGGTGTACCTGGTGCGGGGGCTCTACGACCTGGCCGACATGGCCCGGTCCAAGCACGACACCGCGACCTACGCCTGGGCGAAGAACCTGGCCGACAAGCTGCACGCCAGGTTCGACACCACCTGGTGGTATCCGGCAGCGTCCCAGTACGCCGACTCGCTGATCGATCCGGGCAACGTCCAGTCGTTCCAGCAGTACTGGATCGGGCAGACGCCGATGGAGGCGGAGCTGAACGTCAACGGCGTGACGGTGCCGGGCATCGCCCCGTACGACCACGGCACCGCCGCACTGGCCGGTCGCGAGAACGACTGCTACTCGGGCACCGCGCCGAACGACACCGGCCTGTTCCACACCGGCTGCAGCGGCCCGCCGAGCGGCCAGGGTGAGAAGGTGATCTACGGCCTGACCACCTCGATCCAGTCGGTCGGCGAGGGCAACTACGGCCGGCTCGGCGCGACCGAGCAGGGCCGGTACCTCGACGCGCTGACCCAGACCATGTTCGACGAGCCGGCCACCGGCGGCACCCCGGACGAGATGCCCGGCGCGATGCCGGAGATCTTCCCGTCGCCGGACCAGGGCGCCAACATCGACCGGTGCTGGACCTGCCGCTCGATGTTCATGCAGGCCTGGGGCAACTACGGCACCGCGTGGCCGGTGGTGCACCAGTGGCTCGGCGTCCAGCCCGATCTCGGCGCCGGCCGGCTCTCGATCGTGCCGCAGGTGCCGGACGGCCAGCCCACGGTGGCCGGCCGCAACATCCAGCTCGGTCGCGGCGCGGTGGACGTCCGGGCCAGCCACACCGGCTCGACGTACACCACCGAGGTGGGCCTGCACGGCGACAGCGGGGCGCGGCAGGTCCTCCTCGGCGCCACCCTGCCGCACGGGGCACACCCGTCGGCGGTGTACCTGGACGGGCACCGGGTGCGGGACTACACCGTCACCCAGACCAACCGGGGCGCCGAGGTGACCGTGCCGACGCGCGGCGATCATCACACGCTCACCGTCACCGGCTGACCGGGCACGCAGGCAGGGGCCGATCCGATTCCGGGTCGGCCCCTGTCGCATACCTCCGAGAAGTCAGCGGAAATTCAGAGCATCACGGCATCGGGGCGTTATGACCGATGTGCGAACCTTGGCGCGCGCTGTGACGGTCACGGCGAGCCGGCCTCGGGGGCGCGGAGGGCCGGCCGGGCGAAGGGATTTCACGATGGCTCACAGAGGGCGGCGCGCCGCGATGATCGGCGGCATCGCGGGCCTGGTGCTGGCGATGGCGCCGGCGGCCGGGGCGAGCACCGGACCGGTCGCACGTGCCGGGCAGCCGGCACTCCCGGCGACCGCAACCGTGCCACGACCGGACCACACCGTCGTGGTGATGATGGAGAACCACTCCTACGCCGACATCATCGGCAGCTCGTCGGCGCCGTACCTCAACTCGCTGGCCGCGGGCGCCGCGAGCTTCACCCAGTCCTTCGGCGTCACCCACCCGAGCGAGCCCAACTACCTGGCGATCTTCTCCGGCGGCACCCAGGGCCTGACCGACGACTCGTGCCCGCACACCTACAGCGGCGCCAACCTGGGCTCGGAGGTGATCGCCAAGGGGCTGACCTTCACCGGCTACTCCGAGTCGATGCCGTCCAACGGCTACACCGGCTGCACCAGCGGCACGTACGCGCGCAAGCACAACCCCTGGTCCGACTTCAGCAACGTGCCGGCCGCCTCGAACCTCACCTTCGCCTCGTTCCCGACCAGCAACTACGCCTCGCTGCCGACCGTCTCGGTCGTGGTGCCCAACCTCAACGACGACATGCACAACGGCACCGTGGCCCAGGGTGACACCTGGCTGCAGCAGCACCTCGACGGCTACGCCCAGTGGGCCAAGACCCACAACAGCCTGCTGGTGATCACCTGGGACGAGGACGACAACAGCTCGAACAACCAGATCCCGACGCTGTTCGTCGGGCAGTCGGTCAGGGCCGGCAGCTACGGCGAGACCATCAACCACTACAACGTGCTGCGCACCATCGAGGACGCCTACGGCCTGCCCTACGCCGGCGCCAGCTCGACCGCGACCCCGATCGCCGACGCCTGGTCCACCGGCACCGGCAACACGGTGACCGTCACCAACCCCGGTGCGCAGAGCGGCACCGTGGGCACCGCCGCCAGCCTGCAGATCCACGCCACCGACTCCGGGTCCGGGCAGACGTTGACCTACGCCGCGACCGGCCTGCCGCCCGGGCTGACGATCGCCCCGAGCACCGGCCTGATCTCGGGCACCCCGACCACGGCGGGCAGCTACACCGTGACGATCACGGTCACCGACGGCACCGGGGCGTCCGGCAGCACCACCTTCACCTGGACCGTCGGCGCGACGGGCGGCTGCTCCAGCCCCGGCCAGGCGATCGGCAACCCGGGCTTCGAGACCGGCACGGCCAGCCCGTGGACGGCCTCGTCCGGCGTGGTGAGCAACAGCAGCAGCGAGCCGCCGCACTCCGGCAGCTGGGACGCCTGGCTCGACGGGTACGGCACCACCACCACCAACACGCTGAGCCAGACGGTGACCATCCCGCCCGGCTGCACGGCGCTGCTGTCGTTCTACCTGCACATCGACACCGCCGAGACCGGCACCACCGCCTACGACAAGCTGACCGTGAAGGTGAACTCGACCGTGCTGGCGACCTACTCCAACCTCAACGCCGGCACCGGCTACAGCCAGAAGACGTTCGACCTGTCCTCCTACGCCGGCCAGACCGTGACGATCAGCTTCACCGGCATCGAGGACTCCACCCTGCAGACCTCGTTCGTGCTGGACGACATCACGCTGACCCTCAGCTGATTCCGCCCGCCGATCGCGGAGAGTTCGCCACCCTCGCGGTGGCGGACTCTCCGCGATTTCGGCGCTGTCGGGGGCGCCTGGGAGGATGGCGGGCATGACCGATCAGTTCCGCTCCGGCTTCTGCGCCTTCGTCGGCCGCCCGAACGCCGGCAAGTCCACGCTCACCAACGCGCTGGTCGGCAGCAAGATCGTGATCACCAGCGACAAGCCGCAGACCACCCGGCATGCCGTCCGGGGCGTGCTGACCCGGCCGGACGGGCAGCTGGTCATCGTCGACACCCCGGGCCTGCACCGGCCCCGGACGCTGCTCGGCGAGCGGCTCAACGACGTGGTGCGGGCCACCCTGGCCGACGTGGACGTGATCGGTTTCTGCCTGCCGGCCAACGAGAAGGTCGGCCCGGGGGACCGTTTCATCGCCGCCGAGCTGGCGCAGTTCCGGGCGCCGGTGGTCGGCATCGTCACCAAGACCGACCTGGCGCCCAGGGCCCGCATCGCCGAGCAGCTGGTCGCGGTCGGGGCGCTGGCCGAGTTCGCCGAGATCGTGCCGGTCTCGGCCACCGCCGGTGACCAGGTCGAGCTGCTGGCCGGGCTGCTCTGCGCGCAGCTGCCGCCGGGCCCGCAGCTCTACCCGGCCGACGCCGACACCGACGAGGACATCGAGGTGCGGGTGGCCGAGCTGGTCCGCGAGGCCGCGCTGGCCGACGTCCGGGACGAGCTGCCGCACTCGATCGCGGTCACCGTGCAGGAGATGCTGCCGCGCGAGGACTCCGACCTGATCGACATCTACGCCACCATCCACCTGGAGCGATCCAGCCAGAAGCCGATCCTGCTCGGCACCGGCGGCGCCCGGATCAAGCGGATCGGCACCGACGCCCGCCGCGGCATCGAGGCGGTGCTCGGGCGCCGGGTCAACCTGAAGCTGCACGTGTCGGTGATGGGGGAGTGGCAGCGAGACCCGAAGAAACTCGATCGACTGGGGTTCTAGGGTTTTCTGAAACGCAACGAGGCGCGTGGGTAGGGAGTGCAGATGCTGAGCCGGTACCGCGCGGCGTTCGCGCCGCCTGGTGCGCTGGCGTTCTCGGCCGCCGGGTTCGTGGCGCGGTTCGCCCTGGCGATCTACCCGATCGGCCTGGTGCTCATCGTCTCGGCCCGCACCCACGCCTACGGGTACGCCGGCGTGGTCAGCGGGGCGTACGTGCTGGGCAGCGCGGTCGGCGGCCCGACCGCCGGGCTGCTGGTCGACCGGTTCGGCCAGCACGCCATGCTGCTGCGCTACGCGGCCCTGCACCTGGCGATGGCCGCCTGCTTCGCGGCGCTGATCGAGGTCCGGGCACCGCTGTGGACCCTGCTGCCACCGGCGGCGCTGATGGGCGCGAGCTTCCTCAACGTCGGGGCGCTGATCCGGGCGCGGTGGTCGCACGTCTGGGCCGACCAGCCGGCGCCCCGGGCCACCGCGTACTCGGTCGAGTCGGCGGTCGACGAGTTGGTGTTCGTGCTCGGCCCGCTGGTGGCGACCCTGCTGGCCACCCACCTGCCGGCCGTGGTCACCCTGGCGGTTGCGGTCGCGGTGATCGTGTTCGGCTCGCTCTGGCTGGCCGGCCAGCGCCGGACCGAGCCGCCGGTGCGGGCCCGCGGGCACGGCGAGCGGCACGAGTTCGCGCTGCGCAGCCGCGGGATGCTGCTGATCACCTGGGTGATGGTGTTCATGGGGGCCGTCTTCGGCAGCGCCGAGGTGGTGATGGTCGCCTTCTGCGGCCAGCACGGCCAGCGGGCCAGCTCCGGCTGGGTGGTGGCCTGCTTCGCGCTCGGCAGCATGGTGGCGGGCATCGGCTACGGCGCCCGGCACTGGCAGGCCCCGCTGCTGCACCGGTTCGTCGGCTCGGCGCTGGCGTTCGGGGTGCTGCCGCTGCTCTACCTGCTGGCCGGCAGCGTCACCCAGCTCGCGGTCTGCACGTTCTTCGTCGGCCTGGGCATCGCGCCCACCCTGATCGGCGGCTTCGGGCTGGTCGACGCGATCGTGCCAGCCCGGTCGCTGACCGAGGGCCTGACCTGGATCGGCACCGGGCTCTCGGTCGGGTACGGCGCCGGCGCGGCGCTGGTCGGCGGCATCGCCGACCGGCACGGGGCGCACCTGGCCTTCCTGGTGCCGATCTGCTGCTCGCTGCTGGCGGCGAGCTGCGCGGTGGCCCTCGGCGCGCGGATGCGGGTGCCGGTCCCGGCCGAGGCCCGGCTCGGCAGCCCCGCCGCCCGCTGACCCCGCGGCGCGGTGCCGCCGCCTGATGGACCCCGCGGCGCGGTGCCGCCAGCCGACTTCCTCCTTGCAGCGAGGGGCAGTTCGCGCTTGCGGCGCCGGGCAGTGCGCGCTTGCGGCGCCGGGCAGTGCGCGACCGGCCCGGGGCGGCCGCCACCCGCAATGGACGGTTCGTCCTTTTCTGCTGAGTATGGGCCGTTCTGGAGTAGCGTCCGCGGCGTTATCGTCCGCACCCCTCAGGAGGTTCCCATGTCTCGTTCAGCGAGCGTCGGCCGGCGGCTTCGGCTGCTGTCCGGCGGTCTGGCGGTGGTGGCGCTGGCCGCCGGCGCGGCGAGCGTCAGCGGCCCGGCAAGCGCTGCCGTGCCGGATCAGTACGGCTTCGTGCTCTGGAACGGCGGTGCCGTCGACCCCACCGGCACGACCCCGCCCGGCACGTCGGTCAGCGTCGGCGGCGTCGGCGTGTACAAGGTCGGGTTCGTCGGCGCCGCGGCCAAGGGCGGCGTCGTGCACGTGACGGCGATCAACCCGTCGCCGCACTGGTGCCAGGTGAACAGCTTCGGCCCGGTCGGCTCCGACGAGGTCGCCACCATCAGCTGCTACAAGGTCGGCGGCGCGCCGGACTACACCAACTTCAGCGCGGTCTTCGGCAGCAGCACCGGCCCGACCGGACCCGGTGCGTTCGGCTACGTCAACGCGCTGCCGAGCGGGTCGCTGGTCAGCCAGTACAATTCGGCCGGCGCCGGCAACGTGGTCAGCCACCCCAGCACCGGCGTGTGGAACGTCCAGTTCCCGGGCCTGAGCACCCCCGGCCCGATCGACGGCAGCCTGCAGGCCACCGCGGTCAGCCCGGCCAGCGTGCCGGCGCGCTGCAAGGTCTTCACCTGGTCGTCCAGCCCGAGCGGCCAGTTCGCCCAGGTGAACTGCTACAACCCGGGCGGGGCGCCGTTCGACACCCAGTTCGACCTGACCTACCAGTACCAGCGGGCGCTGTGGGGCGGGTACGGCCCGCCGAAGTACTTCGGCTACCTGTGGAACCAGCCGGTCGGCGGCCCGGCCTCCACCAACTACAACAACCCGCTCGGGCCGGGCGCCAACTCGCTGAGCCCGGGCACCATGGCGACGGTGAAGTTCCCGTCGCTGGCGGTCCTGCCGGACGACCTCCAGGTGACCGCGGCCGGCCAGGGCTCGGACTTCTGCGGCCTGGACAAGCCGTGGCAGCACCTCGGCAGTGACACGGTGGCGCAGTACGTCAACTGCTTCACCAACTCGGGGACGCCGATCGGCTCCGGCTTCCTGATCAGCGACAACTCGCAGAACTGAGCCACGCCGGCGTCGCCGGTCACCCGTTCGTTGGTGACCGGCGACGAC
>DATJNU010000101.1:0-26897 GCA_035507775.1 Jatrophihabitans sp.
GGCCGGGCCGGCTCAGACGTCCGGTCCGGCATGGGGTTGCTATCCGAGCGTCAGTGGTCGGACCGCTGACGCTCGGAGAGCAACCTGGTCCGATAGGCGGTCCGTGGTGCGTCTGGATCATCCCCGCCTGCGCGGGGAGCAGATGATGCGCGGAAGACAGGCGGTTCACCGATAGGGTCTCTGCCCGTGACCATGCCGACCGCCCAGCCCGCCGACCTGGACGCCGTTCGCGCCTCCTACGACCGGGTGGCCGACAACTACGTGGCGATGGGCGTGGGCGATCTGGCCGCCGAACCGTGGCTGCGCGCCTCCCTGGCCGCCTTCGCCGAGAACGTGCGGGGCCTCGGACCCGTACTGGACGTCGGCTGCGGCCCCGGCACGGTCACCGCGCACCTGAACGGTCTCGGCCTCGACGTCTCAGGCGTCGACCTCTCGCCGCGGATGATCGAGCACGCCCGGCGCCTGCACCCCGGGCTGCGATTCGAGGTCACCTCGGCCACCGAGCTCGATCTCGATCCGGGCTCGCTCGGCGGGATCCTGGGCTGGTGGTCGCTGTTCAACCTGCCCCGGGACGTAGTGCCCGGCGTGCTGGCGTCCTTCGTCCGCGCGCTGGCACCGGGCGGTCACGCCCTGATCGGCACCCACGCCGGCACCGGGGAGGTCCCGCGGACCGAGGCCTACGGCGGGGTGCCGGTGATGTGGACGACTCACCTGTGGCAGCCCGGGCAGCTCTGCGACCTCGTGGCCGCGGCGGGGCTGGACGTCACGGCACGGCTCCAGTTGCCCCCCAGTGGCCAGGCCCGGCCGCAGGTACTGATCGGCGCGCGCCGCCCAGCGACCGCGAGCCGCGCCTGAAGCGAGCCGCGACCGAAGCAAGCCGCGATGAAGAGCGGCCCGTGAGGAAGCCCACCCGGCCGCTCGCCGGCCGGGACCGTCCACCGCTGGTTTGCGTATGTTGTCCGATTGGACAGGAGACAAGACTGGGCTGGCCGGCCCTCCGGCGGCACCGCCGAACCCCGATCCACCACCCCGCGCACCAGGCAGGCTGGACCCTCCGACCGAAATCTGCGGGGCGGCTTTACGCGGCACCGGGATTCCGGCACAATCACCTACGGCCTCTTCGGAGGAACGGACGGCCCGCGCACCTCACCCCCCGTGGGTGCGCGGGCCCCGCTATTTCTCGGGCTCGATCAGCCCTGCTCCACCGGCTCGCTCGCCGGGCCGATCGCCGCGCCCAGCACCCCCGCGTTCGGCATCGAGATCACCCCGGTGTCGGTCTGGATGGTGGTGTAGACCAGCCCCGAGCCGAGGATCACGCCCTCGAACGGCCCACCCATCGAGCCGGTGTTCACCCGCACTCGCTGCCCCGGCACGAACGGCCGGGCGAAGAGCAGCACCAGCCCCGCGAAGAAGTTGCCCAGCGTCTGCTGAGCGGCGATGCCGACGATGATGCCGGTGACGGCACCGCCGACCAGCAGGTTGCCGAGGTTGACCCGCAGCAGCCCCATCAGTCCCAGCAGCACCACGCCGTAGCCGAAGATGGCGCAGAACAGCCGGACCGCCGAACCGGCCGCCACCCCGCCCCGCGCGGTGCTCACCCGGCTCAACTCGTTGGCCACCGAGCGGGTGCCGATCACCCCCGCGATCAGGAACACCAGGCACAGGCCAGCCACCACCAGGCTCACCTGGCCCTTGCTCAGCATCAGGCTGTGGCCGGCGACGGCCAGCCGCATGTCGCGGGTCTGGTCGACACCGCCGAGCCGGTCGCCGACGCCGAAGCAGATCAACGCCAGCAGCACGGCGGGGACGGCCCGCTTGAGGTTCACCTTCGCCTGGGCGTCGATCGAACGCAGCGCGTCGATCGGCGCCCGGCCGGCAGCGCTGGACAGCAGCCGGCGGCGGTGTCCGGACGGTTCAGAGCTCATGCCCCCATCCATACCGCACCGGTCAGCGGGCCTCCAAGCCAGCACCGGGCAGCTCGGTGGCCTCGGTCTCGGCCGGTACCCTGGCCCGCCGCTCGTACTGCCGGACGATCGAGTTGAAGGCGTAGACCATCAGTGCCGCCACCGGCACCGCGATCAGGAACCGGATCAGCGCGGTCGTGACGCTCATCGAGCCGGTGACGAAACCCGACCACAGCGCCGTGCTGCTGAGCAACAGTGCCACCAGCAACACCGAGGGCTTGAACACGGCGGCGCTCAGGCGGTGGCCCGGTGGCGCGCGGCGCCCCCGACCAGCCCGATCAGCATGCCCAGCCACACGAAGTCGGTCGGCCGCCGGTCGTCGAGCAGCGCGATCGGCAGCTCCAGCTCCCAGACCGTCGCCGGGCTGGCGCTCAGCTCGGCCGAATGCACGACCAGCGCCTCGGCCCGCGGCAACCGCGCCAGGTGGGCGTGGCTGTCGTCGCTCTTCCAGCGCGCGTCCACGACCGCCCAGACGGAGGCCGGCGCGAACGCGGTCACCAGCTCGGCCGGCCACGGGTCGTCCGGACCGGCCCCGGCACCGTCTGTCGCCACCACCACCACGGTCGGCGTCGGCGCCACCGCCAGCTCGGCGCGCAGCAGGACGGCCTCGTCCGGGCCGCTGACCTTGCGCAGCCCGGCACCCATCCCGGTGCCGAGCCCCGCGGCCACGATCGAGCTCAGCTTCAGCCGCAGCATCCGGCTGATCGTGCGCGCCGCGTGCAGCGCCGGCGCCCCCTCACCGACGATCACCAGCACCTGGCCGGCCCCAGCCGGCAGCTCCGGCGGCTTGGGCAGCTGGGCCAGGATGTCCTCCAGCGCCTCGTACGTGCCCTGCACCGGCACCGACGGGTTGAGCGACACCGGCACGCCGACCTGCCGCAGCTGCATGAGCATCTCCAGCCGGTTGCGCGCCTCCCGGCCGCGGCCGAGCAGCGGGGTCACCGCGGCCGGCACCGCCTCGACCGTTGCCGCGGCGTCACACTCCGGCACCGCCTCGACCGTTGGCACCGCCTCGGCCGCCGGCGCGGGGTCACCCGCGGTCCCGCCGCCGTCCGGCTCGCTGGCGGCCAGCTCGGCGACCAGGGCCATCGCCGGCAGGTCCGGCTCGGCGACCGGCTGCTCCTCGGCCATCACGTAGCGGCTCAGCACGCTGGCGAAGTCCGGCTGGGCGGCGTCCCCGGCCGGCTCGGCGGCCTGGCCGACGGACACCTGCAGCGGCGGCTCCAGGTCGTCCAGCAGGCCGTCCACCGCGGCGGCCTCGGCACGCTCGGCGGTGGCTCCCCCGGATTCCACCAGGTAGGCGACCCGGTGCACCTCACGGGCGAAGAAGCCCAGCACCCCGCCGCGGCGCACGGTGTCCTGGTACAGGATCCGGGCGCCGGGCGTGCTGTGCACGGTCTCCATCAGCCGGGTCAGGCTGGTGTCTTCACACACCAACGGCTCGGGCATCGGCGATCACCCCCACGGTGTCGACTGCGCTGGCATTGTTCGAGATTTCGGAGTACGAGAGCACCGGCAGGTCCGGCACGGTGGTGGCGATCAACCGGCGCAGCGGCAGCCGGATCTGCGGGGCGCAGGCCAGCACCGGCCGCAGCCCGCGTTCCAGCGCGGACTGGTACTGCCGGGCGACGTCGGTGACCAGTGCCTCGGCCACCTCGGGACCGGGCAGCAGCTGCACGCCGGTCTCGGCCGGGCGCACCGATTCGAGCAGGCTCTGCTGCATCCGCGGATCGATGGTGAGCACCGACAGGGTGCCGTCCTGGGCGTGCGAGGCGGTGATCGCCGGGGCGAGCGCCAGCCGGGCGGCCTCGACCAGCCGGTCCGGCTCGGTTCCGGATTTGGCCGCCACCGACAGGGCTTCGTAGATGCGCACCAGGTCGCGGATGGAGACGCCCTCGTCGAGCAGCGCGTGCAGCACCCGCTGGATCTCGCCGAGGGTGAGGATGGCCGGCGTCAGGTCCTCGACCACCACCGGATGGGTCTTCTTCAGCGACTGGCTGAGCGCGGCGACCTCCTCGCGGCCCAGCAGCCGGCTGGCGTGCGTGCGCACCACCTCGGACAGGTGCGTGATGATCACCGACGAGCGGTCCACCACGGTGGCGCCGAGCAGCTCGGCCTGGCCACGCAGCTCGATGGCGATCCACTTGCCCGGCAGGCCGAAGACCGGTTCCTGGCCCGCGATGCCGGGCAGGTTCTCCAGGCCGTCGCCGAGGGCCAGCACGGTGCCGGCCGGCGCCTTGCCACGTGCCACCTCGACCCCGTTCACCCGGATCGCGTAACTGGCCGGCGGCAGCTCGACGTTGTCGCGGGTGCGCACCGGCGGCATCACCACGCCCAGCTCCATCGCCAGCTTGCGGCGCAATGCCCTGACTCGGTCGAGCAGATCGGCTCCGGCGCCGTCGACCAGGGAGATCATGTCGGAGGAGAGCGCGAGCTCCAGCGGGTCGACCGCCAGGTCGTTGAGGATCGCCTCAGGGGTGTCCGGCACCGGGCCGGCCGCGGCCAGCGGGGCGCTCCGGTCGTCCGCGGTCTCCTTGCTGGCCGGGGCCATCCGCTGCCCGATCAGCAGCAGCCCGCCACCGACCGCGAGGAACGGCAGCTTCGGCAGGCCCGGCACCACGCACAGCGCCAGCGCGGCGCCGCCGGCGATCTGCAGCGCCCGCTTCTGCCCGCCCAGCTGCGCGGCGACCACGGTGCCCAGGTCGGACGAGCCGCCGGCCCGGGTGACGATCAGGCCGGTGGAGACCGACAGCAGCAGCGCCGGGATCTGCGACACCAGCCCGTCGCCGACCGAGAGCAGGCTGTACTTGTTCAGCGCGTCCGTGACGGACAGGTGGTGCTGCAGGATGCCGATCGCGATGCCGCCGACCAGGTTGATGACGGTGATGATGATGGCGGCGATCGCGTCGCCCTTGACGAACTTCGAGGCACCGTCCATCGAGCCGTAGAAGTCGGCCTCGGAGGCGACCTCGAGCCGGCGCCGGCGAGCCTCCGCCTCGTCGATCAGGCCGGAGTTCAGGTCGGCGTCGATGGCCATCTGCTTGCCGGGCATCGCGTCGAGGGTGAACCGGGCACCGACCTCGGCGACCCGGCCGGCACCGTTGGTGATGACCACGAACTGGATCACCAGCAGGATCGCGAAGATCACCAGGCCGATGATCAGCGAACCGCCGATGACGAAGTGGCCGAAGGCGTTGATCACCTTGCCCGCGTAGCCGGTGCTGAGCACCCGCCGGGTGGCGGAGATGTTCAGGGCCAGCCGGAAGAGCGTCGCCACCAGCAGCAGCGACGGGAAGCTGGAGAAGTCCAGCGGGCGCTGGACGTACATGCTGACCAGGACGATGAGCAGCGCGCCGGTGATGTTGATGGCGATCAGGAAGTCGAGCAGCGCGGAGGGAACCGGCACCACCATCATCAGGATGATGAGCACCACGCCGACCGGCACTGCCAGCTGGCTTAACCGTTTCGGATTCACGACACCTTCAGCTCACGCGGTACGGGGGTGGCGGTCCGATCCGTGGTCCGCTGCAAGGTGTGGCCGTCCTGGCCGCCGTTCCGATCGGCCGGTACCGGGCGGAACTTGAGCGCCGGAACCGGTCAACTTTCCCGGGCCGCTGCCGATCAGGGAGGACCAGCCCTGTCCAGCAAAGGTGGGACGATGTCCGACGCGACGAACCGGCGCCCGAACTCCGGCGAAACCGCCGAGGTCTGCTGCAAGCTCTGCAACCAGACCTTCCTGCCGGCCGACCCGACCGTGCCGATCCACGTCGTGCGCCGGGACGGCGAGCTGTGCGGCGGCGCCGGGGTGCCGTTCCGGCCGTACGTGATCCGTGACCCCAATCGCTGGTGACGCGCTCAGAGTGCTCCCCCTACGACCGATAGGGTGATGTGTCCCGAATTCGCGTGCTGATCGTCGACGACTCCGTGGTGATCCGCCGGCTGCTCGCCGACTCGCTCGCCGTCGATCCCCGGGTCGAGGTGGTCGCCACCGCGGCGAACGGGCAGCTGGCGCTGGCCAAGCTCGCCACCACCGCTATCGACGTGGTGATCCTCGACGTCGAGATGCCGGTGCTGGACGGCCTGCAGACGCTGCGCGAGATCCGCCGGACCAACCGCCGGCTGCCGGTGATCATGTTCAGCACGCTGACCGAACGCGGCGCCCGCATCACCATCGAGGCGCTGGCCAGCGGCGCCAGCGACTACGTCACCAAGCCCGCCAACGTGGGCAGCGTCGCCGAGTCGCGCGAGGCGATCCGCACCCAGCTGCTGCCCCGGGTGCTGGCGCTCGGCGGCAGCCCGGCCGCGGCACCGCGGGCGGTGCCCGCACCGGCCCCGGTGATCCCGGCCCGCCCGGCACCGCCGCCGACGCAGGTTCCCTCGGTGCTGGTGATCGGCTCCTCCACCGGCGGCCCGGAGGCGCTCGGTGCACTGCTGCCGCAGCTGCCGGCCAGCCTGCCGGTGCCGGTGCTGATCGTGCAGCACATGCCGCCGCTGTTCACCACGCTGCTGGCCGAGCGGCTCAACCGGACCACCGCGCTGGCCGTCCGCGAGGCCGCCGGTGGCGAGCCGCTGCTGCCGGGCACCGTCTACCTGGCGCCCGGCGACTTCCACCTCGAGGTGACGGCCGGACACGGCCGCTCCCGCACCGCGCTCACCAGCGCCCCGCCCGAGCACTACTGCCGGCCCTCGGTGGACGTGCTGTTCCGCTCGGCCGCGCGATGCTACGGCGCCGGCGTGCTCGCGGTGGTGCTGACCGGCATGGGCTCAGACGGCCGCGACGGCGCCGGCCAGATCGTGCGGGCCGGTGGCCAGGTGCTCGCCCAGGACCGGGAGAGCTCGGTGGTCTGGGGCATGCCCGGCGCGGTGGCCGGCGCGGGACTGGCAGCCGAGACGCTGCCGCTGGACCAGATCGCCGGCGCGATCGTGCACCGGGTGCACCGGGCGAGCCGCGCGAGCACGGCGGTCTGAGGCTCTGGGCAGGCAGAGCGATGCGACGATGAAAGCGAAGCACCAGCCATGACGATCACCGAGACGGCCTTCGACTGGGTCCGCGAGGTCGTCCGCTGCGACGCCGCGATCGTGCTGGAACCGGGCAAGGAGTACCTGGTCGAGTCCCGGCTGGCACCGCTGGCGCGGGCGGCCGGCCGTGCGGAGGTGTCCAGCTTCATCGACCAGGTGCGGGTCAGCGCCGACCGCCGGGCCCGGGCCCGGATCGTGGACGCGCTGACCACCAACGAGACCTCGTGGTTCCGCGACGGCGGGCCGTTCACCGCGTTCGAACGCGAGCTGCTGCCGCAACTGGTGGCCCGGCGCGGCGCGCAGCGCTCGCTGCGGATCTGGTCGGCGGCCTGCTCGACCGGGCAGGAGCCGTACAGCCTGGCGATGATCCTGCGCGAGACGCTGGCCACCCAGGGCTGGGACTGCCGGGTGCTCGCCTCGGACCTCTCCCCCACCGTGCTCGACCAGGCCCGGCAGGGCGCCTACAACCAGGTGGAGATGAACCGCGGGCTGCCGGCCAGCCGGCTGGTGCGGCACTTCAGCCGGGACGGCATGCGGTGGCGGGTGAACGACGAGGTGCGCGAGCTGGTCAGCTTCCGCGAGCTCAACCTGGCCCGGCCGTTCCCGCCGCTCGGCCAGTTCGACGTGGTGTTCCTGCGCAACGTGCTCATCTACTTCTCGGTCGAGACCCGGCGCGAGATCCTGCAGCGGGTGCGGGCGACCTGCCGGCCGGACGGCTACCTGGTGCTCGGCGGCGCCGAGACCACCCTCGGCGTGGACGAGCGCTGGCAGCGGATCGCGGTCGGGACGAGCACCGTCTACCAGCCGGCCTGAGCTGCTCGAGCGGCGCGGGAGCAGCTCCGGCCGGCTTCCGGCGGCGAATGGGGTGACAGCGGCGGGCAGGTGGTCGGCTAGTTGGGTTGCAGCGCCGCCCGCCAGCCCCGGCTGAGCGTGACCTGCAGCGCCGAGCCGAGCACGTCGCCGACCACCAGCGCATGGAGGTGCCCGCTGACCAGGTTCCAGACCCCCTCGGCACCGTCGGCCGCGTCGAGGCCGCCGGCCAGGAACGCCTGCGCCGCCAGGAACTGCGCGGTCGCCGCGGCCCGGATCCGGCCGGTGGTCAGCGCCGCCCACGACGCCTCGTGCATCGCCTGCGCCCAGGTCGAACCACCCGGGCCGAGCAGCGTGTTCACCTCGCGCAGCCGGTGCCGGCCGTCGGCGTCGAGACCGCCGAGGATGCCCAGCGCCTCGCGCACCTGCGCCTCGCACGGGCCCACGTCGGGCTCGCGCGCATCGGTCTGGTGGCGGACCGCGGACGCCGGGGCGGCGAGCTGCTGCCGGGTGTCGGCGTCGACGCCGTCCACCCAGTCCGCCGCGACCGCGGCCAGCACCGAGCCGATCGCCGCCTCGACATCGGCCACCTCGAAGGCATCGGAGGTCTCGGCCGGCTTGGCCGCCCAGGCCAGCACGTCCGCCCGGATCAGGTGCTCCAGGTCGTCCAGGTCGGCGATCAGGCTGCGCCGCAGCCCGACGATCATCGCCTGCAGCGAGCCGCCGTCCGCGACCGGCTCGACCGGGGCGAGCGCCGAACCGTTCAGCGCGCCGGTCCCGAGCCGGTCCCGCACCTGCCGCACCTGGTGCCAGGCCGGCTCCCGGACCGCGTGGGTCGCGCTGAACAGCGGCAGGTCACGCGGCCCCAGGCCGATCGCCCACACCAGCGTCTCCGCGATCGCCGGCCCGGCCGGGTGCCGGACCAGGTCGAAGCCGATCACCGGCGCGCTGACCAGCGAGATCGTCATGCTGCCATCCTGCCCGGTTCGTCCCGGGTGCGACCAGTGATTCGCGGATCAGCCGCGGTCACCGCAGGGCCGGTTCACCGCCGACCGCCAGCAGCTGGGCCACGTCGAGCATCAGCAGCAGCCGGTCGGGCAGCTTGTACGCGCCGACGATGAGCTGCCGCAGCGGCCCTGCCAGGGTCAGCGGCGGCGGCTCGAAGTCGCTCTCGTCGACCTCGATCACGTCGCCGATCCGGTCCACCAGCAGGCTCCAGACCTCGTCCCGCCAGCGCACCACCACGCTCATCCCGGCCACGCCGGACTCCGCCGGCAGTCCCATCCGGGCCCGCAGGTCGAGGGTCGGCACCACCTGGCCGCGCAGGTTGATCAGGCCGTCGACGCAGTCGGCCGCCCCCGGCACCGGGGTGCGCGGCTGCGCCATCAGCACCTCCTGCACGTCGGCGGCGACGACCGCGCAGCGGAACGTGCCGAGGTCGAACGTGGCCAGCAACAGCCCCACTCACCTCACCTCCAGCGGAAAGGCCTCGGTGGCCGGTTCGTCGTCGAAGTACCGCGGGTCCGCGGCGAGGATCGCCGACCGGACGTCCAGCATCTCGGTCACCTTGTCGTTGATCAGCGCGGAGCCGACGAGGCCGTAGTCCTCCACGTCGCTGTAGACGACGCTGCCCTCGCCGACGATGTCGACGATCTCGTCGACCACCAGCGCGACGCTGCGGCCCCGCGCGGAGTACACCACGCCGGGCACGGTGCCGCTGGACGCCGAGGACAGCTCGCTGAGGTGGTCGCTGAGCCGCAGCAGCGGCAGGATCTCGCCCCGGTAGCGCACCACGTCCCGCCGGCCGACCCGCTGCAGGCTGGACACCGGGAACTGCTCCAGCCGGGTGACCACCTCCAACGGCATGGCCAGCCGCCGGCCGCCGCCGATGGCGACCACCAGCAGCTGGCGCTCGGGGCCGGCCGCGACCTGGCCACCCGCCTGCTCGGTGGCGAGCTCGTCCTGCCCGTCGGGGGCGTGCAGCTGCCGCCGGGCGAGGCCCGCCACGTCGAGCACCAGCGACACCGCGCCGTCGCCGAGGATGGTCGCCCCGGCGTAGAGGCCGATCTCCTTCAGCGCCCGGGACAGCGGCTTGACCACGATCTCCTCGGTGTCGAGCACCCGGTCGACGATCAGGCCGAACCGGCGGCCGTCGCCCTCCAGCACCGCGACCACCTGCGCGTCCGGCTGGTCGGTGCGCTGCTCCAGGCCGAGCACCGCGTCGAGCCGGACCAGCGGTAGCAGCGCCCCGCGCAGCCGGTAGACCGGCGCGTCGCCGACCCATTCGACCGCGGTGGAGGCCCGTTCGGCTTCCAGGCTGACCAGTTCCAGCAGGCTGATCTGCGGCAGCGCGAACCGCTGGCCGCGGCATTCCACCGTCACGGCCGGCACGATCGCCAGCGTGAGCGGGATCCGCAGCCGCCAGCAGGTGCCCTTGCCGGGCGTGGACTCGACGTCGATCGAGCCACCGATCCGCTCGACGTTGGTGCGCACCACGTCCATCCCGACGCCGCGGCCGGAGACGTTGGTGACCGCCGCCGCGGTGGAGAATCCCGGGATGAAGACGAGCTGAAGCTGATCCTGCACGCTCATCGTCTCGACCCGGGCCGCGCTGACCAGGCCCTTCTCGACCGCCTTCGCCGCCAGGGTCGGGCCGTGCAGGCCGACCCCGTCGTCGATCACCTCGAGCAGCACCTGGCCGCTCTCGTGCGAGGCCCGCAGCCGTAGCACGCCGGTCTCGGGCTTGCCGGCCCGGCGCCGCGCCTCGGGTGGTTCGATGCCGTGGTCGATCGCGTTGCGAACCAGGTGGGTCAGCGGATCCTTGACCGCCTCCAGCAGGGTGCGGTCGAGCTCGGTGTCGCCACCTTCCATCTCCAGCCGGACCGACCGGCCCAGCTGGGCGCTCAGGTCGCGGACCACCCGGGGCAGCTTCGACCACAGGTGGTCGACGGGCTGCATCCGGGTGCGCATGACGCCTTCCTGCAGCTCGCCGGTGACCAGGCTCAGCTGGTGGCTGGCCCGCCCCAGGTCCTCGTCGGCGGCCACGGCCGAACGCTGCACGATCTGGTTGCGGGCCAGCACCAGCTCGCCGGTCAGGCGCACCAGGTGTTCGAGCAGGTTCACATCGACCCGGACGGTGGATTCTCCGATGGAGCTGCGGGTCGCCTCCAGCTCCGGCTGCTCGACCGCGGCCGGCAGCAGCTCGGCAGGTGCCACCGGCGCCTCGGCGGCGGCCGGCTCGATCGCCGGCGACTCGACGGTGGGCGTCTCGACAACGGGCGCCTCGGCGGCGGCCGGCGGCTCCAGCAGCGCACGCAGCACCGCGGCCAGCGGTTCGACGTCCAGCTCACCCTCGGCCCGGGTCTGCTCGATGCTGGCCAGCAGCGAGCGCACCAGGTCGACCAGCCGCAGCAGCGCGGTGGCGATCTCCGGGGTCATCGACAGGGCGCCGTCCCGCAGCTTGGCGAGCAGGTTCTCACCGACGTGGGTGATGGATTCCAGCTTGTGGTAGGCCAGGAACCCGCTGGTGCCCTTGATCGTGTGGATCGTCCGGAAGACGCTCGCCAGCAGCTCCCGGGAGTCCGGGGCCTGTTCCAGCGCCACCAGATCCCGGTCGAGCTGGTCGAGATTCTCGTGTGATTCGATCAGGAATTCGCCGATGATCTCGTCATCGAGATCGTCAGTCCCCGACATCGCCGACTCCGTTCCCGGCCGGGCCGGTCACAGCGTGAAGGTTCCGACGGAACCGTTCAGCTCGGCGGCGATGCGGGACAGTTCCTGCGCGGCCTGCGCGGTCTGCGCGGCGCTCGCGGTGGTCTCGTTCGCCGCGGTCGCGATCCCGTTGACGTTGGTCGCGATCTCCCCCGAGCCGATCGATACCTCCGCCACGTTGCGCACCATCTCGTTCGTGGTGGCCGACTGCTCCTCGACCGCGGCCGAGATCACCACCTGGATGTCGTTGATCTGGCCGACCACTGTGGTGATCTCGCTGATCGCCGCGACCGCCGCCTCCACGTCGGCCTGGGTGGTCTCGACCCGGGCCGAGATGTCCTCGGTGGCGCGGGCGGCGGCCTGGGCGAGCTCCTTGACCTCGTTCGCGACGACGGCGAAGCCCTTGCCCGCCTCGCCGGCCCGGGCCGCCTCGATGGTCGCGTTCAGCGCGAGCAGGTTGGTCTGCTCGGCGATCGAGGTGATCATCCGGACCACCTTGCCGATCTCCTCCGACGACTCGCCCAGCTTGCTGACGGTCGCGTTCGCCGCCTCGGCGGTCTCGGCCGCGCGGGTGGCGATCGAGGTCGCCTCCGAGGCGTTGCCGGCGATCTCGCGGATCGCGGCGCCCATCTGCTCGCCGCCGGCCGCGACCGTGGCGATGTTGCGGGAGATCTGCTCGGCGGCCGCGGCCACCACCTGGGTCTGCGCGGAGGACTCCTCGGCCGAGGCGGACACCGCCGCCGAGACCGCGGTCAGCTCCTCCGAGGACGACGCGAGCACCTGGGAGGTGCGCGAGATCTCGGAGATGACGCCGCGCAGCTGGTCGATCGAGCTGTTGAGCGCGTGGCCCATCTCACCGAGCTCGCTGCGGTCGGTCACCTCGACGGTGTCGTCGAGCCGACCCTGGGCCAGGCCCTGCAGCACCCGGACGGTGGCCCGCAACGGGCGGGTGATCGCGTTGCTCAGCCGGACGCTGATCAGCAGCCCGAAGATCACCGAGGCGATCATGATCACCGCCAGCAGGGTGCGGGCGTTGCGATAGGCGGCGGCGGAGTCCTTGGCCCGCTTGGCAGCGTCGGCGTTCTCCTGCGTGGAGAGCTGGTTGATGTCGGCCATCACCGCCTTGCCCAGCGGGGTGACCTGCTGCTCCTGCTGGGCGAAACCGTTCAGGTCGCTGGCCAGCGCCGGCTCGTTCAGCCCGGCGGCCGAAGCCAGCACCGCGCTGAGGTCGGTCTGCATCTTGTCGAAGAGGGCCTGGTCCGACGGCTTGGTCGCGGCGTACTTCGCCACCGCCGCCTTGGTGGCCGCGGTGTCGGCGTCCATCCGCTGCACGATCGCCTGCTTGGCGTCGGAACCGCGGGCGATCAGGATGTCGCGCGAGTCGACCTTCAGCACCGCGATGCCGTTCTTGACGTCGGCGATCGCGGAGATGCCCGCAATGCTCTTGCTGTCGATCCGCTGCAGCTGCTTGTTGGCGGTGTTCAGCTTCACCAACCCGAACATGCCGGTCACCACGACCAGCAGGCAGAGCGCCGCGAAGGCGCTCATCAGCTTCTGCTTCACGGACAGATCGGCGAGGAAGCTCCTGCTGATCCGGGTAGAACTGGGGCTGGCCCCCGCGGTACTGCTCGACATCGATGATCTCCTTCTGGCACCGACCGGCGTTAGGTCACTGCGGATCTCATCGGCACGAAACGCGAGTTCCTTACCCTGAGTAGCGGAAAATTACGCAACAGCCGACATATTGCCGCCAGGTGCTCATGCCCGCGTGACGACTGCCGATCCGCAACGGTGAAGGCCGCGCCCCGCCATCGTGGCCGGGCCGATCGCAGAATGCAAAGGAGAGCGCGACGTGCGTGCGCTGGTGGTCGACGACTCCCGAGCGATGCGAATGATCCTCTCCCGGCTGCTCGGCCGGATCGGGTTCGAGGTGGCCGAGGCGGTGGACGGTGTGGACGCCCTGGAGCAGCTGGAGGCTGCCGACGAGGCGCCGGCCGTGGCCCTGGTGGACTGGAACATGCCCCGGCTCAACGGGCTGGACCTGATCAAAGAGGTGCGCCGCCGGCCGAAGTTCTCCCGGATGACGCTGATGATGGTGACCACCGAGGGTGAGCAGGCCCAGATCGTCCGCGCGCTCGCGGCGGGTGCTCACGAGTACGTGATCAAGCCGTTCACCGCCGACGCCATCGAGGAGAAGCTCGAACTGCTCGGCCTGGTGCCCGCCGGGGCCGCCGAGTGACCGCCATCGTGCTGCCGACCAGCGAGGACGTCCGGCAGCTGGTGGCCGAGGTCTGGGCCAGCATCCTGGGCGAGGACTTCCACGAGCTGGCCCCGGCCGAGGCGGACCAGCGGCTCGCCGAACCCGACGCGGTCGGCTCGGCCGTGGTGATCAGCGGGCCGTGGACCGGCCGGATCACCCTGGACCTGTGCGGCCGCGGTGCCGACCAGCTGGCCCGGGCGATGTTCGGCCAGCCGACCGGTGAGCTGCCGGCCGGTGACCTGGCCGACGCGGTCGGCGAGCTCGGCAACATCATCGCCGGCAACATCAAGTCCAGCCTGCCCGAACCGTCCAGCCTGTCGCTGCCCGAGGTGCGGTTCGGGCCACTGCCCCAGACGCTCCCCGCACCGGGGGTCAGTTCCGAGCTGGCGTGGGACGACCACCAGGTGCGGGTGTGCCTGATCGAATCCGAGAGAGTGGGTGCCTGATGCGCCTTGTCGTCGCCGACGATTCCGCCGTGATGCGCAAGATCGTCATCCGGACGCTGCGCCAGACCGGCCTGCGGAACCTGGAGATCATCGAGGCCAGCGACGGCCTGGAGCTGATCGACCAGGTGTACGCCCACCAGCCCGACCTGGTGCTCTCGGACTGGAACATGCCGAACCTGACCGGAATCGAGGCGCTGCAGCGGCTGCGCGAGCAGGGCGAGAACGTGCCGTTCGGCTTCGTCACCTCCGAGGGCTCGGAGCTGATGCGCGAGAAGGCCACCGCCGCCGGGGCGTGCTTCCTGCTCTCCAAGCCGTTCAGCGCCGAGACCATGGAAGACGCGCTGTCGGCCATCGTGTGACCGTCGCCTGCCGTCCCGCTCGTACCACTCTCACCGAGGAACTCACCGTGCAGCTGCCCCCGGCCAAGAACATCAAGGACCTGCTCGAGGGCATGCTCGGGCGCGAGGTCACCCTGGAGCCGGCCCGCCGGCAGCTGGATTCCAGCGACACGGTCGGCAGCCTGATCACCACCTATCGCGACGACGACTACCAGCTGCGCGCGATCCTCGGCTGGAGCCTGTCGGCCGGGGCGCAGGTGGGCGCCAGCATCGGCCTGATCCCGGCACCGCTGGCCGCCGAGATGATCGAGGAGTCCGCGCTGCGGCTGGACATCGTCGACAACCTCGGCGAGGTGTCGAACGTGATGGCAGCGCTGTTCGACCTGCCGACCAACCCGCACGTGCGGATGGTGGACCGCTACCACCCGGCCGCCACCGCGCCGCCGGAGCTCTCGGCCTTCCTCTACCAGCACGCCGACCGGCTCGACCTGGACGTCACCGTCAAGGGGTACGGCAGCGGCACGCTGGCCCTCGTCAGCTGCGGCTGATTCGGCTCTGGCCGGAAACCGCGGCTGATTCGGCTCTGGCCGGAAACCGCGGCTGACCCGGCTGGCCTTGCACCGCGGCTGACCCGGAGAATCCCGGCTGACCAGCAAGGCCCGGGTGCGCCGCCGAGCCGTCAGCTTCGTCCGGCCAGCGCCGGCGCCTGCAGCCGGTGCACGCCGGCCACCGATCCCTTGCGGCGCAACCGCATCACGAACGCCAACACCGTCGCCACCGCCTGGTAGAGGTCGGCCGGGATCTCCTGCCCGATCTCGCAGCTGCCGTAGAGCGTGCGGGCCAGCGGGATGTCCTGCACCATCGGCACCCGGTTCTGCTCGGCCACCTCGCGGATCCGGGCGGCTACGTGGTCGGCCCCCTTGGCCACCACCCGCGGCGCGCCCCGGCTGGCCTCGTACTTCAGCGCCACCGCGACGTGGGTCGGGTTCACCACCACCACGTCGGCGGTCGGGACGTCGGCCATCATCCGGTTGCGGCTGATCGCCAGCGCCCGGGACCTGATCGCGCCCTTGAGCAGCGGGTCGCCCTCGTTGCTCTTGTGCTCCTCCTTGACCTCCTGCTTGGTCATCTTCAGCTGCTTGTTGTTGCGGCGCCGGGTCACCGCGACGTCGGCGATCGCCATCAGCAGGCCGGCCGCGGCGCCCAGCCGGATCAGCCGCAGCGCGGCGCCGGTCGCCGAGCCGAGCACCGCCGAGAGCGGCAGCGAGCCGGCCGCCATCAGCTGCGGCACCAGCTGTCGCACCGACAGGTAGGTGACCAGCCCCAGCACCGCGAGCTTGAGCAGCGACTTGACCAGTGCCCAGACGCCGTGCGGGCCGAACATCCGCTTCAGGCCCTTGAGCGGGTTCAGCCGGTTCACCTTCGGCACCAGCAGTTTCGGCGCGAACCAGATGCCGCCCTGGCTGCCGGCCGAGGCCACCGAGGTGACGAGCACCAGCACCGCCAGCGGCAGCACCGCGGTGGCGGCGTGGGTGAGCGCGTACCGACTGGCCGACAGCGACTGCCCCACGTCCGGGTTCTGGATGGTCGCGCCGACCTGCACCATGCTGATCTGCGCGGTGCCCATCAGCGAACGGGCCACCCCCGGCAGCACGAACGACGCCGCCAGCACGCTCAGCCACGAGCCGAGCTCCGGGCTGTGCCCGACCTGGCCGTCCCGCCGCGCCTTCTTGAGCTTGCGCGGGGTGGCCTTCTCGGTCTTCTCCCCACTGCCTCCGGCCACTACGAGGTCACCTGGCCCATCAGCGAGGCCGCGGAGTTGCCGATCTCGGTGATCACCCGGGGCATGGTCGCGAAGCTCAGCCCGACCAGGCCCAGGGTGAGCATGATCTTCAGCGGGAAGCTCAACTGGAAGACGTTCAGCTGCGGCGAGATGCGGCTGAGCAGGCCGAGCGCGACGTCGGCCAGGAACAGCACCGCGATCAGCGGCGCGGCCACCTGCAGCGCCGCCACGAACATGCTGCTCACGCCGTGCACCAGCACCGTGTCGAGGTGGGCCAGCGAGATGGTGCCGTCCAGCGGCAGCGTGCCGAACGTGCGCAGGAATCCCTGCAGGATCACCAGGTGCGCGTTGCTGGCGAACAGCAGTGCGCTGGCCATCACCCCGTAGAACCGGCCGAAGATCGAGGTGTTGGTCTTCATCAGCGGGTCGTAGGCGAAGGCCAGCGCGAAACCGCCCGACAGGTCGATCAGCGAACCGGCCGATTCCAGCGCGCTGAACAGCAGCCGGGTCAGGAAGCCCAGCGAGGCGCCGATCACCAGCTGCTCGAGCGCGCAGCCGGCCAGCGGCCCGAACTCGGCCGCCGGCGCGTGGCTCACCGTCTGCGGGTAGACCGCCAGCCCGATGCCGGCGCTCAGCATCAGCCGCACCACCCGGGGCACCCCCGCGGTGGCCAGCGGCGGGGCCAGCTCCACCCAGGCGACGATCCGCAGCGAGCACATCAGCCACGCCACCAGCTGCGCGGTGCTCAGGGCGACGGTCATGTCAGCTGTTGATCAGGCTCGGGATCTGGTTGAACAGGTCCTGGGTGTAGGTGACCATCGAGTGCATCATCCAGCTGCCCGACAGCAGCAGCGCGATGCCGACCGCGACCGCCTTCGGCACGAAGGACAGGGTGAACTCCTGGATCTGGGTGGCGGACTGGAACAGCGAGATGCCGAAGCCGACCAGCAGGGCGGTGAGCAGGGTCGGCGCCGCGAGCTGGAAGGCGATCAGCATCGCCTGCCAGCCGAGGTGCACGATCGCGGTGTCGGTCATGGACGCTTCCTCAATCGGGAACAGGTGAAACGTGTTAGGTGTGATAGCTGGTGACGAGCGAGTTGATGATCAGGCCCCAGCCGTCGACCAGCACGAACAGCAGCAGTTTGAAGGGCAGCGACACCGACACCGGCGGCAGCATCATCATGCCCAGCGACATCAGCGAGGACGAGACCACCATGTCGATGATCAGGAACGGGATGTAGACGACGAAGCCGATGATCATCGCCGATCGCAGCTCCGACAGCACGAACGCGGGAATGATCGTGGTCAGGTCGAGCTTCTCCGGCGACGGCGGGTTCGGCAGGTGGCCGGCCCGCAGCATCAGCGCGATCTCCTGGCTGCGGGTGTGCTGCAGCATGAAGGTCCGCAGTGGCGCCACCCCGTCGTGGAAGGCGACCGCCTGGGTCTTCGTCCCGTGCAGGTATGGCTGGATGCCGGCCGAGTTGACCGCCTTGAGCACCGGGCTCATGACGAACATGCTGAGGAAGAGCGAGAGCCCGGCGAGCACCTGGTTCGGCGGTACCCCGTTCAGGCCGAGCGCGTTGCGGGCCAGGCCGAGCACCACGAAGATCTTGGTGAAGCTGGTCATCAGCAGCAGCAGCGACGGCGCCACCGACAGCAGCGTGAGCAGCAGCAGGATGCTGACCGAGGTGCTCGGCTTGGGCGACAGGTTCACCCCGACAGTCGGCGCCGTCGGTGTGGTCGGCCTGGTGGGCGGCACCGGGGCCTGGATCGGCCGGACGCCGTCGTGCACCGACACCGCGTGCACCGACACCGCCCGCACCGACACCGCGTGCGCCGGTGCCGCCGTCGCGGTCGAGTTTCCGCCGAGCAGCACGGCACATCCAATCAGCACCGGCAGCAGCAGCCAGCGCAGTGCGGTGGTCATCGCCGTACCGTCATCTCGCGGGCCGCGCTGACCAGCTGCTTCCAGGTGGCCGGCGAGAGCACCGAGCCGTCCAGCTTCGACCGTCCCGGCATCGGCAGCGCGGGCAGCGGGCGGCCAACGGCCGGCGGTTCGGCATCGGCCTCGGGGTCGACCGCCGGCAGCGCCGCGCGCAGGCCGCGTCGCGGCGCCGGTTGGACGGTCAGCGCCTCCTCGATCGGGGCCAGCTCGGTCTCGGTGAGCAGCTGCACGCCCTGGTCGGTGACGCCGAGCACCAGGGCCCGGTCCATCAGCTTCAGCACGGTGACCGAGGACGTCCGGCTCAGCTGCTGCCGGGCCAGCACGGTCATCACCCGCTCGCCCTTGCCGACCCCCATCGGCTTGCGGGCCCAGCGGGCCAGCGCCCACATGATGCCCAGCACGAGCACCAGGGCCAGCAGCATCCGGCCGATGATGGCGATGGTGTTCACGACGGCAGCGGCGCCGTCTCGTCGCTGACGATCTCGGTGATCCGCAAGGCGAAGTTCTCGTCGATCACCACGACCTCGCCGCGCGCGATCAGGTGGCCGTTGACCAGCAGGTCGGCCGGCGCGCCGGCGGCCCGGTCGAGCTCGACGACGGCGCCCTCGGACAGTTCCAGCAGCTCGCTGATGGTCATCCGGGTGGTGCCGATCTGCGCGGTGACGTCCATGCTGACGTCGCGCAGCAGCTCCAGGCCGCGCAGCATGCTCGGCGCGGACCGGCCCGGCGCGGCGGCGCGCAGCTCGTCCGGGCTCGGGTAGTGCGGGGTGGCGAAGGCGGCCTCCGCCTGCTGCGGGGTGATCGCCACCCCGACCATGGCGCGCACGGTGCCCTGGTGCAGCAGCGGAATCACCGTCGCGCCGGGCTTGGCCAGCAGCGCGGCCAGCGCCGGCTGCGGTTCGAGCACGGTGCCCGGGCCGGCGACCGCGGTGCCGGTGGCCGAGGCCGCGGCGGCCAGCGCCGGGCCGAGCGCGGCCGCGACGTCCAGCGCGCCGAGCGGCGAGTTCTGCAGCGCCTCGGCCAGCGCCCGCTCCACGGTGATGAGCAGGTCGCCGCTGTTGCTGCCGGTGAACCGCGCGGTGACCGCGACGCCGTCGAAGTCGATCGGCACGCTCAGTGGCTCCCCCAGCTCCAGCGGATCGGAGATGGGCAGGCTCGCCAGCGCCGCGCGGGCGACGGCTTCGGCGGACACGAGGGTTGCGGTCATGACATGTTCTCCTTGTGCGTGCTGGCCCCGTGCTTGGTACTGCCGTCCTTGCTCACCACGAGCCCGGCCAGCCGGCTGCCCTGGCGCCCGGCCAGGGCGTGGGCGAAGACGACGCCGCCGGACTCGACGGCCAGTGGCGCGGTGACCCGGTGCCGCAGCGGCACCACGTCACCCGGCGCCAGCGAGATGATCTGGGCGGGCGTGAGGGTCACCGGCTCGAAGGTGAGCGCGACCTGCACCGGCACCCCGCCGAGCGCCTTGCGCACGTGCGCGGCGCTGAGCATGCTCGCGGCCCGTTCGGCCGGGCTCTGGGACTTGCGGTCCTTGCCGTCCTGCAGCCGTGGCGCCAGCGAGGCGAACGGGATGCAGAGGGTGGACACGCAGGTCTGGTTGCCGACCTTCATCTGGAACGAGCCGACCACGACCGAGTCGGTGGCGCCGGCAGCCTGCACGAACTGCGGGTTGAACTCGATGGTCCGCAGTGACGGCTCGGCGCCGACGGTGGGCTCCAGCGCATAGCGCAGCACCGAGAGCATCTGCTCGATCAGGTTGCGCAGCAGGCTGGTCTCGAGGTCGGTCAGCTGGCGAACCGGCTGCTCGCCGCCCTGGCCGCCGAGCAGGTAGTCGACACAGGCCAGCGCGGTCGGCACCGAGAACTCGAAGAGCGCGGTGCCGGGCAGGCCGCCCATGTCGAGCACCGAGAGGATGGTCGGCCCCGCGACGTTGGCGATGTACTCCTCGTAGCTCTGGTGCTCGATGGCGATCAGGCTCACCTGGCAGAGCTGGCGCAGGCCTGAGGTCAGCAGGGTGGTCAGCCGGCGCGCGAACGTCTCGTAGCTCATCTGCAGCGCCCGGATGTGGTCGCGGGTGAGCTTGGTGGGGCGGCGGAAGTCGTACGGGACGACGCCGTCGCCGCTGCTCTCGGCGGACTGCCTGGTCAGCCTGCGGACCGAAGCCAGCGACGTCGCGCGAGTGAGTGCCACGTGAAGACTGTTCGGCCGCGCGTGGACGGACCTGAGCGAAACGCCCAGGTGGAGGATCCCGGCATACCGCTGCCGGGCACGGTCATGGAACCCGGTGAGGTCACATGGTCATCACGAACTCGGTGTAGTAGGCGTCGAGGATCTTCTTCGGATAGAGCGCGCTCAGCTTGCCCAGGAAGGTGGTCTTGGCCTTGTTGCGGGCCACGTCACCGGTCAGCTGGGCGACCGACTGGTTGCTGTAGGTGTCGATCAGGGCCTGCGACGCCTCCGAGGTGTCGAGGTCCACGCTGCCGCCCTTGGCCAGCTGCAGCGCGACCTTCAGCCGCAGGTAGTGGCCGTCGGCCAGGTTCAGCGTCATCTCGTCCATCGCCACCACCGGGCCCTTGGCCGGGACCTTCGGGCCGGCCTTGGCCGACGGCGCCAGCACCGTGAACTTGGCGATGGCACCGCCGGCCAACAGCAGCACCAGCAACAGCGCGAGCTTGAGCTTCAGTGGCTTCTTCTTGCGCTTGCCGGCTGCCGCCGACTCGTCCCCGGTGCCCCCCGTCTTGGCACCGGTCGACGACTTGCTCCGGTTCAGGCCGTTGGTCGCGATCCGTTCCGGGCGTTCCTTGGTCGGTGTGGTCATGGTTGTCTCCTACGCATCGGGGCGGCGCTCAGCTGCCGGTTCCGGCAGCCAGCGCCACCAGCGAGCCACGGGCCGAGGCGGGCAGTTTGGACAGGACGACGATGTCCACCCGGCGGTTGCGGGTGATCGACCGCGGGTCGCTCGGCGGCAGCAGCGGGCGCTGGTCGGAATACCCCGCCGCGCTCAGCCGGCTGGCCGCCAGGTGGCCGTGCCCGATCAGGTACCGGACCACCGAGGAGGCCCGGGCCGAGGACAGCTCCCAACCGCTCGGGTACGGGGCGGTCGAGACGTTCTGCTGGTTGGTGTGGCCGTCCACCTGGATCTGGTTGTCGATCTTGACCAGTGCCGGGCTGACCGCATCGAGGATCACCGCGCCCTCCGGCTCCAGTACCGCGCTGTTGCCGGTGAAGACCAGCTCGTCGGTGATCAGGGTGACCACCAGGCCCCGCTCGTCGATGTTGAACTCGGCCGAGCCGGACAGGCCACGCCGGGCCAGCGACGCCTTGATCGCCTGCTCGATCTTCTTGAACTCGTCCAGCTCCTGCAGGGCCGCGTTGGCGTCGGAGTTGGTGGGCAGGTTCAGCGGCTGCTTGGCCGCGGCCGGGTTCGGCACGGCCAGCTTGGAGTCGACCACGCTCTGGTCCACCGAGACCGTGTTGCCGTCGATCGGGCCGGTTCCGCCGTTGATGACCGGCGACTGGCCGTTGCCGAACGCCGAGGAGAGGCTGGTCTTGAGCTCGTTGAACTTCGAGGTGTTCACCTGCGAGATGGCGTACAGCACGATGAAGAGCACCAGCAGCAGGGTCAGCATGTCGGCGTAGGTGACCATCCACCGCTCGTGGTTGACGTGCTCCTCCTCGTGCACCTTCCGCCTGCGTCCCCGGGCCGCGCTCACTCAGGCCACCTCCTGCTCGGGGGTGGGGCGGCTGTCGACCGGCAGCAGGCTCTGCAGCTTCTGCTCGATCAGGCGAGGGTTGGCACCGGCCTGGATCGCCAGGATGCCCTCGATGATGACCTCCATCTGCTCGCACTCGGCCTCGCTGACCCGCTTCAGCCGGTTCGACATCGGCAGCCAGAAGACGTTCGCGGTCATGACGCCCCAGAGGGTGGCGACGAAGGCGCTGGCGATCTCGGCCCCCAGCTTGGACGGCGCCGACAGGTGCCCGAGCACCTTCACCAGGCCGAGCACGGTGCCGATGATGCCGATCGTCGGCGAGTAGCCGCCCATATCGGAGAAGAGCTTCGCGGCGGCCTTGTCGGCGGCGCGCTTGGTATCCACCTCGGAGGTCAGGATGATCGCGACCTCCTCGGAGTCGGTGCCGTCGATGGCCAGCTGCAGGCCGCGCCGCAGGAAGTCGTCGTCCAGCTCGGCGGCCTCGGCCTCCAGCGCCAGCAGCCCCTCGCGACGCGCCTTGCCGGCCAGCCTGACCAGCGTCTCGACCGCGGCGTCGGGCTGCGGGGGCTTGGCGGTGAACGCGCGGATCAGCTGCCGCGGCAGGGATTTCGCGTCTCGCAGCACCGCACCCGCGACGGCTGCGCCGATCGTGCCGCCGAAGACCAGCAGCATCGGGGCGGGCAGGAAGATCGCGGCGATGTTGCCGCCCTCCATGATGACCGACCCGAAGATCGCCACCACGGCGAGCGCGACGCCGATTGCCAGTGCCGGATCCATCACGACTCGTTTCGTCGGAACGGCACGACCGGTTGGCCCGGCCCCGTGGTGGACAGCACCCGCATCCGGGCCTGTGTGGTGGGCTGGGCGTCCGCGCCGAGGCTGGTGTCGAGCATCATCGTCTCGGCCGCCGCGATGATCCGGGCGCGGTAGTCACGGATGAGCTCGACGAGCTCCTCCAGCGATTCGGCGATGACGTACTTGTTGCCGCCGATCAGCGTCACCACCGTGTCCGGGGTGGCCTCGGCGCGCTCGATCAGGTCGGGGTTCAGGGTGAACAGCGGACCGTTCAAACGGCGCAACAAGATCATCGGATCCGTCCAAGGTGTTCGCCGGACCCGTCCGTGGGTCCGCCTTCAGGTTTACCTATCGGCAGCGGGCCGGCCTACTGAAGCCGGCCCGCCGCCGCGGCTGGGCGTCAGTTCTTCAGGCTGATCAGGCTCTGCAGCACCTCGTCCGAGGTGGTGATGACGCGCGAGTTCGCCTGGAAGCCGCGCTCGGAGATGATCAGGTTGGTCAGTTCGGAGGCGAGGTCGACGTTCGACATCTCCAGGTATCCCGAGGTCAGGGTGCCCCGGCCGCCGGTGCCCGGCGCGCCGATCTGGGCCGCGCCGGAGTTGGCGGTGGTCTCGAACTGCGAGTCGCCGACCCGGGCCAGGCCGCCCGGGTTGGCGAAGGTGGCGGTCGCGATGGTGTCCAGCGTGGTCGTCACGCCGGCCGAGTCGACCGCGTTCACCGCGCCGCTGGAGGAGATGCTCCAGGACACGTACGTGCCGCTGTTCAGCGCGGACAGGTTCAGGTCGCCGCCGCCCGCGGACTGCACCTTCGACCCGTCCGGCGCCACCAGGTGACCGGCGTTGTCCAGGCTGAACGAGCCCGCCCGGGTGTAGGTCTGCTTGCCGTTGTTGCTCAGCACGAAGAAGCCGTCGCCGTTGACCAGCACGTCGCTGCCGCGGCCGGTGTACTGGCTGGAGCCCTGGGCGAAGTTGGTGGAGGTGCCGGCCAGCTGCACGCCCAGGCCGATCTGGGTCGGGTTGGTGCCGCCGTTGGTGGCGGTGGCCGCCCCGCCGCCGCCGATGGTCTGGCTCAGGGTGTCCTCGAAGACGGTGGACGCGCCCTTGTAGCCGGCGGTGTTGACGTTGGCGATGTTGCTGGAGGTCACGTCCAGCATCTGCTGGTGGGCCCGCAGGCCCGAGATGCCGGTGAACAGCGAACGAAGCATGGTGGATCTCCTTGTTTCTGAAGGGGGATCGTGCGGTTCAGGAGGCGGTGCTGGAGTTCGCCAGGACCTGCTGAACCTGGCTGAGGTCGATCTGGCTGTCGCCGATCTTGAGGGTCGGGGTCGGGGTCGAGATGGTGGCCGCACTGACCAGGCCGGTCTTGGTGCTGCCGTCGGACGCGGTGTAGGTGACGGTGTGGCCGACCAGGCTGCTGGCGGTCTGGGCCCGCTGGGCCGCGACCAGCTCGGTGCTTGCCTGCGCGCTCTGTTCCATGGTCTGCACCTGGGTGAGCGTGGCGGTCTCGTTCATGAACGACGAGGTGTCCACCGGGCTGCTCGGGTCCTGGTACTGCAGCTGGGCGACCAGCAGCTGCAGGAACGCCTGCGAGCTGAGCTGGGTCTGGTCGGTGGAGCTCGACGAGCCCATCACCGGGTTCGGGCTCACCTGAGCACCGGTGGGCGAGATCGGCGTGGTCACCGGCTCACCTTCCCTTCTGGAGTGGTCGCGGTTGCTGTCCTGGTCGCTGGGGTGGCGTTCACAGCCACCGGTCCAGACCGGCGGTGCTTCGGGTACGCGGACGTTCGGGGGTCCGGGCGGCCGCGGCCGGCTCCGGCAGCGGGCCGCGCTGGGCGGCCAGCTCCTGGCCGGCGGCCGCCTGGTCGAACGGCTGCTGCGAGGTCTGCGCGTTCAGGTCCAGCGACACCTCGACCTGGACCAGGCCGGCGCTGGTGAGCTCCTGCCGCAGCTGGGGCAGCGCGTCGCGCAGCGCACTGTGGGCCGATTCGCTCGTGCTGGCAAGCTGGATCGTCATCGTGTCGCCGGCCAGCCGGACGTGCACGTTCACCGGGCCGAGATCGGCCGGGTGCAGCGCGACGGTCAGCGAATGGCTGCCGTCGCCGGCCGACCGGAGCCGCAGCAGCGGGGTGGCGAGCTGCTGCGGGACGGGCTGCGCGGTGCTGGCCGCCGGTTGCGGCGGGGCGGCGGTGGGCGCGGCGGCGACGTCGATCAGCCGGGCCGGGCCGGTCAGTGGCGCCACCGCGGCGCTGGTGGCCGGGTCCGCGTCCACCGGGCGATGCTCGTCCTGGCCCGGATGGGTGACCGCACCGGTCCGGGCGAGCGCGTCCGCGACCTGCCCGGCCGGCACCGGCGGGGTCGGCTGCAGCGGTCCGATCGGTTGCTGCGGCTGCACTGCCGGGCCGGTGCTGGCGGTGACGGTGACGCCCGGCTGCTGCTGCGGCTGGTGGCCGGTGCCGGTGCCGCCGCCGGTGCGAGCGGGCACGACCACCGGCGGCACGGCGTCGCCGAGCAGCGAGTGCGGCGCGGCCCCGGTGCTCGGGGTGCCGTCGTGGCCACCGTCCGGGGCGGCCACCGGCCGGTGCCCGGCCGCTCCCCCGGCCAGCAGCGCCGAGCCGATCTGGCCGTCACCGGCGGCGGTGCCGGCCGGCTGGGCGTACGGGCCGCCGGCCGGGGCGGTGCCCGGGAGGGCCCCGGTCGAGGCGTTCACCGTGACGGTGGGCTGTGCCGGCCCGGGCAGCACCGCGGTCGGCACCGCCGCGACCGGACCCGATCCGGCCGGCGTCACGGCACCGGGCCGGCTCGCGGCACCGGGCTGGCTCGCGGCACCGGGCTGGCCCGCGGAGCCGGGAAGGCCGACGCCGACACCGGGCGTGCCGGCGCTGGCCCCGGGCGTGCCGGTGACACCCGGCTGGCCGGCGCTGGCACCGGGCTTGCCGGCGGAACCGGGCTGCCCGGCGGTCGGTAGCGGCTGCGGCAGCAGCGCGGCCAGCGCCGCCCAGGCCTGCTCGGTGGCGCCGGCCGCACCGTCCTGGCCGTCGCCGGCCGCCGGCTTGCCCGCATCCCGCTGTCCGGACTCCGCCGCCGAGCCCGCCGAGCCCGCCGCACCGGACGAGCCGGCGGCCGCCGGGGCGATCCGGGCCAGCAGCTCGGCGAAGGCGTCGCCGGCCTCGGGCGTTCCCGCCCCGGCTCCGGGGTCGGTGGCGGTAGCCGGCGCCGGGCCGGGCGCCACGCTGATCGGAAGGGTCATGCCGCTGCTCCTGCCATCAGGCCGGTGATCTTGGCGACGTAGTTCTGGGTTTCGGAGTAGGGCGGAACGCCGCCGTACTGCTCGACGGCGCCGGGGCCGGCGTTGTAGGCGGCCAGCGCCAGCGGCACCGAGCCGAACCGGGTCAGGTAACCCGACAGCAGCTGGGCCGCGCCCTGCACCGCCTGGCTCGGGTCCCACGGGTTGACGCCCAGCCCGCTCGCGGTGCTCGGCATCAGCTGCATCAGGCCCTGCGCCCCGGCCGGGCTCACCGCCGCGGCGTTGCCGCCGGACTCGGTCTCGGCGACCGCGGCCAGCAGGCCGGTCGGCAGCTGGTAGCGGGCCTCGTTCTGGGCGAAGATCGCGCCGTACCCCGCCACCCCGGACAGCCCGCCGGAGAGCGGGCCGGTCAGCTGCGGGCCGGTGGAGGCGGGGGTCGCGGAGCTGCCGACGACCCGCCGGATGCTGGTCGGCGTCTGGTAGACGCTCTGCAGCTTGACGTGGTCGCCCGGCTCCGGCGCGGCGATCATCATGTTGTTCCCGGCGTAGATCGCCACGTGGTAGGCCGGGTCGCCGAAGGCGAGGATGTCACCGGGCTGCGCCTGCGCCAGGCTGGCCACCGGGGTGCCGGCGTGCGCCTGGTCGGCGGCGATCCGGGGCAGCGAGATGCCGAGGTCGCCGTAGGCCTTCTGCACCAGGCCGGAGCAGTCCAACCCCGAGGTGGTGGTGCCGCCGAAGACGTAGGGCACGCCGAGGTACTTCTGGGCCGACGCGACGACCTGGGCGCCGGTGACCCCGCCGCCGGCCGGGGCCTGCGCCTGGTCGAGCGCGGCGGCGAAGGTGGTGCCGCCGGCCGCCGCGCGGGCCCGC
>DATJNU010000102.1:0-2973 GCA_035507775.1 Jatrophihabitans sp.
ATGTTGCCCCACGGCACCCGGTCCACCGCGATGCCGCGGATCGCCACCGAGGCCAGGTGCACCAGCGCGCCCAGGATCGTGAGCCCGACCGCCCAGCGGCCCCACCGCCGGCCGGCGTCCGAGCCGCCGACCACGCCGGCACCGTACGGGCGGGACTCGGCCGGAGCGGTCACCGGAGCGCCGGCGCCGACCAGCACCGCCTCGCGTGCCGGGGCCTGGCTGGTGCTGGCGATCCGGCCGTTGCGGCCGAACGCGTACTCACCCGTGTAGGCCACCACGGCCAGCATGTAGGTGCCGGTGGCCACCGTCCACAAGCCCTCCGACAGCGAGGCCAGCCCGGTGTTGATCGCCATGTCAGTCCCTTCCCGCACCGATCCGGTCGCCGGTTCGCGGCTCCGCCGCCGGCGCCGGCCCGACTTCCCGCACCATCCGTTCGAGGATCGCGGCGAACTCGGCACCGAAGTTGCCGGAGTCGTTGCGGGCCAGGCCGCCCACCGCGATCACACTACCCAGCCCGTCGCCCGCCGGGACGATCCGCAGCCAGACCCGGCGCCGGCGCACCGCCAGCGAGCTGAGCAGGCCGAGCACCATCAGCACCGCCACCAGCAGCAGCCAGCCCTGGGTCGGGTCGTGCGACACCTGCAGGGTCGCCCACTGCTTGTAGCCGTCGAAGCGCACCGTGGTGCCGTCCGGCAGGGTCAGCGTCTGGCCGACGGACAGGTTCTTCGCGCCGACCTTCTTCAGCTTGCCGGAGGCGATCGCGTCGGCGTTCAGGCTGTACACCGACTGCGGCTGGTTGGTCGGGTTCAGCGTGCCGGTGTAGGCCAGCACCGCCAGCACCGGGTTCTTCGCCACCGGCGCCACCGAGGTGACGATGCCGCCGTGGATCATCGGGGTCGGCGCGAACAGCCCGCTCAGGCCCAGGTCGTGCCCGGCCTGCGAGTCCGGCCCCGCGAACGAGAACGCCCCCTCGCTGGTCTGCATCGCATCGGCCGGCAGGAATGCCTCGGTGTCGGTGATCGGCGCCTGGCCCGGCCGGGTCACCGTGACGGTCGGCGCGAAGCCGTGGTTGATCAGGTAGACCCGGTCGCCCTGCGTGCGCAGCGGGTGGTTCACCGTGATCACGTCGTGCTTCGGGGCGCCGTCCAGCCCGGTCGAGTAGGTGACGTCGGCCCGGAACTGCTGTGCCGTGCCGTCGGGCCGGTAGGTGGCGGTGAACGAGTTCAGGTCGTCGACGCAGAAGTCCGCCAGCCGGCCCTCGTCCACCAGCCGGCCGGCGTGGAAGGTGTCGTAGGACAGCGGCCGGTTGCAGAAGCTGGTGCCCTCGACGCTGACGATCGAGCCCTGGTAGCTGTGCAGCTTGCCGACCGCGATGAGCACCAGCGCGACCAGCAGGCAGACGTGGAAGACCAGGTTGCCGGCCTCCCGGCTGTACCCCTTCTCGGCCGAGACGGCCAGCACACCGGCGCCCTCGTCCCGGGTGACCGTCCGCCAGCGGGGCCGCAGCACCGCGACCGCCCGTTCGGCGACCCGCTCCGGCGGCAGCCCGGTGCGCAGCGCGCCGTGCTCGGCCAGCCGGTCGAGGTGTCGCGGCGCCCGGATCGGCTTGGCCCGCACCGCCCGCGCGTACACCGCGATCCGCGGCACCAGGCAGCCGATCAGCGACACGAACAGCAGCAGGTAGATCGCGGAGAACCAGACCGAGCCGAAGACGTCGAACGCGCCGACCCGGTCCAGCAGCCGCCCCCAGGCGCCGTGGCCGGCGATGTAGGCCTGCACCTTGGACGGGTTCAGCGGCTTCTGCGGCAGCAGCGAACCCGGCACCGCGGCCAGCGCCAGCAGGAAGAGCAGCACGATCGCGGTCCGCATCGAGGTCAGCCGGCGCCACAGCAGCCGGCCCAGATACCGCAGCCGGTTCACAGACCCGACCCCAGCCCGGTGCCGGCGAACTGCACCCGCAGCTCGTTCATCCAGTGGTCCCAGGTGCCGGTCAGCAGCAGCACGCCCATCACGATCAGCACCGCGCCGCCGACCTGGCTGACCAGCCGGGAGTGCCGGCGCACCACGCGCAGCGCGCCGCTCACCCAGCCGAGGCCGGCCGCCACCAGCAGGAACGGCACCCCCAACCCCAGGCAGTAGAAGACCGACAGCAGCGCGCCGCGGCCGGCGGTGGCCTGGCTGGCGGCCAGCGCGTAGACCGCGCCGAAGGTCGGGGTCAGGCAGGGCGTCCACGCCAGGCCGAAGGTCAGCCCCAGCAGCGGCGCGCCGAGCAGGCCGGCCCGCGGCAGCCGGTGCACCTTCACCTCTCGTTGCAGCCGGCTGAACCGGCCCAGGAAGACCAGTCCCATGCCGATGGTGATCGCGCCGAAGACCCGCTCCAGCGCCACGTGGTGCACCGCGATGGACGAGCCCAGCGTGCCGAACAGCGCCCCGGTCGCGGTGAAGACGGCGGTGAAACCGAGCACGAAGAGCAGCGCGCCGAGCAGCATCCGGCGCGTCCGGCCGGCCTCCTGGTCGGCACCGGCCAGCCCGGCGACGTAGCTCAGGTAGCCGGGCACCAGCGGCAGCACGCACGGCGACAGGAAGCCGATCACGCCGACCAGCAGCGCCACGCCGGCCGCCGGCAGCAGCGCGCCGTCGGTCACTGTGGTCGAGAATCCGCTTGCCAGCACGGCCGATCCGCTCATCCCCGTCCCGCCATGTCAGGTCCCGCTGGTGAGCTGGTCGAGCACCGGGTCCAGGTCCTTCGGAAAGACCTCCTGGGTGTAGATCGCGGCCACCCGGCCCTGCTTGTCGATCAGGACGGTGGCGGGCAGCGTCGGCAACGGCACGTCGCCGAGCTGGATGGCGGTCTTGGCCGGCTGGTCGTAGATCACCGGGAAGGTGATCTGCTTGGCCCGCAGCCAGGCCTGCGAGCCGGACTTGCTGGGATCCTTGACGTCCAGGCCGACGAACTGGATGCCCTGGGACTTG
>DATJNU010000103.1:0-42424 GCA_035507775.1 Jatrophihabitans sp.
ACCTGCTCCAGCTGCACGCCCTGGGTGGTGGCGGTGTCGCCGATCCGGGCACCGTCGGCCAGTGTGCCGACCGGGGCGGTTCCGGCCGGTGGCGCCAGCTCGACGTACTTCTCGCCCAGCAGGCTGGTCTGGTCGATCGAGGCGACCGCATTGGCGGGCAGGTGCACCCCGCCGTTCAGCTCCAGCCGGACCTCGGCGAGTTTCCCGTTCGGCGACAGGGAGATTCCGGTGACCCGGCCGACCGGCACGTCGTTCACCCGGACCGCCGACTCGGGCACCAGGTCGAGCGCGTCGGTGAATTCGGCGGTCACCCGGTAGGGGTGGTCGCCGAGGGCGGCGCCGCCGGGCAGCGCGACGTTGTAGACGCCGTGCAGGCCACCGCAGCCGGCCAGCAGCAGTGTGACGGCCGCGCCGCCGAGCACCCCGGTCAGCCGCCTCACGGCGCGCTCACCCCCGGGCTGGCCGTGGCCGAGGCGCTGCCGCCGGCCGAGGGCAGCAGCAGCGGCGGGGCGGCCGTGCCGGACAGGCCGTCCAGCTCGTTCAGGTCGGCCCGGCCGTTCAGCGTGTTGTGCGCGGGGTCGTAGGCGTTGAGCAGGTTCTGCACGGCCACCGGCGCGTCGGTGAGCACCTGCTCCAGCGACTGCCTCTGCTTGGTGAGCAGCTGCGAGGTGACGGCCAGCTTGTCGACGTTCGACTTCAGCCGCGCCCGGTTGTCCCGGATGAACCGGCTCACCGTGTCGAGCGCGGTGCCGAGCTGGTTCAGCGCGGCGGCAAAGCTCTGCCGGTCGGCGGCCAGCACCTGGCTGACCTCGGCGAGCTGGGAGTTGACCTGCTGCACGCCCGCGTCGTTGCCGGCCAGCATGGTGGTGAACTTCTTCAGGTTGTCGATCGTGTCGAACAGGTCGTCCTTGGCGCCGGCGAAGATGCTGGTCGCCTTGCTCAGCTGCTGCAGGGTGTCGTTGAGCGCCTTGCCGTTGCCGTCGAGGTTCGCCGCGCCGGTCTCGATCAGCCGGGCCAGCGCGCCGGTCGAGTTCGCGCCGTTCGGGCCGAGGGCGGCCGCCAGCTTGTTGACGCTGTCGTAGAGCTGGTCCAGCTCGACCGGGGTGGCGGTGCGGGCCTGCGGGATGGTGCTGCCGTCGGCCAGCTTCGCCCCGCCGGTGTAGAGCCCGGTCAGCTGGACGTACCGGTCGCTGACCAGGCTGGGGGACAGGATCACCGCCCCGGTGTCCGCGGCGGCGGCCCGGCCGCGGTCCAGGTGCATCCGCACCAGCACCAGTTTCCCCTGCGGGGTAACCGAATCCACCGTTCCGACGGTGACCCCGAGCATCTTCACGTCGGAGCCGGGATAGATGCCGACGCTGGCCGAGAACAGCGCGCCGAAGCGCACCGCCGGGGTGCGCAGGGCCACCGCCCAGACGCCGTAGCCGATCAGCAGCAGCACGACCAGCCCGGCCGCGGCGGCCGCGGCCAGCACCCGGCGTTGCGCGCGAGCCGGCGCGTCCTGCTCGAGTGCCATCACCGGCCACCCGGCGGTGTGCAGTCGCGGTGCGCGTCGGGCTGCAGCACCGGGTTGTTCTGGGCGTCGAAGAGCCCGCAGATGTAGACGTCCATCCACCTGCCGTTTCCGAGGGCGTTGTCGAGCAGCCCGTAGTACGGGCCGGCCAGCCGCAGCGCGTTGTCGAGGTTGTTCTGGTTGCGCTGCAGCACGTCGGTGACCGTGTCGAGCTGGGCCAGCGCGGGGCCGAGCGTCCGGTCGTTGTCGCTGACCAGGCCGGTCAGCTGGGTGCTGAGCTGCTGGGTGCCCAGCAGCAGGTCGGTGATCGCGTCCCGGCGCTGCTGCAGCTCGCCGAGCAGCAGGTTGCCGTCGGAGATCAGCGCCTGGAACTGCTGGTTGCGGTCCGACAGCGTCTGGGTGATCCGCTTGGTGTTGTCGAGCAGCGTGCGCAGCTGGTCGTCCCGCGAGGTGATCGTGCGCGACAGCGCGGTCAGGCCCTGCAGCATGGAACGGACGCCGGCCGGGGTGCGGGCGAAGGCGGCGCTGATCGTGTCGAAGCTCTTCGCCAGCTGGCTGGTGTCGATCTGCCCCACCGTGTCGCCCAGCCCCTCGAAGGCCTGCGTGACGTCGTACGGGGCGGTGGTCCGGTCCAGCGGGATGGCCTGCCCGGCCGGCAGCGGGCGGCTGCCCTGCGGGTCGATCGCCAGGTACTTCTGCCCGAGCAACGTCTTGATCTTGATGGCCGCGGTGCTCTCGTCACCCAGCCAGGTGTGCTTGACCCGGAACCGGACGAGCACGTGGGTGCCCTGCAGGCCCACCGAGCGCACCGTGCCGACCTTGACGCCGGCCACCCGCACCTCGTTGCCGGCCCGCAGCCCGGCCGCCTCGCTGAAGTCCGCGCTGTAGGTGGTGCCGCCGCCGATCACCGGCAGCTCCGGGGAGTAGAAGGCGCCGAGCACGAGCACCGCGAGCAGCACCAGGCCGGTCACCGCGACGAGCAACGGGTTCCGCTCGCCGAACGAGCGCACTCTCAGGCGTGGCATCGGGCCTCCACCGGCTTCGCGCCGACCCCGCCGGTGTACTCGCCCGGCACCGGGATCCGGCCGGTCACCGAGCAGAGGTAGAAGTTCATCCAGGAGCCGTAGGAGCCGAGCCGGCCGATCTGGTCGAGCTTGACCGGCAGGGTCTGCAGGAACGAGTTCAGCGCCGGGCTCTGCGCGGCCAGGTTGCCCGACAGCGCCCCGAGCGAGTCGATGGACTGCTGCAGCGGCTGCCGGCCCTGCTCGAGCAGGCCGCCGACGCTGCGGGTCAGGCCGTCGATGCCGGTGATCGCCGAGCCGATGGACTGCCGGTCGGCGGCCAGGCCGGACACCAGCTGCTGCAGCGTGATCACCAGGTCGGCGAGCTGGTCGCCGCGGCTGTTCACCGTGGTCAGCACCGAGTTGAGGTTGTCGATGACCTGGCCGATCACCTGGTCCTTGCCGGCCAGGGTGGTGGTCAGCGAGGCGGTCCGGTTCACCAGGTCGGCGATGGTGCCGCCCTCGCCCTGGAACACCTCGATGACCTCGTAGGAGAGCTGGTTCACCTGCTGCGGGTCCAGCGCCTGGAACAGCGGCTGGAAGCCGTTGAACAGCGCGGTCAGGTCCAGCGCCGGCTGGGTGCGGTCCAGCCCGATCGTGCTGCCGGCGGGCAGCTGGTCGTCCGGCGAGCCGTCGCCCTGGTCAAGCGCCAGGTAGCGCTGGCCGACCAGGTTGCGGTAGCGGATGGCGGCGGTCACGCTGCGGGCCAGCCGGACATCGCCGTCGACGGTGAAGCGGACCCGGGCAAGGCGCCGCCCGGTCACCGAGACCGACTGCACCTGCCCGATCCGGACGCCCGCCATCCGGACGTCGTCACCGGAGTTCAGTGCGGTGGCGTCGGTGAATTCGGCGACGTAGCCACGGCCGCCGCCGCTGGTGTTGGCGATGCTCACCGCGAGCAGCGCGGTGGCCAGCGTGGTCACCACGATGAAGACGGCGCTCTTGACCAGCGTCGGGCCGAGGCCGCGCAGCGCGCGCCGGCTCATCTGACCGTCACCGCCGTCCCGCGCAGGGCCGGCCCGAGCAGCAGGCTGCCCCAGTCCGGGAAGCGGTCGGGGGCGATGCCCAGGCCCGGCGCCACCAGCTCGGCGATCAGCTCGTTCTCGCCGGGGGAGTTGGCGGTGCCCAGGCCGGCGGCCGCGGCGGCCGTCGCCGGGCTGGCACCGGTGCGGGCCGGCGACGCCGTGCCGACCGCGGTGTTGGACACCGCCGTGCCGCCGGGCACGTACGGGCAGCGCGGCCCGCTGTCGCCTCTCAGCTGCGGCGCGTCCTGGCCGGGCAGGTACTTGCCCAGCGACGGCACCACGCTCAGCGTGACGTGCGCCCCGGGCTGGTCGGTGCCGCCGCCGAAGGCCTGGTCCGAGATCGGCACGAAGTGCGCCAGTGCCTGGGTCAGGCAAGGGAATTCGCTGGAGTAGCGAGAGATCACCTTCAACGTCGGCAGGCTGTCGGCGGTCAGGCCGATCACCGACCGGCTGTTGGAGTCGACGAATCCGGTGACGTCGTTGCCGGTGCCGGTCACCGTCGCGAAGAGCGTCGCCAGCTGCTGGCGCTCGGCGTAGACGGTCTGCGCGGTGGCGGTGAAGTCGGTCAGCGCGCCGACCAGGTCCGGCACCGCGGCCTGGTAGGTGGTGGCCACCGAGCCGAGCGCCGCCAGGTCCTGGGTCAGCTCCGGCACCTGCGGGCGGAGCGCGGTCAGGTAGCCGCCGAGGTCGCGCAGCGTGTGCCCCAGCTCGGTGCCCCGGTCACGCAGCCCCTGCGCCAGCTCGCCGAGCAGCGAGGCCAGCCTGTCCGGCTCGATGGCCTGCAGCACCGGCAGCAGGTGGTCGAAGACCTGCTGCAGCTCGACCGCCCGCGCCGAACGGTCCTGCTGGATCACGGCGCCGGCGCGCAGCGTGCCGGCCGGCGCGGCCGGGATGTCCAGGCTGACGTACCGCTCGCCGAAGAGGGTCTTGGGCAGCAGTTGCGCGGTGACGTTGGCCGGCAGCTGCCTGGCCCGGGCCGGGTCGAGGGCGAGCTCGATGCGGGCTCCGGAGCCGCTGGCCGACAGCCCGGCGACCCGGCCGACCAGCACCCCGCGCACCTTGACGTCGGAGCCCTTCTGCAGCTCGTTGCCGATCGCGTCGGCGCTCAGCGACACCCGCACCTCATGGCTGAAGTCCTTGTCGTAGACCATCACCGACAGCGCGATCAGGGCGGTGATCAGCACCAGGTAGAGCAGGCCGACGGCCGCGTCGCGGGCTCGGGTCGGGTTCATCCGGCGATCCGCACGGTGGTGGTGGCGCCCCAGATCGCCAGCGACAGGAAGAAGTCGAACACGCTGACCGTGACGATGGCCAGCCGGACGGCCTTGCCCACCGCCAGCCCGACCCCGGCCGGGCCGCCGGCCGCGCGATAGCCGTAGTAGCAGTGGATCTGGATGACGACGATCGAGAAGACCAGCACCTTGAGGAAGGAGTAGAGCACGTCCTGCGGTGGCAGAAAGAGGAAGAAGTAGTGGTCGTAGTTGCCGGCGGACTGGCCGTAGAAGTACACCGTGACCGCGCGCGAGCCGAGGTAGGAGGTCAACAGCCCGATCACGTACAGCGGGATCACCGCGACGAAGCCGGCGATCATCCGGCAGGTCACCAGGTACGGCAGGCTGCGGACGCCCATCACCTCGAGCGCGTCGATCTCCTCGGAGATGCGCATCGAGCCGAGCTGGGCGGTGAAGCCGGAGCCCACCGTGGCCGACAGTGCCAGCGCGGCGACCAGCGGGGCGATCTCGCGGGTGTTGAAGTACGCCGAGATGAAGCCGGTCAGCGACGAGGTGCCGATCTGGTCGAGGGCGGCGTAGCCCTGCATGCCCACCACGGTGCCGGTGAACAGGCTCAGCCCGACCATCACCCCGATGGTCCCGCCGATCACCGCCAGCGCGCCGGAGCCGAAGCTCACCTCGGCCAGCAGCCGCACGATGTCCTTGGTGTAGCGGCGGATCGCTCGTGGCGTCCAGCCGATCGCCTTCAGGTGGAAGATCAGCTGGCCGCCCAGGCCCGCCAGCCCGTCGACCGGCCGGTCGAGGGCGCGGCGGGCCAACCCGGTGTCCTGCGCCATCACGCCCCCTTGCCGGGCACGAGCTGCAGGTAGAGCGTGGTGATCACCAGATTGGCCGAGAACAGCAGCAGGAACGTGATCACCACCGACTGGTTGACCGCGTCGCCGACACCCTTCGGGCCCGGCGCCGGGTGCAGGCCGCGGTAGGCCGCCACCACGCCGGCGATGAAGCCGAAGACCACCGCCTTCAGCTCGCCGACCCACAGGTCGGACAGCTGCGCCAGGGCGGAGAAGCTGGACAGGTACGCCCCGGGCGTGCCGCCCTGCATCACCACGTTGAAGAAGTAGCCGCCGAGCACGCCGACCACCGACACCATGCCGTTGAGCAGCAGCGCGACCAGCATCGCGGCCAGCACCCGGGGCACCACCAGCCGCTGGACCGGCGAGACGCCGAGCACCGCCATCGCGTCGATCTCCTCGCGGATGGTGCGGGCGCCGAGGTCGGCGCAGATGGCCGAGCCGCCGGCCCCGGCGATCATCAGCGCGGTGACGATCGGGCTGGCCTGCTGGATCACCGCCAGCACGCTGGCCGCGCCGGTGAACGACTGCGCGCCGATCTGCAGGGTGAGCGAGCCGAGCTGCAGCGCGATCACGGCGCCGAACGGGATCGCCACCAGCGCGGCCGGCAGGATCGACACGCTGGCCACGAACCAGAACTGCTCGACCAGCTCCCGGGCCTGGAACGGGCGCCGGAACGTCCACAGCACCACGTCGGCCGCCAGCGCGAACAGCCGGCCGACCTCCAGCAGGGCCCGGACCGGCGCCGACCGCCGGGGCGGGTACGGGACGTCCGCGACCGGCGCCGGTTCGGGCCGGGTGAGCAGCTCCTGCAGGGTCACCGGTCCTCGGCCCCCTCCGTCGCGCCGGCCAGCGCCAGGGGCTGCCGGGCCGGCGGGTTCGGGGTCACCCGCGGGTCGGCGTAGGCCGCGGCGATCGCCTGCCGGGCGGCCGGTGCCAGGGTGTGCAGCGAGTCCAGCACCCGGCCCTGGCGGCGCTGCTCGGCCGGGCGGCTGCCGAGGCCGCCGGTGGGTTGCAGCTGCGCGACGATGCCCCGCACATCCGTCCTCGGCTCCCGGCCGTCGGCCTGCCCGGCCCGTTCGGCGGCCAGGGCGGCGGCGTCCTTCTCCTCGGCCATCCCGATCGGGCCCTCCCGGCGGCCGTTCAGGAACTGCTCGACCACCGGCTCGTCGCTGGTGAGCACCACCTCGCGCGGGCCGAAGAGCACAAGCTCCCGGCGGAACAGCATGCCCAGGTTGTCGGGCAGCGTGCGGGCCAGCTCGATGTTGTGGGTGACCACCAGGATGGTCGCGTCGGTCTGCGTGTTCAGGTCGACCAGCAGCTGGGCGAGCAGCGCGGTGCGGACCGGGTCCAGGCCGGAATCCGGCTCGTCGCACAGGATGATCTCGGGTTCGAGCACCAGCGCCCGGGCCAGGCCGGCCCGCTTGCGCATGCCGCCGGAGATCTCGCCCGGCAGCTTCGTCCCGGTGTCGGTCAGGCCGACCAGCTCCAGCTTCTCCAGCACGATCCGCCGGATCTCGGACTCGCCTTTGCGGGTGTGCTCGCGCAGCGGGAAGGCCACGTTGTCGAAGAGGTTCATCGAGCCGAAGAGGGCGCCGTCCTGGAACAGCACGCCGAACAGCTTGCGGATCTCGTAGAGCTGGTGTTCGGAGCAGGAGACGATGTCGGTGCCGTTCACCCGGCAGCTGCCGCGCTCGGGTTTGAGCAGGCCGATCATCGATTTCAGGAATACCGACTTTCCGGTGCCGGACGGCCCCAACAATGCGCTGATCTCGCCGGCGGGCAAAGTCAGGCTGACGTCGCGCCAGATATTCTGGCGGCCGAAGGATTTCGTCAGTCCTTCGATGACGACTTCGACTCCCATCGCAACTCCCTGACAGGACAATAGCCAGCAGCTAGGCACGCATGAATTGATGGGCGAGCCGGGCGGTGCCGGAGCGAATCGCGCATCCGAGCGGTCACCTTAGGCAAGTCGACAGCCCGACACAAGCAATTCGGCCGGGTCGAGAGGATTTGGCTACAAATTCGGGTGAATCTTATACTGCAGGTACTAATTTCCAGGCCGTGTCTGGCCGGCGACGCGGGCCCGGGACGGCAAATCTTGTCGCGGGGATGCCGTCTCGGGTGGAACTCGCCGGGCCGGGCTTCCGCTTGGCCTGGAAACCGTCTATAACCGACATACCTCACCGCCGCTTCGGCGACCCCTGCCGCCGCGCGGAGGATGGATCGAGCGGAGGACGGATGCAGACCAGGCAGCTGGCCGAGATCGAGTGGCCACGGCTGCCGCCGCGCTGGCAACAGGTGCTGATCCCGGCCGAGGTGCCGGGGCTGGCCCGCGAGATTGTCGCCGTGATCCGGCAGCAGATCCCGGAGTATCGCCGGTCGCTGGACGGCCCGTACGGCCGGGCGATCCGGCGCGGGGTCGAGGAGGCCCTGGCCAGCTTCGTCGGCCAGCTGGGCCGGCACGGCGGCCCGGCCCCGGCCCACCTCGAGGTGTTCCGGTCGCTGGGGCGCAACGAGGCGCTGGAGGGGCGCAGCCACGACTGTCTGCAGCAGGCGTACCGGATCGGCTCCCGGCTGGCGTGGCGGCGGATCATGCGGCTGAACGAGGTCGACCCGCTGCTGCCGGGCACGGTGGCCAAGCTGGCCGCCGCGATGCACGCCTACGTCGACAACCTGGCCGCGATCTCGGCCTCCGGCTTCGCCGAGGCGGCCCTGCGCGGCGACGAGCTCGACGCGCACCGCCGGGTGCGGCTGGTGCAGCTGCTGCTCGACCAACCGGCCAGCCCCGGCGCGGCGATCGCGGAGCTGGCCGGCCAGCTGGGCTGGCAGCTGCCGGCCGAGGTGGTCCTGGTCGACGTGGCCGACTCCGCCGATCTCGACGACCGCCAGCTGGCGGAGCTGGCCCGGACCGCGCTCGGGCCGGCCGCACTGGGTGGCCGGGTCTCGGCCGGCAGCGTGCTGCTCGCGCCGGGCCCGCTGACCGCCGGGCAGCGCGCCGGCATCGCGGCGGCCGCGGTCAAGGCGCCGTTGAGCGTGGGGTGTTCGGTGCCGCTGGCCCAGGCGCCGACCTCGCTGCGGTGGGCCCAGCTCGCCAGCCGGCTGGTGGCGGCGCGGACGCTGGTCGAGTCGGGGCCGGTGTTCTGCGACGAGCACCTGACCGAGCTGCTGCTGCAGTCGGAACGGCCGCTGCATGAGCAGCTCGTCCGCCGCCGGCTGGCGCCGCTGTGCGCGCTCAGCCCGGCCAAGCGGGTGAAGTACGGCCGGCTGCTGTCGAGCTGGCTGGAGCTGGGCTGCAGCCAGGGTGAGCTGGCCGGCCTGCTCGGCCTGCACCGGCAGACCGTGCACTACCAGTTCACCCGGCTGGCGGACCTGTTCGGCGAGCAGCTGCACGACCGGACGGCGCGGGTCGAGCTGCTGCTGGCGCTGCGCGCGGCGCTGCCGGACTGGCAGGCCGACCTGCCGGCGCCGTCCTGATCCCGATGGCTGCGCCGGCCTCCGCGCCGGCCCTGGCGCCGGCCTCCGCGCCGGCCTACTGCGAGGCGTGGTCGAGCGGCGGCGAGCAGACGCTGTCGCACGGCCCGTCCGGCTCGATCCAGTTGCCCAGGTCGCCCTGCCGCATCGAGAGCGGGTTGTTCGGCCCGGAGATCAGCCCGGTCAGCAGCGGGTCGAGGTCCTCGCCGTGCGAGCCGCAGCCGGCGAACGGCGGGATGGTCACTGTGCCGGACAGCGGGCCGCCGTAGAAGAGGTTGTAGTCGGGGCTGATGCCGTACAGCTTGATCGGCATCGGGGTCCGGCTGTGGCAGTCCGGCCCCACGTCCAGCGGCTCCTGGTCGACCCGGACGTCGGAGAGCCGGATCCGCAGGTTGCCGGTGACCTCGGTCGGATAGACGGTGTACGGGGTGTCGAGCAGGCCGTGGCCGAAGATCTGCATCGGGTCCGGGTCGGCGCCGGTGAAGGTCTGGCTGAGCTGGACGGTGGCGGTGACCGGCACGCTGCCGAAGGCCAGCGTGCTGACCTGGACCGGTGGGAAGTAGCCGTACTGGGCGGACGAGCCGGCCGGCGAGACGGCCCAGGCGTGGGAGTAGGTCTCCAGCACGGTCGGGTTGTCCGGCGGCACGAACTTGAAGTCGTAGTTGGCGTCGACCCGCAGCAGGGTCACCGGCAGGTCCATCCGGACCGCGGCCTTGGACACCACGGTCTTGCCGTCGATGTAGACCGCCGAGTCCTGGCCCTGGAAGGGGGGCAGTGCGGCGTGCGCGGCGGCCGCCCGCGCCGGCACCGACGCCTGGGCGGCGGTGAGGCCGCCGAGGGTCGCCGCGAGCAGCAGCGCTGCCGTCCAGGCCGTCTGGCGGAACCACCGTGGCCGGCGGTGTCCGGGTCGTGCGCCGAACGGCATGAATGCCTCCTCTGCCCGATGATGCCCGCACAGGCTAAGTCCGGTGGTATCGGATGGGCAAGCACCTCCGGAGCGACGTGACGCGGGGCGCTGATTTCGTACCGCATGACAAAATTCCGCGCCCGCCTCTCGTGCGGGAATCTCAAATACCGGCCGATGCGCGATTTTGCGGGAATTTCTTGTTACTCAGGGGTAGTCGGCCTCGCCACGAACGATGTAAGTTTCGCGCCGGGTTCATCGAATACCCGACGTGCACGGCAATCCACAGCTGCCGGCCGCTCCCATTGCCCGCCGCCCGCATACCGGGTCGCGCCGGCATGCCCGGGCCGCCGGTCGGTGCGCCTCGCGGCCGGGCCGGTGACCTGTCCATCCCATCCCCGTGGGCACCATGAGAGGAAGACGCAATGCTGAAGAACTTCAAGCGGGTCCTGCTCGCCTCGGGCGCGGCCGGTGCCGCGCTCACCATCGGCATGAGCTCGGCCTACGCCGCGACCTGGACGGTCTCGGCCGGCAGCCTGACCAGCGGCACGACGACCTACACCGCGGCCACCCCGACCGGCACGTCCAGCGCGCCGGCGATCAAGTTCGTCGACACCACCGACGGCGTGACGCTGCAGTGCCTCAAGGCCACCGCGAACGGCAGCGCCGCCCTGGGCTCCGGCCTGTCTGGCACGCCGCTGGCCACCATCGCCGGCTCGACGTTCACCACCTGCACCGGCCCGCTGGGCATCAGCCTCACCGTCACCCAGTCCGGCACCTGGAACCTGAACGGCTCGTCCTACTCCGGCGGCGTCACCCAGGGCTACGTCTCCAATGTCACCGCCAACATCTCGGGCACCTGCTCCTTCTCGGTGACCGGTGCCGCCGACGGCACGTACACCAACAGCAACGGCACCCTCGACATGTCCCCGGTGAGCGGTTCCGGGCACACGCTGAAGATCAGCACGCCGACCGGCGGCAAGGTGTGCTTCAACCTGATCAGCAACGGCGCCACCGCGACCTTCAGCACGACGGCCGGCGACGGCTACAAGGTCACCACGCCGACCGGCAACCTGGTCGTCACCAGCCCGTGACCGCGGGGCGGTAACCGGCCCTGTCTGGCGGGTGCGCCCCCGGTGCACCCGCCAGCGTCTGGACGGCCGTCGGCAGGCGCGCATGAGCTCGCGCGTGGAGGGTCCTGCCGGCGGCCGTCGTCGCCTGTCCCGGCCCGGCCACCCGGCGGCAAAACCGGGCGATTGTGTCTATTGCGCCGGACAGTGCGGTTATGCAGAGTCAGTCGCAGGTCACCGAGATGGACGCCGTGGGTGCGCGTGGGGGAATGACAGTGGTCGGTACGGCGCGCGCCGCGGTGGTCGAGGCGCCCGATGAGCTGACCGGTGCGATGCACGCCAGGCGGGCCGAGCTGTCCGAGCTGATCGCGGCCGAGATCGGCCGGCACATCGACGACTACGCCGACCAGCCCGACCTGAGCTATTCCGAGGTCGTGAAGTCCGCCGTCTCGCAGGCGGTCGGCTACTTCATCGACAGCATCGCCGACCCGCGGGTGTCCCGGGCGGCCGTCGACGAGTGGTTCCAGCGGATCGGCCGCGGCGAGGCCTTCGCCGGCCGCAGCCTCGACTCGCTGCGCAGCGCCTACCAGCTGGCGGCGGGCATCGCGTGGAAGAGCCTGCACGCGCTGGCCCTGGAACTCCGGCTGCCCTCCAGCACGCTGGGCGGGCTGGGCGACGCGTTGTTCGCCTTCATGGACTCCCTCGCCGACCAGTCGGTGATCGGCTACCAGGACGCGCAGGCCCAACTCTCCGACGCCGCCTACCAGTGGCGGGAACGGTTGCTCGAGGCGATCCTCGAACCGGGCCGGCAGCCGGGCCGGGAGATCGGGCAGCTGGCCGCCACCGGCAACTGGGAGGTGCCCGAGCAGGTCGTGCTGATCGCCGTCGAACGGGCCGGCGACCTGGAGCTGCCACCGCCGCGCCGGCTGCACCCGCGGGTGCTGGCCAACCTGCGCGGGCCGGCCCCGGTCGTGCTGCACCCGGCGCCGCTGCCCGCGGAGGCACGCTCGGACCTGGCCGCGGCCTTCGCCGGGCACACCCTGGCGATCGGTTGCCCGATGCCGCTGGCGGACGCGGCGTCCTCGCTGCGCTGGGCGCGCCGCTGCCTGGAGCTGGCGGCGTCCGGGGTGATCGCCCGGCAGCCGGTGCTGGAGGCCACCGACCACCTGGCGCTGCTCTGGCTGCACGCCGAGCCCATGCTGCGGCACCGGCTCGGCGCCGCGGTGCTGGAGCCGCTGTACCGGCAGCCGCCGCACAGCCGCCGGATCCTCGCCGAGACCATGCTCGCCTGGCTGGAGACCCGGGCCAGCGCGCCGGCCCTGGCCGTCCGGCTCGGGGTGCACGCCCAGACCGTGCGGTACCGGCTGAAGCGGATGCACGAGATCTTCGGCCCCGACCTGGCCGACGGCCAGCGCTGCTTCGAGATCTACCTGGTGCTGCGGGCCAGCATGCCGCTGTGGCGCGCCGGCCACGAGCCGGACGGGCTGGCCGGGCGCCAGCGCCGGGGCTGACGGGGCTGACCCGGGCTGACAGGGCTGACCCGCCTGACCTGAAGGTGGCACGCTGCCCGGTTCAACAGGGCTGCTGTATTACCCTCACACCCGAGCCGTATTCGGCGCGTGTCCGACGTACCCAGGGGCGCAGAACAGATGGATTCAGGCGCTGCTGTCGCACCCGACGCGGCGGCGGTCGAGCGTGAGACCGTCATCGTCGACTCGCCTGCTGCCCGCATCCGCCGGCCGATCGACCTGGTCCGGCTGGCCGGGTTGCTGCTGCTGGCGCTGCTGCTGGTCGGCGTGGCCGTGGTCGCGCACGACACCACCCAGGGTGCCAACGCCGACCTGGCCCGGCTGCTCGGTCGGGTGCCGCGGGTCTTCGTCCGCGCGTTCAGCCTGCTCGCCTCGTTCGGCGCGCTCGCGGTGCCGATCGCCTTCATGGCCCGCGAGCTGGTGCGCGGGCAGACCCGGCGGCTGATCGAGGCGCTGCTGACCGGCCTGCTCGCGATCGGCGTGGTCGAGCTGGCCGACCGGATCGTCGAGCGCTACCCGACCAGCCAGCTGCACGAGTCGCTGACCCGGGTCGGCGCGCAGGGCTCGGTGCGGCCGTTCGACACCTACCTGGCGGCGCTGCTGGCCTTCGTCGCGGTCGCCGGGGTGGCCAGCGAGCCGCTGTGGAGCGGGCTGCTGGTCGCCGTCACCGCGGTCTACGTGCTGTCGGTCTTCACTGCCACCCAGGCCTCGATCATGTCGCTGGGGCTGAGCCTGGTGATCGGCTCGTGCGTCGGCATCGCGGTCCGCTACGGCGCCGGGCGGGTCAGCAACCGGCCCACCGCGCAGCAGATCATCGCCGCGCTGCAGGCACGGGGGATCGGCATCGCCCGGTTCGAACGGCAGCCCGCCGCCTCCGACTCCCGGCGCGACTACCTGGCCACCACCGACACCGGCGCCCGGCTGGACGTCCAGGTGCTCGACCGCGAGCTGATCGCCTCCGGCGCGATCTACAACGTCTACCGGTTGATCCGGATCCGCAAGGAGATCGCGCCGGCCCCGGCGCTGTCGCTGGAACGCGTGGCCGAGCACCGGTCGCTGCTGGCGATGGCGGTCGCCCGCACCGAGGTGCCGATCCCGGAGCTGCTGGCCGGGGTGCGCTGCGGCCCGGACGCGATCGTGCTGGTCTACGAGCACCGCACCGGCGAGCCGCTGGCCCGGCCCACCGACCAGCAGCTGGACGCGCTCTGGCAGCTGGTGAATCGGCTGCACCGCAACGGCATCACCCACCGAGGCCTGGCTCCCGGGCGGATCCTGCTGGAGCCGAACGGCCAGCTGCTGCTGCCCATCCCCGAGGACGGCACGGTCTTCGCCACCGAGCTGCGGATCGCGCTGGATCGGGTGCAGCTGCTGATCGGCACCGCCCAGCTGGCCGGCGTCCCGGCCGCGGTGGCCAGCGCCCGTCGGATGCTCTCGGCCGAGGAGCTGGCCGGCACCGTGCCGCTGCTGCAGCCGATCGCGCTGACCCGGGAGGCACGCGAGGCGCTGCGCAATGACGGCCACCTCATCGAGGCGGTCCGCGAGGCGGTCCAGGGCGAGGGCAGCGCCGGCCAGGTCGAGCCGATCCGGGTCGAACGGGTGCGCCCGCGCACCATCGTCTCCATCGCCGCGGTGCTGGTGGCCGGCTACCTGATCGTCGGCCAGCTCAGCTCGGTGCCGGTCGGCCGGGTGCTCTCCACCGCCCGGCTGCGCTGGGTGCCGCTGGTGCTCGTCGCGTCGGCGGCCAGCTACCTGGCGGCGGCGCTGTCGCTGACCGGGTACGTCCGCGAGCGGCTGTCGTTCGCTCGCACCACGCTGGTGCAGGTGGCGGCCGCGTTCACCGGCTTCGTCACCCCGCCGGCCGTCGGCGGCATGGCGATCAACATCCGTTACCTGCGCAAGGCCCGGGTCACCACCACGGGCGCGGCGACCAGCGTCGGCATGTCCCAGGTCGTCAACGGGGTCTCGCACGTGCTGCTGCTGATCGCGTTCGCCGCCGCGACCGGCGCCTCGGCCAGGCACAGCCTGCCGATCCCGGGCTGGGCGTTCGGCGCCATCGGCGCGCTGGTCGCGGCCACCGCGCTCGCGCTGGCCCTGCCGGCCCCGCGCCGGTGGGCGCTGCAGCGGCTGCTGCCCCCGCTGCGCGAGGCGACGCCGCGGCTGCTGAACCTGGTGACCAACCCGGTCAAGCTCGCCGAGGGGGTGGGCGGCGCGCTGCTGATCAACGGTTGCTACATCGCCGCACTGTGGTTCTCGGTGCACGCCTTCGCCGGCGATGTCCGGGTGTCGCAGGTCGCGGTGGTGTACCTGGCCGGCGCGGCGATCGGCTCGGCGGCGCCGACCCCGGGCGGCCTGGGCGCGGTCGAGGTGGCGCTGTCCACCGGGCTGGCCGCGGCCGGCATGCCCGGCGCGGCGGCGGTCAGCGCGGTGCTGCTGTTCCGGCTGGCGACGTTCTGGTTGCCGGTTCCGATCGGCTGGCTAGCCTTTCACTGGCTGCAACGTAGAGAAGCGATCTAGCGCGCCTGGGCAGCCGGCGCCGCAGGAGGGAGTTCGCCGGTGCGGGCAGGGCTGGACGAGGTGCGCGCCGCGGTGCGCAGGCTCGCCGACGACATCCACGGCCGGGGGTTGGAGATCGAGCAGGCCGGGCAGCTGCCGCCCGACGTGGTCGCCGGGCTGCACGCGGCCGGCGTCTTCCGGCTGTGGCAGCCAGCCGAGCTGGGCGGGTACGAGGCCGAACCGGCCGCCGTGGTCGAGATCCTGCAGACGCTGGCCGAGGCCGACGGCTCGACGGCCTGGTGCGCGGCCACCGGCATCGCCGGCAACGTCGCCGGCGCGATGCTGCCCGAGGCCGCCGCGCGCGCGATGTTCGACCGTCCGGGGGTGCTGGCCAGCGGCGTGCTGATGCCCGGTGGCCGTGCCGTGCCGCAGCCCGGCGGTGGCTACCTGGTGGACGGGCGCTGGCCGTTCGGCAGCGGCACCCAGCACTGCGACTGGGTGATCGGCGGGGCGCGGGTCGAGGGCCCCGAGCCGGCGATGCTGGCGGTGCTGATGCCGGCCGCCGCGGTGAAGTTCCTGCAGACCTGGCAGGTGATCGGGCTGGCCGGCACCGGCAGCGTCGACTACGAGGCGAGCGGTCTGCACGTGCCGGCCGAGCACTGCATCCCGCTGGCCGAGCTGCGCCCGTGGCCGGCTGGTGCGATGTGGCGGATCCCGTTGCGCTCGCTGCTCTATCCGGTGCTGGCGGCGGTGCCGCTCGGCATCGGCCGGCGGGCCCTGGCCGAGCTGCTGGCGGTGAGCGAGCGGGTCCGGTTCGGTTCGGCGCGGCAGCTGGCCGAGCAGGAGCTGGTGCAGGCTGCAGTCGGCCGCGCGCAGGTGCTGCTGCAGTCCGGCGCCAGCAACCTGACCGACAGCCTGCAGCAGCTGCTGCGCACCGCGGCGGCCGGCCGGATGCCGTCGCCGGCGGAGCGGGCGGCGGCCCGGGCGGCGGCGGTGTACGCCACAGAACAGGCCCACGAGGCAATCACTCTCTGTTACCAGACGGCGGGCACGACGGCAATGTACTGGCAGCATCCGTTGCAGCGCGCGGTACGTGACGTGCTGGCCGCGTCGCAGCACTTCGCGCTCAGTGCACAGGGATTGACCCTGTCCGGCAAGGTCATCCTCGGTCTCGAACCCGACGTGATGCTGTGATGCCCGCGGTCGCGGGCCGGCAATGGCGAAACGCCCCGTCCTGCAGCCACGGGGGAAGCGGCAGGTGCGGGGCGTCTCGTCAGTCACTCTACGTGATCAGTACCAGTTGTCAAGATCTTCCTGGCAGGTGATCCGGTGGCCTTCGAATACTCGAACCTGAACGAGCGGCCGGTCGGCCGGTTCGTCACGCTGGCCGGCCGGCTGGTGCCCGGCATCGCGCGGGTGCAGGCGCAGGCGACCCCGTACGCGGAGGCCTGGCGCCGCGCCAACGAACGCGCGCTGGCCGCCGGGCCGGGTCCGCTCTGGGTGGCGCTGGGTGACTCGCTGAGCCAGGGGATCGGCGCCTCCCGGTACGACCGGGGCTGGGTCGGGCAGCTCGCCGGGCAGCTTGCCGCGGCCGGCCGCCCGATGCGGCTGGTGAACCTCGCGGTCTACGGCGCCCGGGTGAGCGACGTGCTCGACCGGCAGCTGCCCGCGCTGCGCTCGCTCGGCGTCGAACCCGACCTGGTCACCGTGCTGATCGGCTCCAACGACCTGCTGCGGGCCGCCACCCGCCGGGAGCTGCCGGCCGGCTACGAGCTGCTGCTGCAGCGGTTGTCGGCCGGCGCGGTGGTCGGCACGATGCCCAACCCGCGGGCCGCCGCCCGCGCGGTGAACCGCAGCATCGAGCGGGCGGTGGCCCGGCGCGGGCTGCTGATGGCCGACCTGCGCCAGCCCCGCACCAGGAGCTGGCGGGGCAAGCTGGCCGCCGACTTCTTCCATCCGAACGATCGCGGCTACTCCGATCTGGCCTGGGTGTTCGCCCGCGCGCTCGGCCTGCCCGACGAACCGGCCCAGCCCGACGAACAGGCCCTGCCCGACGAACCGGCCCTGCCCGGCTCCGGTCAGAACAGCTCGCCGCGCACCGGCTGCCCGGCCGGGGCGTCCGGGTCGACGAACCACTCGGTGCCGAAGGCCAGCCGGTAGAGCGGCCGGGGCAGCTTCAGGCAGAAGGCCAGCGTCCGGGTGTCCGCACCGCCGGCCGCCTGGCTGGCGTGGGCCCGCATCGAGGCCCGCTTGGCGTCGAGCTGGCTGCGCACGTCGATCCGGTGGGTCAGCTCGTCCCGGGCGGTGAACGCCTCGCGCATCCGGTCCGGGTGGAAGTCCGGCGGCGCCAGCCTGGTCGCGCGCAGCAGCCGCAGCACCCGCAGCAGCGCGGTGCGGTCCACCGTCGCCTCCAGCAACCGGACCGGCACCAGCTCGCGGGCCCGCCGGGCCACCCGGTGCACCTGCCGGTGGTCGGGGTGGCCGTACCCGCCGTAGCGGTCGTAGCCGAGCAGCAGGTCGGCCCGTTCGGCGGTCAGCACCTCGGCCAGCCGGCCGGCCGCCTCGTCCACCGGGACGGAGGCGAATCCGCCGTGTTCGTTGGACATTCCCGAGTCTGGGTAGCCGAATCGGACCACCCGGTGCACGCCCAGCGCGGCGGCCGAGGCGGCCAGCTCGGCACCGCGCCGGCGGCCGAGCTCGCGACCCGGGCCGTCGTCGGCCAGGCCGGCCTCGCCGTCGGTCGCGACCACCAGGGTCACCCGGTGCCCCTCCGCGACCGCCCGGGCCAGGGTGCCGGCGGTGAGCAGGGCCTCGTCGTCCGGGTGCGCGTGCAGGCAGACGACCGACCGGCTCATCTGCCGGGGACGGGCAGCCAGGCCGGGCCGGGAACCCCGCTCGCCCGGCCGACCCGGTCGAACGCCTCGGCGTAGGCACGGTCGCAGGCGCGGAGCACGTTCGGCCAGGTGAAGCCGGACTCGGTGGCCAGGTTGTGCGCGGTCAGTCGCTCCCGGTCCGCTGCCGAGCAGGCGAGCCGGGTCACCGCGTCGACGAACCCGGCGTCGGTGTCGACAAGCAGCCCGTTGCGCTCGTCGTCGATGAAGTCCGACACCCCGGTCTGGCCGAAGGCGACCACCGGCAGCCCGGCGCACCGGGCCTCCAGTGCTGCGATGCCGAAGGTCTCCAGCACCGCGGGGGAGAGGTAGACGTCGGCGTCGTCGAAGACCCGCCGGATCTCCGGCTGGGACAGCTGGCCGGTGAGCTGCACCCAGTCGGCCATCCGGTGCCGGCGCAGGTAGGCCTCCATCGCGGCGCGCTTCGGGCCGTCACCGATGATCCTGACCTCGAGCGCCATGCCGGCCGGGGTGCGCTCGCGGACGGCACGCAGCATCTTCAGCAGGTGCAGCGGGCGCTTGCGGGTGGCCAGCCGCATCACGCTGACCAGCACCACCCGGTCGCGCTGGCGGGGCAGCCGGTCCGGGCGCCACAGCTCGGGGTCGACGCCGTTCGGGATCAGCAGGATCGGCCGGTCCGCGCTCGGGCGGGCCACCTGGGCCACCGAGTCGGCGGCCACCTGGCTCACCGAGGTCCAGGTGACCGGCCAGCTGCGCCAGTCCAGCGCGACGTCGAAGCCCCGGAAGATCGGGTTCGCCCACGACCAGAAGGAGTGGGTGGTGACCACGGTCGGCAGCCCGGCCCGGATCGAGGAGGCGGCGGTCAACCAGGCCAGCGGCGACGCGCACGAGGCATGCACGTGCACCAGGTCGTAGCCGCCGGCCAGCACCGTGTCCCGGCCGCTGAAGGTGGTGAGGTAGCGGATCGCGCCGGGCCGGCCACCCGACCGCTCCGGCCCGCGCACCGGTACCCGGGTGGCCCGGTCGTCCGGGCTGACGGAGGTGACGATCTCGACGTCGTGGCCGGCGGTCAGCTGCGCGTGGGTCAGGCCCTGCACCTGCCGCTCGATGCCGCCCATCCGCGGCAGGTAGCCGTCGCTGACGTGCGCGATCCTCATCGGTGGCGGCCGGTCTCGGCGGCCAAGTCGTGTCCAGGCACGGTCGCATATCGTACGCGGCCGAGGGCCGTTCGCCGGTCCGCCGCGAGGCAGTCCGGCCGCCATACTCAGGGCCGGCTCATCGGCTGGTCTCAGCACCGGCTCATCGAGGGTCGATGTGGCGTTGCTGAGAACCCGCCCCGGTCGGCGCCCGCCGGCTGACCGTCGCAACAGCCGCCGCGGGTTACCCTGCAGCAGATTCCGGCCTGGCGCCGGTAGCCGCAGCGGACGCCGCACCCGACGGAAACGGAGCAGCTCGTGGCCGTGCCCTGGCTGGTCGTCGGCCTGAGCCTCGGCTCGGCGCTGTCGTTCGCCGGCTCGACCAACCTCAAGCACTCCGCGGCCGGCGAGATGCCGGAGGTGCCCCGGCTGCGGGCCGGCCTGCTCGCCCGGTTCGTCGCGGCAACCCTCAGCCACCGGCTCTGGCTGGCCGGCACGGTGACCGACCTGATCGGGCTGAGCCTGCAGATCCTGGCGCTGCACTTCGGCCAGCTCGCGGTGGTGCAGCCGCTGCTGATCTCGGGCCTGCTCTTCGCGCTGCTGCTCCGGCGCCGGCAGGGCCGGCCGGTGACCGCACACGAGGTGCGCTGGGCACTGGTGCTGACCGGCTGCCTGATCGCCTTCCTGTTCCTGGCCGGCACGCAGCCCTCCGGCGAGCATCCGGCCGGCCCCGACCGGCTGCCGGCCGTGGTCGCCGCCTCGGTCGGCGCCGTGCTGGCCCTAGCCTGCGTGGCGCTGGCCCACCGGCGCAAGCCGGCCGCCGACGCCGCGGCGCTGATGGGGGTGGCGGTGGGCGTGGTGTACGCGGCCACCGCGGCGCTGCTCAAGGCGCTCACCGACCGGGTGACGCTCGGGCCGTGGGCACTGCTCACCAGTTGGCAGCTCTACACGGTGCTCGTGGTCGGTGCGGCCGGGTTGCTGCTCAGCCAGCTGGCCTTCCAGGCCGGGCCGCTGACCGCCAGCCTGCCCGCCATCGCCACCGTCGACCCGCTGCTGTCGATCGTGGTCGGGGTGCTGGTCTACGACGAGCACATCCACCGCGGGCCGTGGTCGGGCACCGGCTTGGTGCTGCTGATGCTGCTGCTCGGCCTGGCGGTGATCGAGCTGGGCAAGGTCGACACCCTCGAGCGGGCCAAGCTGGTGCCCGAGCCCGACGCGCTGCCCGGCCGACGGTAGCCGGGGCAGGACCGGGCACCACCGGCCGGCGGCCCGGCCGGGCCGGTAGGGCAAGATCGGTGACCGTGAATTTCCTCGCCGAGCAGCTGCGGTCCGAGCAGCGTCGGCTGGACGGGCTCTACCGGCGGCTGGACGAGTTGCGCCGGGAGGCCGCCGGGACGCTGGCCGCGCTGCGCCGCTCGCCGACTGCGGGCACCCCGGCCGCGCGGGTCGAACGGGACGCGCTGCTGGCGCTGAACCAGGGCAACCTCGACCGGCTCAGCGCGGTGGAGGAGCGGCTGTGCATCGGCCGGCTGGACCTGCTCGACGGCACCGCGCGCTACATCGGCCGGATCGGGCTCACCGACCCGGCCGGCGCCCGGCTGCTGGTGGACTGGCGGGCACCGGCCGCGACCCCGTTCTACCGGGCCACCCGCGCCGAGCCGGACGGCGCGGTGAGCCGGCGGCACCTGACGACCCGGGGCCGGACCGTGACCGGCATCCAGGACGAGGTGCTGGACCTGGCCGCGTTCGCCGGCGCCGGCCGCAGCACCGAGACGGTCTCGGCCGACGACGCGCTGATGCTGGCCCTGGACGCCCGGCGCACCGGCCACATGCGCGACATCGTCGCGACCATCCAGGCCGAGCAGGACCGCATCATCCGGGCCGAGGCGGCCGGGGTGCTGGTGGTGCAGGGCGGCCCGGGCACCGGCAAGACGGTGGTCGCGCTGCACCGCGCGGCGTACCTGCTCTACGCCCAGCGCGAGCGGCTGGCCCGCAGCGGGGTGCTGGTGGTCGGGCCGAACAACCGCTTCCTCGACTACATCTCCCAGGTGCTGCCCAGCCTCGGCGAGACCGGCGTGGTGCTGGCCACCGCGGGCCGGCTCTACCCGGGCATCGACGCCACCGCGACCGAGAGCGACGCCGCGGTCGCGGTCAAGGGCGACCTGCGGATGGCCAAGGTGCTCAGCAACGCGGTCAAGGCTCGGCAGCGGGTGCCGCGCCGGCCGGTCGAGCTGACCGTGGAGGGCAGCCGGATCCAGCTGACGCCCGACGAGGTCGCCACGGCCCGGCACCGCGCCCAGCTCTCGCGCAAGCCGCACAACCAGGCACGGGTGCGATTCGTCAACGAATTGCTGCCCAAGCTCGCCGCCCGGCTGGCCGCCGCGCTGAACACCGACCTGGACGACGACACCCGGGTGGAGCTGGTCAACGCGATCCGGCACGCCCCGGACGTGCGCCGCGAGGTCAACCTGTGCTGGATGCCGCTGACCCCGGAGAAGCTGCTGCGCGACCTCTACGCCGACCCGGCCCGGCTGCGCGCCGCCGCCCCGCAGCTGTCCGAGGCCGAGCGCCGGGCGCTGCGCCGCGACCGGTCCGCGCCGTGGACGCCGGCCGACGTGGCGCTGCTGGACGAGGCCGCCGAGCTGCTCGGCACCGAACCGGACGCGGTCGACCACCAGGCCGCGGCGGACCGCGCGGCCGAGCTCGAGTACGCCGGCCGGGTGCTGGACCTGGTCTCGGAGATGTCGCCGGACGCGGCCCTGATGACCACCGCCGAGACCCTGGCGAACCGGTACGGCCCGCAGGCGTCGCGGCAGTCGCTGCTCTCGGAGGCGGCCGGCGACCGCGGCTGGGCGTACGGCCACGTGGTGGTGGACGAGGCCCAGGAGCTGTCGGCGATGCAGTGGCGGGTGCTGATGCGCCGCTGCCCGTCCAAGTCGATGACGGTGGTCGGCGACATCGCCCAGACCGGTTCGGCCGCCGGCGCCCGGTCCTGGGACGCGGTGCTGCGGCCGTACCTGAACGACCGCTGGCGGCTGGCCGAGCTGACCGTGAACTACCGGACGCCGGCCGAGATCATGCAGCCGGCCTCGGCGATGCTGGCCGCGGCCGGGGTGTCGGCCGCACCGGTGACCTCGGCCCGGTCGGTGGCCGCGGCGCTGGTCACCGAGCGGGTCTCCGGGGCGATGCCGCCGCGGCTGGCCGAGGCGGTGCGCGCCGAGTTCGCCGGGACGCTGGCCGAGGACGGGCAGTGCGCCGTGCTCGCCGCCGCGGCCACGGTCGCCGAGCTCGTCCCGGCCCTGCCGCGGCTCGACCGGCTCAGCATCCTCACCCCCGCCCAGGCCAAGGGGCTGGAGTTCGACGTGGTGCTCCTGGTGGAGCCGGCCGCCGTCCTCGCCGGGTCCTCGCGCGGGGCCAGCGACCTCTACGTGGCCCTGACCCGGGCCACCCGGCGGCTGCACGTGCTGCACCGCCGGGACCTGCCGCCGGGGCTGGCCGAGGCGTCCGCCGGGGGTTCCTGAGGCCCCGGGCTCAGCCCCGGTCGTGGGCGAGCAGGATCGCCGACAGGTCCTTCTCACCGTGCCCGGCGGCCATCGCGCGGTCGAAGTAGTCGTGCGCGGCCTGGGTGATGGCCATGTCCACCCCGGCCGATCGCGCGGCCTGCAGGATCAGCCGGGCGTCCTTGTCGGCGTTGCTCAGCCCGAACGACGGCGCCCAGTCGCCGGCGATCATGGAGTTGCCCTTGAGCTGCACGTACGGCGCGTCCATCGCCCCGCCGCGCACCGCCTCCAGGAACAGTGCCGGGTCCAGGCCGAGCGCCTCGGCGAGCGTGAGCGACTCGGCGATCCCTTCGACCACCGCGATCACCCAGGCGTTGGCGACCAGCTTCAGCTTGCTGGCATCGCCCGGCCGGTTCAGCCAGACGGTGCGGCCGCCGATCGCGTCGAAGATCGGCTGGCAGGTCGGGCGGGCCTCGTCCGGGCCGGCGGCCAGCACCACCAGCGTCCCGTCCTCGGCCGGCTTGCGCGTGCCGAGCACCGGGGAGTCGAGGTAGACCAGCCCGAGCTCGCCGGCCAGCTCGGCCAGCCGGCGGGTGCCGTCGACGCCGACCGTGGTGAGCTGGATCCAGGTCGCCGACGGCGTCAGCCGGTCCGCCGCCTGCCGCATCACCTCGGCGACGCTGTCGGCGTCGTAGAGCATCGTGAGCACCACCTCGGCGCCGGCGACGGCATCGCCGGCCGTCTCGGTGACCGTGACGCCGTGCTCGGTGAGCGGCTGCGCCTTCTCGGGGCTGCGGTTCCAGGCGCGCAGCGGCAGGCCGGCCTTGGCCAGGTTGACCCCGATCGGCAGGCCCATGGTGCCGGTCTGTCATGCCTTCCACCCTGCCACTGCCCGGGCACGAGCCGGGCAGGTGCGGGCGTTCCGCCCACCGCTCCGGCAGCCCCTACGCTGGGCCGCATGGCGATCTACCCCCGCGCCCTGGCCCTGGGCCTGGCGACCGGTGGCCGCAGCACGCTGGGGCTGGCGGCGCTGGCGTTGACCTCCGCCGACACCGGTTCCTGGCTGACCGGTCGGTGGACGGCCCGCGCGTCCGCCCTGGCGCTCACCGCCGAGCTGGCCGCCGACAAGCTGCAGGCCGCGCCCAGCCGGCTCGAACCGGCCGGGCTGGTGCCGCGGCTGGCCGCCGGGGCGGCAGCAGGCGCGATCCTGGCCAGGCGGACGGGTGAGCCGGCACCGGCGGTCGCGGTGGCCGGGCTGCTCGGCCTGGCCGGGGCCGCCGCGGGGTCGGTCGTCGGCGCACGGTGGCGTGGGCTGGTCGCCGGCCGGCAGCTCTTGGGCCGGCTGCCCGCGGACCTGCCGGCCGCGCTGGTCGAGGACGGTGCCTGCCTGGCCGCCGCGGGGTACGCGACCGCCTGACCGTGCGGGTCAGTCGCAGCCGTGCGTGCTGACCGCCCGGGTGGCCGTCCGGCCGGCCTCGACGTCCGGTGAGATCTCGGCGTCGGTGAGGGCGTAGCCGACGTCGGTCTGGTCGACGCTGGCGGCGAACACCACGCCGTACACCCGGCCGTCGGCGCTGAGCAGCGGCCCGCCCGAGTTGCCCGGCCGGACCCGGCCGCGCACCGTGTAGACCTGCCGGGTCACCGTCCGGCTCTGGTAGATGTTCGGCCCGGTGACGCTGGTGCGGGCGGCGATCCGAGCCGGGTCGGCGGTGAACGGGCCGTTCTCCGGGTAACCGGCCACCACCGCCGACGTGCCGCTGCCGGCCGCCCCGGCGAAGGCCAGGGCCCGGCGGTTCAGCCCCGGCACGTACAGCACGGCCAGGTCCCGGTTCGCGTCGTAGACGACCACCCGGGCCGGCAGCGAGCCGCCGCCCGGGATGGTGACCCGCGGGTCGCGGACGCCGGCGACCACGTGCGCGTTGGTGACCACCCGCTCGGTCGCGTAGACGAAGCCGGAGCCCTCGATCGCGCGGCTGCACGACGGCGCGTCGCCGGTGACCTTGAGGATCGAGCCGGCCGCGGTCCGGGTGGCGGCCGGTACCACCCGCGGGTCGGGCGCGGCCACGGACGGCGCCAGCAGGGTGGCGAACGGGCCGGAGACCGCGGGCAGGTCGTGCTGCTGGACCTCGCGGAGCAGGGCCGAGACGACCTGCTGGCCCTGGTTCGGCACCACCGCGTCGATCGCCTGCAGCACCACGCTGCGGTGGATCTGGCGGGCCAGCGGCGGGGCCGGGGCGTAGGCGAGGGCCAGCGCGAACAGCCAGGCCACCGCGAGCATCGACGCCACCGAGACGATCGCGCCGCCGACGCCGTCCGCCGGACCGAGCGGGGTGCGCGCGACCAGCATCCGCAGCCGGCCGCCGACCAGCTGGCCCAGGTAGCTGCCGATCCCGGCGAGGGCCAGCACCACCGCCAGGCTGACGATCCGCTGGCCGAGTGCCTGGTCGGCGGCGATCGCGTTGCTGGGTGCCTTGAGCACGCCCCGGGCCAGGGCCGGGGCGATCCGGACGCCGACCACCGCGCCGAGCACGAACCCCAGGAAGGAGGTGACCGAACAGATCAGGCCACGCCGGAACCCACCGAATCCGGCGAGCACGGCAAGTGCGATCAGCAGCAGATCGAGGAGATCACCGTGCACGTCGGCAGTTCCTTCCGCGGGGGAGCAGAGCAAGTGTGGCAGCACCGGCTGAGGGTTGTGCGCACCGTCGCGCGAAGCGGGTGCCCTAGGGTTGTTCCCCGTGTCAGCTCCGAACGCGCCCCGTCCTCGTACCGACCAGGTCAGCCCGGTCACCGCGCAGATCGCCGCCGAGCTGGGAGTGGGTGAGCACCAGGTCCGGGCCGCGGTGGACCTGCTCGACGGGGGCGCCAGCGTCCCGTTCATCGCCCGCTACCGCAAGGAGGCGACCGGCACCCTGGACGACGCGCAGCTGCGCACCCTGGAGGAGCGGCTGCGCTACCTGCGCGAGCTGGCCGAGCGGCGCACCGCGATCCTGGAGGCGATCGGGGCCCAGGGCAAGCTGGACGACGCGCTGCGCGCCAGGATCCTGGCCGCCGACTCCAAGGCACGGCTGGAGGACATCTACCTGCCGTACAAGCAGAAGCGCCGGACGAAGGCGCAGCTGGCCCGCGAGGCCGGCCTGGAGCCGCTGGCCGACGCGCTGCTCGGCGACCCGACCCGCGAGCCGCTCACCGAGGCGGCTGGCTACCTCGGCGAGGGCTACCCGGACCCGCAGGCAGCCCTGGACGGCGCTCGGGCGATCCTGATCGAGCGCTACACCGAGGACGCCGACCTGATCGGCGAGCTGCGCGAGCGGCTGTGGAGCACCGGCCGGCTGACCTCGGCGGTGCGGGACGGCCAGCAGGACGCCGGCGCCAAGTTCGCCGACTACTTCGCCTTCGCCGAGCCGCTCACCAGGCTGCCCTCGCACCGGATCCTGGCGCTGTTCCGGGGCGAGAAGGAGGAGGTGCTGACGGTCACCGTCGACCCGGCCACCGGCGAGGACGACGCGGCCACGGCGGCTGCCGAGTACGAGCGCCGGATCGCGCACCGGTTCGGCATCGCCGACGCGGGCCGGCCGGCGGACCGGTGGCTGGCCGACACGGTCCGGTGGGCCTGGCGGACCCGGATCTACGACCGGCTGGCGGTCGACCTGCGGATGCGGCTGCGCCAGGTCGCCGAGGACGGGGCGGTGCGGGTGTTCGCCGAGAACCTGCGCGACCTGCTGCTGGCCGCGCCGGCCGGCGGCCGGCCGACGATGGGCCTGGACCCGGGCCTGCGCACCGGGGTCAAGGTCGCGGTGGTCGACGGCACCGGCCGGGTGGTCGACACCGCGACGATCTACCCGCACGTGCCGCACAGGCGGTGGGCCGAGTCGCTGGCGGTGCTGGCGAAGCTGGCCGAGAAGCACCGGGTCGAGCTGATCGCGATCGGCAACGGCACCGCCTCCCGCGAGACCGACAAGCTGGCCGCCGAGCTGGTCGCGGCCCGGCCGGGGCTCACGCTGACCAAGGCGGTGGTGTCCGAGGCGGGCGCGTCGGTGTACTCGGCGTCGGCCTACGCCTCGGCCGAGCTGCCCGAGCTGGACGTGTCGCTGCGCGGCGCGGTCTCGATCGCCCGCCGGTTGCAGGATCCGCTGGCGGAGCTGGTGAAGATCGATCCGAAGTCGATCGGAGTGGGCCAGTACCAGCACGACCTGCCCGAACTGAGCCTGGCCAGGTCCCTCGATGCGGTGGTCGAGGACTGCGTGAACGCGGTCGGGGTCGACCTCAACACCGCGTCGGCGCCGCTGCTGGCGCGGGTGTCCGGCATCGGCGCCGGGCTGGCCGCGAGCATCGTGGCGCACCGGGACACCGCCGGCGGCTTCCGGTCCCGGGCGGAGCTGCAGCAGGTACGCGGGCTGGGCCCGAAGGCGTTCCAGCAGAGCGCCGGCTTCCTGCGGATCCGGGGCGGCGACGACCCGCTGGACAGCTCCGGCGTGCACCCGGAGTCCTACCCCGTGGTGCGCCGGATCGTCACCGCGGCGAAGGCGGAGGTGCCTGCATTGATGGGCAATCCGGCGCTGCTGCGGTCACTGGGGCCGGCCGAGTTCGTGGACGGCACGTTCGGGCTGCCGACCGTCACCGACATCTTCGCCGAGCTGGAGAAGCCCGGCCGGGACCCGCGGCCGGCCTTCACCACCGCGCGGTTCGCCGACGGCGTCGAGGAGCTCACCGACCTCAAGCCCGGCATGGTGCTGGAGGGGACGGTGACCAACGTGGCCGCCTTCGGGGCGTTCGTCGACATCGGCGTGCACCAGGACGGCCTGGTGCACATCTCGGCGATGTCGCGCACGTACGTCTCCGATCCGCGCGAGGTGGTCAAGCCCGGCGACATCGTCAAGGTGAAGGTGCTCGACGTGGACGTGGCCCGCAAGCGGATCGGGCTCACGCTGCGGCTGGACGACGAGGTGACCGCCGGTCGCGGTTCTTCCGGTCCTGGTTCTGGTGGTGGGAGTCCCTCCGGCAGTGCCCAACGCGGCGGGGGCCAGCGCGGTGCTGGTCAGCGCGGCGCTGGTCAGCGTGGGGGCCGGTCCGAGGGGAAGTCGCAGCCGTCCGGCTCGATGGCCGACGCGCTCCGCCGGGCCGGCCTGGGCAAGTAGTTCCGCCATAGCTCCTCAGCCCGATCCTGGGGTTGACCGGTCGATCACCGCGTGCCCGCTCGGTGGCGTTTCGGACCTGGACCAGGAGCCGGCCGGGCGAGCGGCGGCGATCACGCCTGCTGGCCGGCGTTCCTGACCCGCTGCTGGACATCTCCCCGGATGAGTCGCCGCCGGGTCGGGGTCGGTGCCGAGCCGATGGACGGCGGCCCGAGCGGTTGAGTGAGCGGGCCCGGTTGTCTGCAGAACTCGTCGACCGGCATGGCGAGTGGGCCAGACATAGACGAAGTGTCGTAATTCAGCCCTGGTAGAGATTTCATTCCAGGAACGCGTGACAGCGTGCTAAGTCTATGTAAAGCTTCGCCCGTACTGAATGCAGTTCGTGCGCTCTGCAATGCGGAACCCCTAGCCGGCGCCGGCTTTCTGTCGCAGGGCTGAATTGCTTCCCCCATTTTTATTTCAACAGGAGAATCAGAATGACCGAAGCATCCGTGGTGACCGAGCAGGACTTCCGCGCCGAGTTCGTCCAGGTCGACGCCGCCATCGGTGGCACCGAGCTCACCATGCAGCTGTCCTTCACCGCGTCCGAGCTGGGCACCTGGGACGCCGTCGGCGTCGCGCGGGTCGTGCGCGGCTCGACCAACCCGCCGCTCGAGCTCGAGTGCCCGATGGAAGGCGCCCTCACCTTCAACCCGGAGAGCGAGGTGCTGCCGAAGGAGTACACCCTGCAGGTTCGCAGCCACTTCCCGGACGGCCGGGTCGGCGTCGGCCTGAGCGTGACCATGACCGCCCTGAGCTACGACCCGCCGTCGGCGGAGAAGTCGCTGACCTTCACCGGTGGGTACACCTGGACGAAGGGTGAGCCGGTCACCGTCTCGGACGCGACCTTCGAGATGGCCGGCCTGCGCGTCAACGGCTGATCGAACGCCGAATCGTCAGAGGTCGGGCTTCGCACCCAGCGTGCGGAGCCCGGCCTCTGATGATGTTCATCTCATTCGTGAGGGTGTCTACTCAAGTTCGGCGGGGCCGTGCCGATAGGCGGTAGCAGAATTCCATTCCGGGCATTGCGCAGGCAAGTCTGAATTCACATTTGAAAATGGGACTGCGCGACGGCTGCGCTGTGCCAGCATGACTGCGTGCATGCCGATTCACCCGCCCGCGTCCGGCTGGCATCCCCAGCCGACCTGGAGCGCGTCCTGTGGCTGTGGCAGGTTCTCTTCGACGAGGTCGAGCTGTCCGCGGCTGTGGATCTACCAGCGGCTCGGCTTCGAACTGACCTCGGCGCACCGGCTGAAGCTGGTCCTCTGACGCGTCCGAGAGCCGCTATCCGAGGCCGCGGACGGTGCGGCCTCAGCCGGCCGTGTCGCGTTCGGCGGCGTCGGCCACCGATCCCGGCGCGAGCGCGGCGCCCGGCGCGACCTCGTGCGCGACCACCTCGCGGGTCAGCGTCTCCGGCGCCTGCAGGCCGATCCCGGCGGCGAGCACCAGCACCCCCGAGGTGAGCCCGAACGCCCAGCCGTAGCCGGCGGTGTCGGCGAGGTAACCCGCGATCAACGGCCCGGCCAGGCTGCCGACATCCCCGGCCATCTGGTACGAGGCGACCACGGTGCCGCCCCGGCCGTGCACGACATCGCCGAGCATCGCGCCGGGTGCCACGTCGAGCAGGCCGCTGCCGGCGCCGAAGACCAGCATCGACACGAAGAACAGCGGCAGCGAATGGGTCACCACCAGGATCGCGCAGCCGGCCGCGCTGCCGAGGCAGCCGGTCAGCAGCACCGGGCGCCGGCCGCGGCGGTCGGTGATCCGGCTGCCGAGCAGCAGGGTCGCGACGTTGCCCAGCGTGAACACGGTCAGCCCGATGCCGGTCCAGATGGGGGAGCGGTGCAGCACCTCCATCACCAGCAGCGGCACGATGGCGGCCCTTACCCCGAGCGAGGCCCAGTTGTCGGCCAGGTTGGCGAAGGCCGCGGCCCGGAAGGCCGGCAGCCGCAGGGCACGTCCGACCGTCAGCGACGGGGTGCCGGACGGGCCACCGGCGCCGTGCGTGCCACCGGTCCGGCGGGGCAGCAGCGCGATCCCGACCGCGCCGGCCGCGGCCAGGGTGCCGGCGTACAGGAAGAACGGCGCCCGCAGCGACCATCCGGTGATCAGGCCGCCGAGGCCCGGTCCGGCGATGCCGCCGACCAGGAAGCCGCCGCTGAACGCGCCGATCGAGCGGCCGCGCTGGTTCGAGGTGGTGACCCCGATCAGCAGCGAGTTCGCCGACACCGAGAACATCGCCGAACCGATGCCGCCCGCACCGCGCAGCACCAGCAGCTGGACGTAGTCGGAGGCGAAGCCGGCCAGCGCGCTGCTCACCGCCACGATGCCGATCCCGGCTGCCAGCACGACCCGTTCGCCGATCCGGTTGACCAGCCGGCCGACCCCGAGCGCGGAGCACAGCCGCATCAGCGCGAACGCGCTCACCACCGCTCCCGCCGCAGCCCGGGACACCCCGAAGCTGCGCGCGAACAGCGGGATGGCCGGTGCCACGATGCCGAAGCCGGCCGCCACGAAGAAGGCCACCGCCGCCAGCACCGCCACCTCGACCGGCAGCCCGCGCAGCGGGCCGCGCGAGATCAGCCTGGACGCATCGGGCTGTTCCGGGTCGAGCCGGCTACCAGCGCTGGTGGACATCGGGCCTGATCCGGCGGTCGTAGAGCTCGCCGATCGCGGCGCGCAGCTCGGCACCGAGCGGAGCCAGCTCGCCGGCGGCCGCGTTGGCCCGGGCCTGCTCGACGTTTCGGGCTCCCGGGATCACCGAGCTCACGCCGGGCTGGTCGATCACCCAGCGCAGCGCGGCGGCAGCGGGCGTCACCCCGCTCGGCAGCAGCCCGGCGAACTCGGCCGCAGCCTCCACCCCGGTGTCGAAGTCGACGCCGGAGAAGGTCTCGCCGACGTCGAACGCCTCGCCGTTGCGGTTGTAGCTGCGGTGATCGTCCGCGGCGAACCGGGTGTCGTGCCGGTACCTGCCCGAGAGCAGTCCGGAGGCCAGCGGAACCCGCGCGACGATCCCGACGCCCGCCGCGGCCGCAGCCGGCAGCACCTCGTCCAGCGGCTTCTGGCGGAACGCGTTGAGGATGATCTGCACGCTCGCCACCCCCGGCCGGCCGATCGCCGACAGCGCCTGGGCGCAGGTCTCGACGCTCACCCCGTACGCGCGGATCCGCTGCTCGGCGACCAGGGTGTCGAGCGCGTCGAACACCTCGTCGCTGGCGAACACGCCGTCCGGCGGGCAGTGCAGCTGCACCAGGTCGAGCACCTCGACGCCGAGGTTGGCCCGGGACCGGTCGGTCCAGGAGCGGAAGTTGTCCAGCGTGTACAGCTCCGTTCGCTGCTCGACCCGCCGGCCCATCTTGGTCGCGACCAGCAGGTCGAGGCCGGGATGCGCGGCGCGGAAGCGGCTGATCAGCTGCTCGCTGCGGCCGTCGCCGTAGACGTCGGCGGTGTCGAGGAAGGTCACCCCGGCCTCGACGGCGGCGGCCAGCACCGCCAGCGCGGCCTGCTCGCTGACCTCGCCCCAGTCCGCGCCGAGCTGCCAGGTGCCCAGCCCGATCACCGACACCGAACGTCCGAGCCTGCCGATCTGTCGCTGTTCCACCAGACCAGTAGTACCGGATGCGCGCGGCGGCCGGGCAGCACGGGTGGGGCCGGCCGCGGGCCGTGGTCGACCCGCGGCCGGCCCGGACCGGTTACCGGACCCGGCGACCGGTCAGCAGCCCCGCCCCGCCGAGCAGCAGCAGGCCGCCCGCGACCAGGCCGGCCAGCGGCAGCTGGCTGCCGGTGTAGGCCAGCGCCCGGGCGTCGTGCTGCAACGCGACTGGCAGTCCGGGGCCGCTGCCGTCACCACCGGCCGAGATGCCTTCGGTGCCCTGGCTCGGCGTGCCGGGCTGGCCAGGGTTACCGGGCTGGCCGGGGTTCCCAGGCTGTCCCGGGGTGCTCGACTGGCCGCCGCAGGTCGCGTCCGCGCCCAGCAGGGCATTGCCGCAGACGGTCACCGGGACGGTGACGGGCAGGCTGATGCCGCCGGTCGAGCCGGCGCCGGTACCGCTGGTCGCGGCGCCTGCGCAACTCGCGGACGAGTCACCGACGCCGTTGCCGCAGACGGTGACCGGTGCGGTCACCGGCACGCTTACGTTGCCCGAGCCGGTAGTGGTCGAGCCGCCGTCGTTGCCGGAGCCCGAGCCGCCGGCATTGCCGGTGGTGGTGCCGCAGGTGGCGGCGCCGCGGCCGAGCAGTCCGACGCCGTTGCCGCAGACGGTGACCGGTGCGGTCACCGGCGCGCTGACGTTGCCCGAGCCGGTAGTGGTCGAGCCGCCGGTGTTGCCGGAGCCCGAGCCGCCGGCATTGCCGGTGGTGGTGCCGCAGGTGGCGGCGCCGCGGCCGAGCAGTCCGACGCCGTTGCCGCAGACGGTGACCGGTGCGGTCACCGGCGCGCTGACGGCGGCCGCCGATGACGAGGCCGAGGACGACCGGCCGGAGCGCGACGGGCCCGCGGGGGACCGGCCGGTGGCGGTGGTCCGGCGGTCGAGCAGCGCCACCGCGTTGCCGTCGATCCGCACCGGCGCGGTGACCGGGACGCTGAGCAACGGCCGGCTGCCGTGCCCGGAATCGTGCCCCGGCACCGGAGTGCCGTGCTGCCCGAGCGTGCCGTGCTGCCCGAGCGTGCCGTGCTGCTGGGTGGTGACGGCCGCGGCGAGCTCGCCCGGGCGGATCACGTGCTGGTGCGCGCTGTCGGCCGAGGCGATCCCGGTGCCGAGCAGCCACACACCACCGACGAAGACGCCCGCCTGAAGGCAGCGGGTAATCAGGTGATTCATGGTTTCTCCTACGACTGAAAGGGGATTGGGTGAACTCCGCCAGGTGGCGGTGAGCTGCACCCGGTTCAGTCGGGCGAGACCGGCGGGACGGTCGCCTGGTTGCGCGGAGCGCGGGAGTCGACGCAGGTGGCCAGCACCCGGCGGGTGACCGGGCTCGTGGCCGGCACGGGTGCGGGGACGGCGGACGGGCCGGCCAGTTCCTGACCCGCTCCGCAGAGGGCGCCCGGCGCTCCGGGCAGTGCCGGAGCGGGCTGCGGCGCTGGAACCGGTGGCACGGCCGGACGGCGCCCCGCAGCAGCGGTCCCGGAGCCGTGCGGGGACGCCGCCGCCGGGCAGGCCGTCGCCGCACCGGACACCCGGCCGGTGGCGGACCCGCCGGTGGCCTGGCTGCCCGTCCCGATCGGTCGGCGCCCGGCGGCGACCGGTGGCCGGTCGTGGGCCGGGTGTCCCGACGCGGGCTGGTCGAACACGGGCGGGGTGGTACCCGGGAGTTCGGCGACCGGCGGCACGGGCAGCGGCGGCACGGCGACCGGCGGCACGGGCAGTGGCGGCAGGCCGAGGGGGGCGGTCACGCCGCTCAGCAGGCCGGGGAGCTCGCCGGTGGCGGTCGCGACCACCTTCGAACCCGCGGCGGTGGCGGCCGAAGCCGTATCGGTCGCCAGCGCGGTGGTGTTCGACACCAGCGACGAGACGGCCCCGAGCACCGGATCGGGTACGGGGACGGGAGCCGGAACGCTCCTGGCCGGGCCGGTGCGTGCGGGTCGCTGGGTCCTGGCCGGGCTGGCGGACGCCGGCGACGCCGTCCGGGCAGCGGCCGGAGCGGGCTCCGCCGGCCGGCCGAGGACGGTCACGTGCGTCGAGGCCGGCCCGTCGGCAGGCACGGCGTGCCGGCGGCTGGACCCGGTTCCATCGAGGGTCGAGGTGACCTCGGGCAGCACCCCGCTGCCGGCATCCCGCACGTCGCGGGTCAGCGGGATACCGGTCAGCGGGGTGCGGGTCGGCGGGGTGCGGGTCAGTGGGGTGTCGGCGGTGGCGGGGTCGGCCACGAGCGGGCCACCGGCGGAGATCCCCGGCAGCGGGGATTCGGCCTGTGCGGCAGCGGAATCGCTCAACGCGCCGGCCAGCCAGAACCCGGCCGCGGTGACGCCGAGTAACAGCGTGCAGCGCAGCGCGCGGCACCCGGCGGATGCCTCGGGCTGCGCTACGGCGAAAGCCATGCTGTCACTCCGTACCTGATCGATTACCCACAGTGATTAACGTCGTTAGCTGCCCGGGGATACGGGGTGGACCGGCACTGGGCGGATCGGTGGGCGGATCGGCCAGCCCGTCCGGCCCGGGGCTCGGGCCGGACGGGAGGCCTGCCATCCACCCGGCCGCCCGTAGAGTTGCGGCCATGATCGAGCTGGCCGAAGCCCGTCGCCGACTGCTGGCCGCCTGTCCCGTGCTGGAACCGGCCCGGCTGCACGTCGACGACGCGGCCGGCTGCGTGCTCGCGGCCGACGTCACGGCGGCCACCGCCGTCCCGCCGTTCGACAACAGCAGCGTCGACGGGTTCGCCGTCCGCGCGGCCGACGTCCGGGGTGCGACGCCGGACCGGCCGGTGGAGCTGGCCGTGCTCGGTTCGGTGCTCGCAGGCAGCGTCGCCGATGCCCCGGTGACCCCGGGCACCACCTGGAAGGTGATGACCGGAGCGCCGCTGCCGGCGGGTGCCGACGCGGTCGTGATGGTCGAGGATTCCTCGGCGGAGCAAGGTGATCCTCGCTCGCTGCCGGGCGATCGGGTGCGACTGTTCGCGGCGCCGCGGCCGGGGACCGGGGTGCGGCTGGCCGGCAGCGACGTGACCGACGGCGCGCTGGTGCTGGCCGCCGGCACCGTGCTGCGACCGGCCCACCTGGGGGTGCTGGCCAGTGTCGGTGTCCGGCAGGTGCCGGTGTACCCGCGGCCGAGGGTGGGCGTGCTGGTCACCGGCGACGAGCTCGCGAGTGCCGGGCAGCCGCTGGAACCCGGCCAGATCTACGAGTCCAACCGGGCGATGCTGATGGCGCTGGTGCGCAGGGTCGGCTGTGAACCGGTCGACCTCGGGATCGCCCGGGACGACCGGGTCGCGCTGCGGTCCCGGCTGGCCGGCGCGGTCGCCGAGTGCGACGTCGTCCTCACCTGCGGCGGGGTGTCGATGGGCGACGCCGACCCGGTCAAGGCGGTGCTCGCCGACCTCGGCCGGCTGAACTGGCTGCAGGTCGCGATCCGGCCGGCCAAGCCGTTCGCCTTCGGCGTGCTGGACGGGCCGACCCTGCTGATGGGGCTGCCGGGCAACCCGGTGTCGTCCCTGGTCAGCTTCGAGCTGCTGGCCGCGCCGGCGCTGCGCCACCTGGCCGGGCAGCGCGAGCCCTTCGCCCGGCCGATCAAGGCGATTCTCGACGCGGATCTGCCCCCGGCCCGGGACGACGGGCGCACCGGTTACCTGCGGGTGATGGCCGAGTTCGGCCCGGACGGGCGATTGCACGCCCGCCCGGTGGACCGGCAGGACTCGCATCAGCTCTCGGCCTCCGCCGCCGCGAACGGGCTGGCCGAGGTGCCACCGGGGGCCTCGCCGCGCTCGGGGGAGGAACTGCCGGTCCTGCTATTGAGCTGACCGGCAGTTGCGACCGGATCAGATCCGGTTGACCGCACCTGCGGTGGTGATCTTGCATAAGGACGGGCAGATGCGGCACGATCGCGTCGTGCCCAACTATCGGATCCGGGACGCGGCGCAGCTGCTCGGCGTCAGCGACGACACCGTCCGCCGCTGGGCCGACGCCGGCAGGCTGCCGACCACCAGCGAACACGGCCGGCTGGTCGTCGACGGCGCGGCCCTGGCCGAGTTCGCGCAGTCGCACGCCGACCGGCCGGCCGTCCCGGCGATCGGCGGGGCGTCCGCCCGCAACCACCTGGTCGGGCTGGTCACCCGGGTCGTCAAGGACACCGTGATGGCCCAGGTCGACCTGCAGGCCGGGCCGTTCCGGATCGTCTCGCTGATGAGCCGGGAGGCCGCCGACGAGCTCGGCCTGGAGCCGGGCAGCCTGGCCGTCGCCAGCGTCAAGGCCACCAACGTCGTCATCGAGATCCCGACCCAGGAACGAGGAACACCCCTATGAGATCGACCCGATCGGCGCTGCTGGCCGCCGCGGCGCTGGCCGCGCTGGTGGGCACGGCCGGCTGCGGCTCGTCCACCCCGGCCCGGTCCGGCGGCGCGACGAGCGCGAGCGACTCGGCCGGCGTGCACGGCACCGTCACCGTGCTGGCCGCGGCGTCGCTGACCGAGGCGTTCGGCACGCTCGCCAGCCAGTTCGAGGCGGCCCACCCCGGTGCCACGGTCAAGCTCAGCTTCGGTGCCAGCTCGGCGCTGGCCCAGCAGATCATCGCCGGCGCCCCGGCCGACGTGTTCGCCTCGGCCGCGACGAAGAACATGCAGCAGGTGATCACGGCCGGTGGCGCGTCGAGCAGCAGCAACTTCGTCGCCAACGTCATGGAGATCGCGGTGCCGCCGAAGAACCCGGCGCACGTCGGCCAGCTGAGCGACCTGGCCAGGCCGGGCGTCAAGGTCGCCCTCTGCCAGGCCCAGGTGCCGTGCGGCGCCACCGCCCGGGCCGTCTTCGACAAGGCGGGGATGAAGGTCACGCCGGTCACCGAGGAGGCCGACGTCAAGTCGACGCTCAGCAAGGTCGAGACGGGCGAGGTGGACGCCGGCGTGGTCTACGTGACCGACGTCCGCTCGGCCGGCAGCAAGGTCACCGGGGTGCCGATCCCGGCCTCGGTGAACGCCTCCACCGAGTATCCGATCGCCACGCTGAGCAAGGCGGCGAACGCCGCGGGGGCGCAGGCGTTCGTCGCCTACGTGCTGTCCCCGGCCGGTCGGGCGGTGCTCGCCGCGGACGGGTTCGAGAAGCCCTGACCGGGACCGCGCGGGCGGCGGCGCGGCGCGAGCCGGACCACGGCCGGGGTGCGCCGGTGCTGCTGGCGGTGCCGGCCGCGGTGGGTTTCGCCTTTCTCCTGCTGCCCCTTCTCGCGCTGCTGATCCGGGCGCCGTGGCGCGGGCTCGGCGAGCTGCTGTCGGGTTCGGCCGGGCTGACCGCGCTGCGGTTGTCGCTGGAATGCGCGACCGCGGCCACCGTGCTCTCGGTGTTGTTCGGCGTCCCGCTGGCCTGGCTGCTGGCCCGGGTCCGGCTGCCCGGCATCGGGCTGCTGCGCGCGGTGGTTCTGCTGCCGCTGGTGCTGCCGCCGGTGGTCGGCGGGCTGGCGCTGCTGCTGGCGCTCGGCCGCAACGGCGTCTTCGGCCGGTTCGGCTACTCCGCGTTCGGCTACTCGCTGCCGTTCACCACGGCCGGTGTGGTGGTCGCCGAGACGTTCGTGGCGATGCCGTTCCTGGTGATCACCGTGGAGGGGGCGATCCGCTCCGCCGACCGGGAGCTGGAGGAGGCGGCGGCGACGCTGGGCGCCTCCCGGTTCCGGACGTTCAGCCGGGTCACGCTGCCGCTCATCATGCCCTCGCTGCTGGCCGGGGCGGTGCTCTGCTGGGCCCGGGCACTGGGGGAGTTCGGCGCCACGATCACCTTCGCGGGCAACTTCCCGGGCACCACCCAGACCATGCCGCTGGCCGTCTACAACGCGCTGGAGTCCGACCCGCAGCCGGCCGTGGCGCTCAGCCTGGTGCTGCTGCTGGTCGCGGTCGTGGTGCTGGCCGCGCTGCGCGACCGGTGGCTGCGGCCGGGCAGCGCGCTGTGAGGCGGCTGGCAGGATCGGTGCATGCACACCGGCGCGGCTGACCCGGACGGTGCGGCGGTCGACGGGCTGACCTTCGACGGCACGGTCTCGCGCGGGGACTTCGCGCTGCGGGTCGCGCTCGGCGTGGCCGACGGCGAGGTGCTCGCGGTGATCGGGCCGAACGGCGCCGGCAAGACCACCCTGCTGCGCACCCTGGCCGGCCTGGCCCGGCTGGACAGCGGCCGGCTCCGGCTCGGCGCCAGCCTGCTCGACGATCCGGCGGCGTCGGTCTTCGTCCCGGCCGAGCGGCGCCCGGTCGGGCTGGTGTTCCAGAACTACCGGCTGTTCCCGCACCTGAGCGTGCGCGACAACGTCGCCTTCGCCGGCCGGATGCGCGGCGCGTCCCGGCGGGCCGCCCGGGACGCCGCCGACGGCTGGCTGGACCGGCTGGCGCTCGGGGCACTGGCCGGCCGCAGACCGGCGCAGCTGTCCGGCGGGCAGGCACAGCGGGTGGCGCTGGCCCGGGCGCTGGCCGCCGATCCCGCGCTGCTGCTGCTGGACGAGCCGCTGTCCGCCCTCGACGCCACCACCCGGCTGGAGGTGCGCGGCGAGCTGGTGGCGCACCTGCGCGACTTCGCCGGCCCGGCGCTGCTGGTCACCCACGACCCGCTGGAGGCGATGGTGCTGGCCGACCGGCTGCTGGTGATCGAGGGCGGGCGGGTGGTGCAGGACGGGACGCCGGCCGAGGTGGCCCGGCGGCCGGCCACCCAGTACGTCGCCCGGCTGGTGGGCCTCAACCTCTACCCGGGCCGGGTGCGCGCGGCGGCCGGCCCGACCACCACGGTCGAGCTGGCCGGCGGTGGCGAGCTGGTGGCGCTGGCCGCCGACCGCCACCACGCGGCCGGCGACCGGGTGCTGGTGGCGGTGCCGCCGGCCGCGCTGCTGCTGCACGCGGGCCGGCCGGAACGGCTCAGCGCCCGCAACGTGTGGCCGGCGACGGTGACCGGCCTGGAGCTGCTGACCGACCGGGTGCGGGTCAGGGTCGGCGGCACGCCGCCGGCCCTGGTGGACATCACCCCGGGTGCCCTCGCCGAGCTGGCGCTCGGCGAGGGCACCCGGGTCTGGCTGAGCGCGAAGGCGACCGAGGTGACCTGCTACCCGGACCCGGCCGGGTAGCGACCGCTCGGCGCGCTACTCCGCGTGCGCGCCGGCCCGGACCGCGTCGCCCTCGCCGATCCAGACCGCCTTGACGTTGCAGAACTCCTTGATGCCGTGCGCGGACAGCTCCCGGCCGTACCCGGAGTTCTTCACCCCGCCGAACGGCAGCTCGTTGAACGAGGTCGTCATGCCGTTGACGAACACCGCGCCGGCGGTCAGGTCCCTGATGAAGGCGGCCTGTTCGGCCTCGTCGGTGGTCCAGGCGTTGGAGCCGAGCCCGAAGTCGGTGCCGTTGGCCAGTTCGATCGCCTCGTCGTAGGAGGCCACCTTGTACAGGCCGGCGACCGGGCCGAACACCTCTTGGGCGTACATGTCCATGTCGGGCGTCAGGTCCGCGACCACGGTCGGCGGGTACCACCAGCCGGCCTGGTCGATCGGCTGGCCGCCGGTGAGCACGGTCGCGCCCTTGGCGACCGCGTCGGCGACCTGGGCGGCGACGTCGTCGCGGCCCTGCTCGGTGGCCAGCGGGCCGATGTCGGTGTCGGAGTCCATCGGGTCGCCGACCACCAGCGCCGCCATGGTGCGGGTGAACGCCTCGGCGAAGGCGTCGTAGACCTCGGCGTGCACGATGAACCGCTTCGCCGCGATGCAGGACTGGCCGTTGTTCTGGCAGCGGGCGGTGGTGGCGACCCGGGCGGCCCGTTCGAGATCGGCCGAGGGCATCACCACGAAGGCGTCGCTGCCGCCCAGTTCCAGCACGGTCTTCTTCAAGTGCTGGCCGGCCGCGGCGGCCACCGCCCGGCCCGCGCCCTCGCTGCCGGTCAGGGTGGCGGCGGCGACCCGCGGGTCGGCGATCACCCGCTCCACCTGGCCCGAACCGATCAGCAGGGTCTGGAAGGAGCCGGCCGGGAACCCGGCCCGGGTGAACAGCTCGGCCATGAACAGCGCGGTCTGCGGCACGTTCGAGGCGTGCTTGAGCAGGCCGACGTTGCCGGCCATCAGGGCCGGGGCGGCGAACCGCATCGCCTGCCACAGCGGGAAGTTCCAGGGCATCACGGCCAGCACCGGGCCGATCGGCTGGTAGGTCGTGTAGGCGCCGGTCGCGTTCACCGCGCTCGGGTCGACCGGCTCGTCGGCCAGGAATGCCTCGGCATTGTCGGCGTAGTAGCGACAGGCCTTGGCGCACTTGGCGGTCTCGGCCCTGGCCGAGGCGAGGGTCTTGCCCATCTCGGTGGTCATCAGCCGGCCGATCTGGTCCTGCTCGGCGTCCAGGATGTCGGCGGCGGCGTGCATCCAGCCGGCGCGCTCGGCGAAGCTGGTGCGCCGCAGCACCGCGAAGGCCTCGGCGGCGGCCTGCAGCCGGGCGTCCACCTCGGCGTCGGTGAGCGCGTCGAAGGTCTTCTCCACCTTGCCGGTGGCCGGGTTCGTCGTTGCGATGGGCATCTGCGCACTCCTGCTTCGTCGAGCCTCGCGGGGCGGTCCACCCCGCTCCCACGCCCACCGTAGTACCCGCGACCGACAGGCCCCTTCGGTGTGCGCGACCGCCCGGATTGCCGGGGTGAGACGTCTGACAGATGCCATCCGGCGGCACCCGGCCCGGCGAATGACCGCACGTCAGCTCGAGCACGCCAGGCGGCTGCTCGGGGCGCCACGCAAGCACCGACTGAGGAGTTTCCCATGCAGCGCAGCATCACCCGTACCGTCGTCGGCCTCGCGGCAGTGGGCGTGGTCGCGTTCACCGGCACGGCCTGCTCGTCCAGCTCGTCGAAGGACAGCTCGAAGCCGGTCGCCGACATCAAGAGCCTGAGCGGTCAGATGACCCAGGTGACCCTGGACTCCGGCTTCACCGGCGCGCTCACCACCCTCAAGCTCACCCCGGGCGTGACCGGCAGCGCCAAGCTCGACAACGGCGTGCTCTCGTTCCCGATCACCGGCGGGCACGTCACCTACTACAAGCCCGGCACGGTCAGCCCGTTCGTGCAGGGCGACATCCAGCACCAGGGCAGCGGCATCTCGCTCACCGGCGGGGCGACCAAGGTCGAGCTGACCAACTTCGACATCGACCCGGGCGCCTCGAAGCTCTACGGCGACGTCTCGGTGAACGGCACCCAGGCGGCCAGCCACGCCTACCTGTTCTACCTGGACGGCACCACCCTCAAGGCGCTGCAGACCCAGGGTGACACCGCCATCCTGGAGGGCACCAAGGTGGAGATCTCGCCGGATGCGGCCACCCTGCTGAACCAGACCTTCAAGACGGACGCCGTGAAGGCCGACCTCCTGGTGGGCATCGCCAAGATCACCGTCAATACCAAGTAATCGCCCCGGCGTGGCACCGGCCGCCCGTACGCTGCCAGGCGTGCGGGTCTGGCCGGTGCTCGTGTTCCTCGTCCTGCTGGGGTGCGGGGCGGCGGCGCTGCTGATCGCCCGCGGCCGCCGCGAGCTCGGCACCCCGGAGCAGCGCGCCTCCTTCGACACCCTGCACACGGTCAGCCTGGCCGGCCCGAGCCTGCGCCGGGGGCTGACCCGGCGCGGCGCCGAGGGCGCGGTCAAGCACCTGCGCGAGCTGCTCGGCGTCTCCGCGGTAGCGCTGACCGACCGGGCCGACCTGCTGGCCTGGGACGGCGCCGGCCGGGCCGCGCACGCCGGCCGGGCGGTCCCGCTGGCGACGTCGGTGCTCGACGGCGGCGGCACCGCGGTGCTGGCGCCCGACCGGGTGCAGTGCGCGCACGCGCGGTGCCCGAACCGCACCGCGGTGATCTCGGCGGTGCTCGACGGCGACACCGTGGTGGGCACCCTGATCGCCTACGCCCCGGCCACCTCGCCGGCCCTGGTGCGGGCGGTGGACGAGGTGGCCGCCTGGGTCTCCGGGCAGGTCGCGCTGGCGGCGGCCGAACGGCACCAGCACCAGCTGATGGAGGCCGAGCTGCGGGCGCTGCGGGCCCAGATCAGCCCGCACTTCATCTACAACTGCCTGACCGCGATCGCCTCCTTCGTCCGCACCGATCCCGACCGGGCCCGCGAGCTGCTGCTGGAGTTCGCCGACTTCACCCGGTACGCGCTGCGCCGCGGCAGCGAGTTCACCCCGCTCGCCGAGGAGCTGCGCAACACCGAGCGGTACCTGGTGCTGGAGCAGGCCCGGTTCGGCGACCGGCTCAAGGTGTCGCTGCGGGTCGCCCCGGAGGTGCTGTCGGTGTCGGTGCCCTACCTGGTGGTGCAGCCGCTGGTGGAGAACGCGGTCCGGCACGGCCTGGACGCCCGGCTGGACAGCGGGACCGTGTCGATCGTCGCGGCCGACGCCGGCCCGGACGCGCTGATCAGCGTGGAGGACGACGGGGCCGGCTCCGATCCCGAGACCATCCGCCGGGCGCTGGCCGGCGAGGTGCACGGCGAGTCGATCGGGCTGGCCAACGTCGACGCCCGGCTGCGCCAGCTGTACGGGGATCGGTACGGCCTGGTGGTGGAGACCGCGCCGGACGCGGGCACCAAGGTCAGCTTCCGGGTGCCCAAGTTCGCCCGCCGCTGACGCCGCCCGGCGGGTCTGCCGACTTGACTGCGCGGGCCGCGGCCCCGGTATAGCCTGGCGCCCATGTCGCGCCCGGACCGGCCCTCGCTGCGGGTGCTGGTGGCCGACGACGAGGCGCCGGCCCGCGAGGAGCTGGCCTACCTGCTGCGCCAGGATCCGCGGGTCGGTGAGGTCCGGCTGGCCGCCGACGGGCTGGCCGCGCTGCGTGAGCTGGACGACCACCGGATCGACGCGGTGTTCTGCGACATCAAGATGCCGGGCCTGGACGGCCTGGAACTCGCCCGGGTGCTGAGCCGGTTCGCGGTGCGGCCCCGGGTCGTCTTCGTCACGGCCTACGACGAACACGCGGTGGACGCCTTCGACCTG
>DATJNU010000104.1:0-3234 GCA_035507775.1 Jatrophihabitans sp.
TGGCCGTGCTGTGCACGGGAAAGGCGGTGACGGCCGGCGGGGTGGAGTCGCCCTGGCCCTGCAGCCATTTCGGCTGCGGGTTGTTCAGCAGCGCCCGGACCAGGTTGGTCGCCAGCGACGTCGGCGACGTCCCGGTCGGCACGAACACCGCGGCGGGCACCAGCACCTGCCCGTTCGAGTCGAAGAAGTACAGGTCCTGCGGCTTATAGACCTGGGCGAAATCGGGCTCGGTCAGCAGCCGGGACTTCGGCGGGTCTGTGATCCGCCACTGCTTGCCCTCCTTCACCAGGGTGAACGGCTGGTTCGTGGCCCGCGTCCCGTGGCGGTCCTGCTGCGGCCCGACGTACTGGCCGGTCCCGTTGAACGTCGCCTGGGCCGTGCCCGTGACGTTCACCATCGCCCGGCGCCCGCCGTCGGTGAAGGTGACCTCGGGCGACACGATGACCTGATCGACCACGGTGACCGACCAATTCGGGGCCCAGTTCCTGGGGACCGAGCTGGCCAGGTACTCCCCGGCGATGGCCGAGTAGGCCGGGTAGCTGACCGTCGCGTTCAGGAACCCGGTCACGATGTTGGCCGGCGACCAGCCGGGTTGCGGTCCGGCCGGGACCGCCCCGATGAAGTCGGAGTCAGGCGAGGTGTCCTGCGGGGTGGCGCCGAACGTGCCGGGCGAGCCGCTGTTGGGCATGCCCACGCAGCCGGCCACGGAGGCGGTCAGGCCGGCCACCAGGCACATCCGCCAGGTTCTGCGGCCCCAGGCCAGCCAGCGCCGCGAGCGCCCCGCGCCCGCGCTAGCCATGCGAGCTCACCCCGGTGATGTCGGCCACGGGGTGCGGGCCCAGATCGGTGGCGGCGACTTCGGCCTCGTCCGGGCTAAGCGGAAGCGGCGAGCCGGCCAGGGCCTGCCCGGCCACCCGGGGCAGGGTCAGCCGGAACACCGAGCCCTTGCCCGGCTCGCCCCAGGCCTGCAGCCAGCCGCCGTGCAGCAGCGCGTCCTCGAGCGAGATGGCCAGGCCCAGGCCGGTGCCGCCGGTGCTGCGGGCTCGGGCCGGGTCGGCCCGCCAGAACCGGTCGAAGACCTTCTGCTCCTCACCGGGCCGCAGCCCCACGCCGTAGTCCCTGACCGAGACGGCGACCGCGTCGCTGTCGATGGCGGTGGTGACCACCACGTCCTTGCCCTCGCCGTGCTCCACCGCGTTCACCAGGATGTTGCGCAGGATGCGCTCGACCCGGCGGCGGTCGACCTCGGCGAAGCACCCGGTCGCCGGCAGCCGGAACTCGATCCGGCTGCCGCGCCGCTCGGCCAGCTGCTGCGCGTCGTCGGCCGAACGGCGCACCAGGTCGCATACGTCCACCAGCTCGGCGTCCAGCGTGGCCGCGCCCGCGTCGAACCTGCTGATCTCGAGCAGGTCGACGAGCAGCGACTCGAACCGGTCCAGCTGGCTCTGCAGCAGCTCCACCGAGCGGGCGCCCGCCGCGTCGAGCTCCGCGCGGGCCTCGAAGAGCAGGTCGGCGGCCATCTTGATGGTGGCCAGCGGCGTGCGGAGCTCGTGCGAGACGGCCGAGACGAAATCCCGCTGGACGTTCGAGAGGTCCTCGAGCTCGCGGAGCTTGGCCTGCAGGCTGGCCGCCATCTCGTTGAAGGACGTCGCCAGGGCCGCGAGATCGTCCACGCCGTGCACCTGCATGCGCTCCCCCAGGTGACCGGCCGACACACGCTGGGCGGCCTGGGCGGCGTGCCGGACCGGCAGCACCACCCACCGGGTGACCAGCGACGCGATCGCGGCCAGCAGCGCCACCAGCGCGAGTCCCACGCCGACCAGGATGCGCTGCACCAGCAGCAGGGTGGCTTGCTGCTGGGTGAACGGGAACACGTAGTACAGCTGGTAGTAGTGACCGAGTGGCACGCCGACGGCCAGGGCCGGCACCGAGGTGCCGGAGTTGTAGACCAGCGTGGTCGGCTCGTAGGTCGGCGGGACCGTGTTCTTGTTGACGAACTCCTCGGACTTCTGCTCGTCCTTCACCTTGCCGATCAAGGTCGGCGGGATCGTCGCGGTGATGTCGACGTTGGTCTGGCCGACCCAGTGCACGATCGCGGGGGAGATGTTCGTCAGCTGGATGAAGACCAGGTAGCTGCCGGTGGTCCCGCTCGGCTGCTGCAGCGTCCGGGTGGTGGTGGTGGCCACGCTCACCACGGTGGCCGTGTCGTACACCGAGGACGGGGTGAGCACGTTGACGCTGGACTGCCCGATCGCGCTGGTCCGGCCGTTCCTGACCACGGCATCGGCCGAGTTCTCCGCGTTGTTGAGCAGGCCGGCCGCCACCGACTGGATGAGGAAGAAGCCGAGGACCGCGATGACCAGGACGGAAAGGACCAAGGTGGTGGAGACCACCCGCAGCTGCAGCGAGCGGTGCCAGCGCAGCCTGACCCGCGCGAAGACGCTGCGCTGCCACCGGCGGCCGGCCCGGAGCCAGCGCTTGGACCGGGCGGGCAGCCGCCGGATGACGGCCCGGCCGAACGCCGACCGGCGGAAGGCAGTGATCCAGTTCCGCTGCCTGCCCGCGCGTGCCGACGCTACCTTGACCAACGCAGGCTCAGCCAGGCCCCGCCTTGTAACCGACACCGCGGACCGTCACGACGATCTCGGGGTGCTCGGGGTCCTTTTCGATCTTCGCGCGCAGCCGCTGCACGTGCACGTTGACCAGCCGGGTGTCCGCGGCGTGCCGGTAGCCCCAGACCTGCTCGAGCAGGACCTCACGGGTGAACACCTGCCGCGGCTTGCGGGCCAGCGCGACCAGCAGGTCAAACTCGAGCGGGGTGAGGTTGAGGGTTTCTCCCTCGCGCTTCACCGAGTGGCCGGCCACGTCGATGACGATGTCACCGATCTGGAGCATCTCCGGCGCGGGCTCGTCAGTCCGGCGCAGCCGGGCGCGGACCCGCGCGACCAGTTCCTTGGATTTGAACGGCTTGACGATATAGTCGTCGGCGCCGGATTCGAGGCCGAGAACCACGTCCACGGTGTCGGTCTTCGCGGTCAGCATCACGATCGGCACGCCGGACTCGGCGCGAATCTGCCGGCACACGTCGATCCCGTCAGAACCCGGCAGCATCAGGTCGAGGAGGACCAGGTCGGGTCGTGATTCACGGAAAACCTCGATCGCTTTGTCGCCATCGGAGACGAACGTCGGCTCGAATCCCTCTCCGCGAAGCACGATCCCGAGCATCTCGGCGAG
>DATJNU010000105.1:0-41944 GCA_035507775.1 Jatrophihabitans sp.
GCCGGCACCAGCACCGCCACGCTGCGGGTGCCGTTGCTGCGCCGCACCAGCTTGTGCGCGCCCGGCCGCCAGCCGTTGAAGTCGCCCACCGCCGAAACCGGGCCGTCGTGCACGTCGTCGGGCAGCACGAACTGGATCTTCGACATGCCGGTCGTGCGGTCGTTGCTGATTCTGATTGCCATGCCGAGCATTCCTCCGGGCGGGTGCAGACGTCCTACCCGCCCGACGCTAGGGGCCGCGGTGCGCCGGCCGGCCGGCGACACGCGCGCGTTCACGCAGTCGTAACCGCCGCTCAACCGTTCTCGGCGAGGTAGTCGTCGGCGTCCTTGTTGCGCTCGTCCACCCCGCGGCCGGCCTGGTGCTGCTGGTAGAAGCACAGCCAGCGCATCGCCAGCTCATGGCGCAGCTGCGCGTCCGCACTCTTGGCGAAGTCGGGCAGCGCTTCGCGCTCCTCCTCGTCGAGGTGCTTGCTGTTCTCGGTGCGGGCCGTGCCGACCGCCTCGTACCACTCGTGGCTGCCCACCGGATGCCGGCGTGCCTCGCGCACCGCGTCCCGGATCTCGTTGTGGTCGGTGATCGCGTCCTCGGTCTCGTCCTCCGGATCGCCGGCCTCGCCGCGCTTGAGCAGCGCCGGGTAGAAGACCTCCTCCTCGGCATCGGCGTGGGTGTCCAGCCGGGTGGCGAGCAGGTCCCAGATCGCGGCCAGTTCCTCCTCGGTACGGGCGTCGTCGAGGTAGCGGAAGTGCCTGCGCAGCCACTCGTGGTCGGCGCTGATCAACTCGATGATGTCGGCCATGGGCTTCCTCACTGGCGTGCTCCGGCGGCGGGCTCGTCTCCGGTGCCGGTTCACCGGGACGCTGCCGCTGCCTGACACGGTAGCGATGCGGGTCGCGACCGGCCGGGCCGACTTGCTTGATTCGGGCCGAGCAGGTTCGTCGGCGGGACCGCCGGTGATATTCCTGACTGCACGGGCAATCGGGATAAGCCACCGATCTGCTGCGAGTCTCGGTGCTGCGACTGTGCCGTGCTTCGTGCTGCCCGGCAAGTTCCCGAGTGCCGAACGTGCTGAGGATGTGGGTATGAGCGTGCAGCCGCTTGCCGGAACGAGGTCGGGGCCGGCCGAGGTGGAGGTCTCCGCCGCGCCGGTGGACTCCCCGGAATCGGTGATCGCCGAGGCGACGAGGTTCTTCCGGCTGCCCGAGATCGCCGAACTGGCCGGACCTGACCGGCTGGCCACGGTGATCGGCGAGATCGAGCAGACCGGCACCTACTGGCAGACCCCCGAGGAGCTGCTGGCCGGCGCGAAGGTGGCCTGGCGCAACCACGCCCGCTGCGCCGGCCGCTACAACTGGCGCGGCCTGAAGCTGCTCGACATGCGCGACCGGACGACGCCCGCCGAGATCGCGGAGGGCTGCTTCGAGCACCTGCGGGTGTCGACCAACAACGGCAAGCTGCGCTCGGTGCTGACCATCTTCGAGCAGCAGCGGCCCGGCCACATCGGCCCCCGGATCCACAACCCGCAGCTGATCCGGTACGCCGGCTACCGCGACGGTGACCGGATCGTCGGCGACCCGCTGCACGTGGAACTGACCGAGTACGCCCAGTCGATGGGCTGGCAGGGGGCGGGGACCGCCTTCGACGTGCTGCCGGTCTTCATCTCGGTGGACGACTCGCCGGCCAGCATGTTCGCGGTGCCGGACGGCACGGTGCTCGAGATCCCGCTGGAGCACCCGGACTTCCCGTGGTTCGCCGACCTGGGGCTGCGCTGGCACGCCAACCCGGCCATCTCGAACCTGACCCTGGACGTCGGCGGCGTGCGCTACCCCGCCTCACCGTTCAGCGGCTGGTACGTGAGCAGCGAGATCGGCGCCCGCAACCTCAGCGACGAGGCCCGGTACGACATGCTGCCGCGGATCGCCGAGCTGATGGGCCTGTCCACCCGGCGCAACGCCAGCCTCTGGAAGGACCGCGCGCTGATCGAGCTGAACCGGGCGGTGATCCACAGCTACGAGAAGGCCGGTGTCTACATCGTCGACCACCACACCGCGGCCGCCCAGTTCATCACGCACGTCGATCGTGAGGCCAAGGCCGGCCGCGAGGTGATGACGGACTGGTCGTGGATCAACCCGCCGCTGTCGGCGAGCACCACGCCCACCTTCCACCGGACGTTCCCGACGCCGGACTTCTCGGTGCGGCCGAACTTCTTCAAGCACCCGCTGCTGCCCGCCTACCAGGCGGGCAAGGACGAGGCGGCCGGCTGCCCGGTCAGCGGGCACGCGGCGGAGTCCGGCTGCCCGATGGGCTGAAGCCCGGTCGGCGAACGGCGGCAGCCGGCAGCGTGGCCAGCACCGCCGCGGTGTCGCGCACGTCGGCGAACTCCTCGGACAGGTTGGCGAAGGTGATCTGGGCCAGCTCGTCGGCCGCGATCATCTCGCCGGACAGCCGCTGCCGGTCGAAGGTCGCGGTGGCGTCGCCGACGAAGGTCACCTGGTAGCCCAGGTCGGCGCCGACCCGGCTGGTGGTCTCGCAGCAGTGGTTCGTGGTGATGCCGCAGACCGCGATCGCCTCGACGCCGCGCCGGCCGAGCCACTGGTGCAGGTCGGGTTCGCCGTGGAAGGCCGAGTGCACGGACTTGGTGATCAGCACGTCGCCCCGGCCGTGCAGGAACTCCTTCAGCTGGTTGCCGGGCCGGTCCGGTCGCAGCGGCGAGTCGTCCTCGACGGAGTCGTGCCGGATGACGGCCACCGGCCAGCCCAGCTCCTGCCACCGGTCGACCAGCGCGGCGACGTTCCGCTCGCACTCCGGGTTGTTCCGCGGACCCCAGCTCGGGTCGTCGAAACCGTCCTGGACGTCCACCACGATCAGCGCCTGGGTTCGCATGCGATTCATGGTAGGCACGTCCAGCTCGTCCGGTTCGCGGTGCATGGACGTTCCGCGGAGTGGCGGTGCGTGCCGATCTGGCCGGGATCGGGTTGGGATGGGCGCGAGTGGGCATACTCCCCGCGGGTCTGAGGCAAGGCCATGCACTGGGAAGAGAGATGTGTGCCATGGACCGCCTCCAGGAATCCGAACTGTTCGCCCGGGTCGTGCGGGAGCTGGCCGCGCCGGGTGAGCTGCAGCCGACCCTGGACCTGATCTGCGAACGGGCCCGCCAGCTGACCGGCTGCGACGCGGCCGCCGTCTGGTCGACCTCGCCGGGCGGCAACCTCACGCTGCAGGCGGTCACCGATGAGGGTCTCGGCCGTGCGCTCGCCATCGTCCTCCGCGGCGGCGACGAGGGCGTCGCGCGCGAGGTGCTTGCCGGCGGCGGGCCGGTGCTGATGGCCGACCGCGGCAGCGAGACCAGGTGGCCGCGCTACCGGTTGGCGCTGGAGCACCGGCAGCTCTCCTTCGGCTCGGCGCTGGGCTGCGCCCTGGAGTCGGCCGGCCGGCGGCACGGCGCGCTGGTGCTCTACGCCGCCGCGCCGGGGCATTTCGACACCGAGACCTGCCGGGTGGCGAACCTCCTGGCCGGGCATGCCGGGCTCGTGCTCGATGCCGTCGCCGCGGCCGACCAGAACCGGCACCTGCAGCTGGCCCTGCAGTCGAACCGCCGGATCGGCATGGCCCTCGGCATCCTGATCGCGCTGCACCACTGTGACGACCAGTCGGCGTTCGACCGGCTGCGGGAGGCGTCGCAGAACCTGCACGTCAAGCTGCGCGACGTCGCCGAGGAGGTCATCCTGACCGGTGCGCTGCCGGCCTACTCGGCGCGCCGCTCGGCCTGACCGCGAGCGGCCCGCTCGGCGCGGTTTCCGCTGCGGTGCGGGGACTTTCGCCTCTGCTGGAACGGGCCGGCAGGCGGTAGAAGGAGGCATGGCCAGCCTCGGGGCGCAGCCGGTGACCGTCCTCACCCAGGACGAGTGCTGGACCCTGCTGGCGTCGGAGCAGGTCGGCCGGCTGGCCACCAGCGTGGTCGACCAGCCCGAGATCTTCCCGGTGAACTTCGCCTGCCGGCCACCGTCGATCCTGATCCGGACGGCCGAGGGCACCAAGCTGCTCAGCACCGCGATCAACGAACGGGTCGCCTTCGAGGCCGACGCGCACACCGCGACCGACGGCTGGAGCGTGGTGGTCAAGGGGCGCGTGCACCTGCTGTCCACCCAGGCCGAGGAGGACGCCGCCGAGCGGTACGCGCTGCGGTCCTGGGTGCCGCTGGCCAAGCAGCGCTACCTGCGCATCGACGTCACGCAGATCAGCGGCCGGCGGTTCGTCTTCGGTCCTGAGCCCGACGCCGCCGGCGGACCCGAACCGGCCGACTGAGCCTGGGCCGCGAGCCGGAACCGGTCGACTGAGCCGGGGCCGGGAGCCGACTCCTGGCGGACCCGCTCCGTGGCGTGCAGAAGGGAAAACCCCGCACTCGCCGGACTTCGGTCCAGCGGCTACGGGGGTTTTCGCGGGGTGGCCAGGGGCGGGGTCGAACCGCCGACCTACCGCTTTTCAGGCGGTCGCTCGTACCAACTGAGCTACCTGGCCGGGCACTCGCCGCCGTGCAACCGGCGAGCGGAAGGGAGTCTACCCGGCACCCGCACCCGACCCCGCACCGAGGTCCTCGGCGGCCGCCAGGGCCTCGTCGTAGCGGTCCCAGATCACCGCGGCCAGCGCCGGATGGGCGCCGAGGGGTGGCGCCCACCACCGGCTGCCCAGCCGCGCCGCCCGGTCCGGCAGCCGGTCGTTGAAGTGACCCGGTGCCAGCAGGTAGTTCGCCAGGTCCGCACCGTCCGGTATCCCGCGCCGCCAGCCCTCGACGTCGGTGAGGAAGCGCGGGTGCACGACCGGGGACGTGCCCGGCTCGTCAGCCCGGAGCAGGGCCTGCAGGTCGGTCGCGACCTCGGCCAGGTGCGCCAGCGCCTCCGGGTCGGACGAGCCGGCCCCGAACAGCACGACGTCGGCGCCCCGGTGCCGGCCGGGTCGCAGCCGGTCGGCGACGATCGCGGTGATCCGGCGATCCGGGCCGAGCTGGCGGGCCACCACGGTGCGCGGCCGGTCACCCACCAGGGCCGCGATGTCGACCTTGACGTGGTAGCCGGTGGACAGCAGCACCGGGACGACCACGACCGGGCCGGCAAGCCCGCGCAGCACCTCGGCCGCCGCGGGCCGGACCCGTTCGAGCCAGCCCAGCTCCACCGGCACGCCCGGCCGGCCGGCCCGGACCAGCCCGATCAGCTGCTCGACCTCGGCGACCCCGGCCGGATCCGCGGTGCCGTGCGCGACGGCGAGCAGGGTGGCAGTCATGGCAGCGTCCAGGCTAGGGCCTGGGCCGGAAAAGCGATCGGCCCGGTTCCTGATGGAACCGGGCCGATCGCCGCTGGCGACCCCGACGGGACTTGAACCCGCGACCTCCGCCGTGACAGGGCGGCACGCTAACCAACTGCGCTACGGGGCCTTGCACAATCTCGATCCGGCTGCCTCTCGCGAAGCGGCCGTGCGAAACCTTACTACCTCTGCCTGGCCGGCACGAAATCGGGGCTGCCCCCGTGCTGCACACCCGGCCTTGCGTACCCCCAACGGGATTCGAACCCGTGCTACCGCCGTGAAAGGGCGGCGTCCTGGGCCACTAGACGATGGGGGCCCGGCGAAACCGCTTCATCGTAGCCGCTGCCGGCTGCCGCTCGACGCCGGGGCTCAGCTGGTCTTGGCGTCGGCCGGCAGCAGCTCGTAGCGCGGATTGGCCAGTGCCAGGTGGCCCTTGTACTCGCCCACGGTGCCGGTCACCCGGACCACCGAGCCCGGCTCGATGCCGGGGATCCGGGTGCGCCCGAAGAAGAGCAGCCGCATGCCGCCGGTGGAGTCGAAGACCTGGGCCTCCAGCGACTTGCCGGCCGCGGTGCCCACCTGGACGATCTTGATCCGGCCCTCGATGGTCACCCGCTGCTTCCACCGCACCCCGGCGATCGGCGTCACGCCGTTCTCGTCCGGCTCCGGCAGCGGCGCCGGATCGGGCTCGACGTCATCCAGCTTCGGTGCCTCGTCGGTGAGGGCGGCCCGGCGCTGCGCCTTCTCCCGCTGCCGTTCCAGCTCCTGCTCCTGGCGCGCGTCCAGGGTGGTGTCGAACGGCACGATGGTCGCCGAGACGTGCGGGATCTTGGCCATCGCGCCGGCGATCCGGTCGGCGGTGCGGTCGTGCAGGATGCGCTGCGACACCCGCCGGAACGTCCGGCGCGGCAGCAGCACCGTCACCTCGGCCCGGTCGCCGATCACCGCACCCAGCGCGGTCTCGGCCACCGCCCGGATCAGCCGCCGGTCCGGGCACTCGACGATCTCCAGCGGCACCTTCTCGCCCAGCCCGCGCTCGACCCACTCGCGGCCGAGCTGGTCGGCGGCGTCGTTGTCCAGCGAGATGTGCACCGCCCGCAGGTCGGTCGGGCGCAGGCTGCCGGCGTACCGCAGCGCCCGGACGACGGCCAGGTCCAGCCGGTCGACCATCACGAGCACGACGTGCCGGGCGTAGTTCGGCGCGGCGGAGGCGCCCTTGCCGATCGCGTGGGTGACCAGGTCGAGCGAGCGTGCCTCGTCCCGGTACTGCTGGTTGAGCCGCAGCAGCAGCAGCCAGAGCAGCGGCGCCACCAGCAGCACCACCCAGGCGCCCTCGGTGAACTTCACCACCGCGGTGATCAGCACGACGGTCAGCGAGAGCGCCCCGCCGCTGGCGTTGATCCACCACTTGTACTTCCAGCCCTGCTCCTTGTGGATGGTGTGGAACTTCGCCATCCCGAAGCCGGCCAGGGTGAAGCCGGTGAAGACGCCCAGGGAGTAGAAGGGCACCAGCTTGTCGACGTTGGCCTTGCCGACGATGAGCAGCACCACCGACAGCAGGGTCAGGATGATGATGCCGTTGCTGAAGGCCAGCCGGTGCCCGCGCCGGGTCAGCTGCCGGGGCAGGAACGAGTCCTCGGCGACGAAGTTGGCCAGGAACGGGAAGCCGGTGAACGGGGTGTTCGCCCCGGTGATCAGGATCAGCGCGGTCGCGATCTGCACCACAACGAAGCCGACGTGGCCGATCACGCCGTTGCCGAAGGCGGCCTGGGTGACCTGCGAGATCACCGTGGGGGTGCCGCCCTCGAACGGCGCGGCGTGCGTCTCCATCGACAGGTACCCGACGCCGACCACCAGGAAGCCGAGCATCGAGGCCATGATCACCAGCGTGCGGCGGGCGTTCGGGCCGTTCGGCGGCTTGAACGCGCTCACCCCGTCCGAGATCGCCTCCAACCCGGTCAGCGACGCACCACCGTTGGCGAACGCCTTGAGCAGGTAGAAGATCGCCAGCGAGGAGAAGATCGCGTGGCCCTGGTCGTGGATCGGCAGCTGGTGCTCCCCGCCGACCACCCGGTCGAGCGAGTAGCGCGGCAGGTCGCCGAAGACCTCGCGGATCACCCCCACCAGGATCACCAGCGTGGTGGAGGTGAAGAAGAAGTAGGTGGGGAACGCGAACGCCTTGCCGGCCTCGCGGATGCCGCGCAGGTTGCCGTAGGCCAGCACCAGGATCAGCGCGACGCAGATCTCCACCTTGTACGGCACCAGCCCGTGCACCGTCGAGGTGATCGCGGCGACCGCCGCCGCGGTCTGCACCGCCACCGTGACGACGTAGTCGATCAGCAGCGCCACCGCCGCGACCTGGGCCATCTTGTAGCCGAAGTTCTCCCGGCACACCACGTACGAGCCGCCGGCCCGGGTGTAGACCATGACCACTTCGCGGTACGACAGGGTCATCAGCACCAGGATGACCAGGATCACCGCGGTCATCGGCGCCAGGATGTGGAAGCCGGCCAGGCCGAAGACGCCCAGCAGGACGATCAGCATCTCCTCGGTGCCGTAGGCCGAGGAGGAGATGCAGTCGGAGGAGAGCACGCCGAGGGCCAGCCGCTTGGACAGTTTCTCCTCGTGCAGCTGCGAGCTCACCAGCGGCGGCCCGAGCAGCACCCGCTTGATCTTGTAGCCGAGCCGTTCGGGGACCGACACGGTGGACGCGAGCGCCGGCGCGGCAGCCTGCTCGGTGCGCGGCGTCTGCACAGAGGTCATGGCGAGAAGGCTACGACGTCGCGGCGGGTGCGGTGTGCCTACCAGCCCGGGGCCGGCCGGACGGCCCCGACCGGCTCGCCGCCGCCGAGCACCGGCGCGTGGGTGAGCGCGGCCAGCGGGCCGACGTCGACGCCCAGCTGGTGCAGCGCCCAGGCGGCGGCGCAGTCGGCGGCCCGGGACGCGCCGTCGTCGATCTTCACCGCGATCGCGCCGCCGTCCGGCAGCGCCGCCGCGAAGCAGCCCTCGGCGCCGTCCTTGGCGATCAGGCCGCCGACGCCGCGCATGAGCACGGTGGCCGCGCGCTGCTCGCCGGCGACCAGGTCCGGGTGGCTGCGCATCGCCTCGGCGACCTGTGCGCGGGCGCCGGTGCCGGTGGCGATCCGGGCGAAGGCGCGGGCCACGGCCTGCAGGCTGAACCCGAACAGCGGGGCGCCGCAGCCGTCCACCGCGGTGGCCGCCACCGGCTCGCCGGCCAGCTCGGCGGCGGTCGCGGCCAGCCGCTGCTGCAGCGGGTGGGCGGCAGCCAGGTAGCCGGACACCGGCCAGTCGTTGGCCAGGCAGGTCAGCAGCATGCCGGTGTGCTTGCCGGAGCAGTTCATCGCCAGCCGTGACTCGGTGCGGCCGGCGGCCAGGTAGGACCGCTGCTCGGCCACGCCGAGCGGCAGCGCCGGCGGGCAGTCGAGGTCGTCCTCGGTCAGGCCGGCCGCGTGCAGGCTCTGCGCGATCAGCTCCAGGTGCTGCGGCGAGCCGGAGTGCGAGGCGGTCGCCAGCGCGGTCTCCGGGCCGGTGAGCGGCACGCCCGCCTCGAGCATGCCGACCGTCTGCAGCGGCTTGAGGGAGGACCGGGCGAAGACCGGCTGGGTGGGATCGCCGAGCCGCAGCCGGACCTGGCCGTCGGCGCCGAGGACCACGACGTGGCCGGTGTGCGCCGACTCCACGACGCCGCCCCGCTCGACCTCGACCAGCCGGACACCGGGGGAGAGTCTGATCACCCGCCCGATTCTGCCTGGCTGCCGGCCGGTGCGTTACAGCGGCCGCATGCCGAGCAGGCGCAGCTCGCCCAGGGCCGGCCCGTCCTTCTCGATGACCGCGGTGATCCAGCCGCCGGCGCGGCCGTGCTCGCGCAGCGCGTCCGGTTCGGCGGGCAGGTCCACCGGCCCGAACTCACGGTGTTCCCAGCTCATCCGGGCCTGGTGGCCGGCCTGGGCCAGCGGCAGCACCGAGCCGCCGCCGGCCAGCGCGTCCCGGGCGTTGCTCAGCCAGGCGACGGCATCGTCGAGTGCGGCGAGCAGGGCCGGATTGCCGTCGCACCAGGTGGCCACCAGCTCCGGCCGGGTCCGGGCGACCCGGCTGCCGCCGGTGTAGGAGCCGGCGGCCAGCGACAGGCCCAGCGCGCCGCCGTTCAGGCCGGTCAGCGCGAGGGTCTCGGCGAGCAGGTGTGGCAGCCCGATCACCCGGGCCACCGCCACGTCCTGCTCGGCGGCGGTGGTCGGCACCGGCCGGGCGCCCAGGTCGCACAGCAGGACCGCGACGGCCAGCCAGGCGGCCAGGTCGGTCTCGGGTTCCAGCACCAGCGACCAGGGCGCATCCCGGAACAGCATCGGGTCCGAGGCGAGGAAGCCGGACTGCTCGGTGCCTGCCATCGGGTGGCCGCCGACGAACCGGGCGCCCGGCAGCAGGTCGGCGACCAGTGGCAGCACCGGCCGCTTGAGCGTCCCGACGTCGGTGAGCACCGTCGCCGGCTCGAGCGCGGGCCGGATCTCGGCCAGTGCCGCGGCCAGGTTGGGCAGCGGCATGGCGAGCACCACCAGGTCGGCGCCGGAAACCGCCTCCGCCGCGGTCGCGGCCAGCTCGTAGCCGGAGCCCCGGGCCAGCGTGGTCTCGGTCGGATTGGGGTCGTAGCCGACCACGCGGTAGCCGCCGCGGGCGAGCGCCTGCAGCACCGAACCACCGATCATGCCGAGGCCGAGCACGGCGATCCGACGAAACTGTTGGCGCACCCGGCCAACGTAACCGGGCGGTGCCGGCCGGTCGTGGGTCGGTGGCGGAGCGTGACCGTTCCGATGCCGGGCCGACACTGGATAGGAACGCAACGTCGACCGGTGGTTATCCGGGCCACAGGAGGCGCAGTTGGCCGCCAGGCTTTGTCGGCAACTGCGATCCGTGCCAGGATCACGGGCGAGGAACCAGCACCCCGGCGAAGCGGAGTCCAGTCATGGCAGAAGCCGGTTACGCGGTCGCGGCCTATCGCGAAGGCGGCAGGTGGCGGTGTGACGCCCTGCCCGGCGGGGTGCTCACCGACCTCGGGCTGCTGGTGTCCGCGCTGCGTTCGCAGCCGCCGGAGGGCGGCCCGTTCGTGGTGGCCTGCGTGGACGACGAGTTCTTCCTGATCGCCCGCTCGCACGGTCCCCGGTTGGACCTGTTGCTCTCGGACCTGACCGCCTCGGTGGAGTTCCCGCTGGCGGCCCAGGTGCTGGACCGGCTCGGCGAGGATCCGCCGGAGGACGACGAGCTCGACGAGGTGTGGCCGATCGGCGAGCTGGACCTCTTCAGCGACCTGGATCTCGGCGAGGAGGAGATGGAGTCCATCCTCGACGACCTCGACGCCTACCCCGAAGAGATGCTGAACGCGGTGATCGACCGGATCGGTCTCACCGAGGAGTTCCACCGGGCCCGAGCGGCGGGTTCGGTGCGCTCGTGAGCCTGTTCGCCTTCGCGCTGGTCGGCAAGCAGGGCGCCTTCACCGCGCGGGAGCTGGACCTCACCGGGTGCGACTCGCTCGACGACGTCGCCGAGCTGCTGCGCGACTTCGACGAGCCGGTCCGGCTGCTGGGGCTCGAGCAGGACGACGAGTACGCGGTGCTGGCCCGCCTCGACGTGGCCGACGAGGAGCAGGACGTCCCGCTGCGGGTGTTCCTGTCCAACGGGCATGCCGCCGACGACTACCCGGTGGCGCAGCTGTTCGCCGACGAGCTGGCCGAGATCGGCGGCGACCCGCTGGACGGCGACGAGGACGCCCCGGCCGGCGCGCACGACGCGGCCCCGTTCGGCGATCCGGCGCTGCTGGTCGATCTCGGTGTCGAGCCGGCGGAGCTGATCGAGCTGGCGGTGCGCGAGTCGACGCTGCCGGCCGACCTGCTCGACGCCGTGTGCGACCGGTTGGGCTGCGCCGCCGGCCTCGAAGCGCTGCGCGGCTGACCGGCATCGCGTGGCCGAGCAGCCGGTGACCGCCCCGCCGTGGGCGCACGAGGCGATGGGGCTGGCGCTGGAGCAGGCCCGCCGCGCCGGCGAGGTGGACGACGTGCCGGTGGGTGCGGTGGTGCTCTCGCCGTTCGGGGTGGTGCTGGGTGCCGGCTGCAACACCCGGGAGGCCGGCACCGACGTGACCGGGCACGCCGAGATCGCCGCGCTGCGGGCCGCGTCCGCCTCGGTCGGGGACTGGCAGCTCACCGGCTGCACCCTGGTGGTGACGCTGGAACCGTGCACGATGTGCGCCGGGGCGCTGGTGCAGGCCCGGATCGCCCGGCTGGTCTTCGGCGCCTGGGACGAGAAGGCCGGCGCGGTCGGCTCGCTGTGGGACGTGGTCCGGGACCGCCGGTTGAACCACCGGCCGGAGGTCTACGCGGGTGTCCGGGCGGCCGAGTGCGGGCAACTGCTGACCCAGTTCTTCGCCCGCCGGCGGTGACGGTATTGTCTTCGGCGGTGGCGTGTCCGAGCGGCCTAAGGAGCACGCCTCGAAAGCGTGTGAGGTGAAAGCCTCCCAGGGTTCGAATCCCTGCGCCACCGCACCGGGAGCCCCTGGACCCGCCGGACCGTAGTGTCCGAGCGAGTTCGGGGGTTTCTCTATGCCGGTGCACGCCTTCCCGGCCTGGGCGGCATCGGATGTCATCGCCGGTAGATCCGGCGTGCATCGGCTCGTCCCGCATGCCGTCGAACGCGCCTTCGAAGGGCGCCTCGCACCCCGGGACCGCCCGCGCCTCAGACGAAGGGGCCGCCCATCGCCGCGGGCTGACCGGGCGGGCTAGCCTGCCTGTCATGGGGGCGGCGAGCAAGCTCAACGCGCACGCGTCGGGACCGGTGGACGGCCAGCCGATGGTTTTCGCGCACGGCTTCGGCTGCGACCAGCACATGTGGCGCTTCGTCGCGCCCCGGTTCGCCGACCGCTACCGGGTGGTCCTCTTCGACCACGTCGGCGCTGGTGGTTCCGACCTGTCCGCGTACGACCCGGGCCGGTACGCGGGCCTGGACGGCTACGCCGAGGACGTGCTGGAACTGTGCCACGAGCTGGACCTGTCCGAGGTGATCTTCGTCGGGCACTCGGTGTCGGCGATGATCGGGGTGCTGGCCGCCGAGCGGGAGCCGGACCTCTTCGCCGAACTGGTGCTGGTCGGCCCGTCCCCCTGCTACATCGATCAGGGCGACTACACCGGCGGGTTCTCGGCCGAGGACATCAGCGAGCTGCTCGACTCGCTGGAGAGCAACTACCTGGGCTGGTCCTCGGCGATGGCCCCGGTGATCATGGGCCGGCCGGACCATCCGGAGTTCGGGGAGGAGCTGACCGAGAGCTTCTGCCGGATGGACCCGGAGATCGCCCGGCGCTTCGCCCGGGCCACGTTCCTGTCCGACAACCGGGCCGACCTGCCCCGGGTGCGCACACCGGCCCTGGTGCTGCAGGCCGCGCAGGACGTGATCGCCCCGGTCGCGGTGGGGCAGTATGTCGCCTCGACGCTGCCGAACGCGACGCTGACCCTGCTCGACGCGGTCGGCCACTGTCCGAACCTCTCCGCGCCGGAGGAGACCACGGCCGCCATCGAGCGCTACCTGGCCGACTCGAGATGTCGATGAGCCCGGACGTCGACGAGGCCGTCGACGCGTTCATCGGCGCGCTGGTCGACGACGACCCGCAGCAGCTCTACGAGCGGGCGCCGTGCGGCTACCTCTCCACCACGCCCGACGGCACCATCGTGAAGGTCAACCAGACCTTCCTGCTCCTCACCGGCTATCGCAAGCAGGACGTGATCGGCCGCACGCGGTTCGACCAGCTGCTCACCGCCGGTGGCCGGATCTATCACGAGACCCACTACGCGCCGATGCTGCGGATGCAGGGCGTGGCCCGCGAGATCGCGTTCGACCTGATCTGCGCCGGTGGCGGCCGGCTGCCGGTGCTGGTCAACTCGGTGCTCGAACGAGATCTGCGTGGCAACGCAAGGGTGATCCGCACCGCGATCTTCGACGCGACCCAGCGCCGGGAGTACGAGCGCGAGCTGCTGCGGGCCAAGCAGCGGGCCGAGGCGTCCGAGGCGCACGCGGTGAGCCTGGCCCGCACCCTGCAGCAGACGCTCATCCCACCGAACCCGCCGGAGATCCCGCGGCTGGACGTGGCCGCGATCTACCGGCCGGCCGGCGACGGCCGCGAGGTGGGCGGCGACTTCTACGACGTGTTCCAGATCGGCGACGACGACTGGGTGGTCGCGATCGGCGACGTCTGCGGCAAGGGTGCGGAGGCCGCGGTGGTGACCGCGCTGGCCCGCTTCACGCTGCGCGCGGCGACCGTCCAGCACCGGGAACCGGCACGGGCGCTGCGGGTGCTGAACGAGGTGCTGCAGCGGCACGACGCCACCCGGTTCTGCACGGTGGCGCTGGTACGGCTCACCCGGACGGACGGCAGCTGGCGGGCCGTCCTGTGCTGCGCCGGCCACCCGCTGCCGCTGCTGCGCTCGGCCGACGGCCAGATCACCGAGGCGGGCCGCCCCGGCGCCCTGCTCGGGGTGCTGGCCGAGCCCGCGCTGCACGACACCGAGCTGACCCTGGCACCGGGCGAGGTGCTGCTGCTCTTCACCGACGGGGTGCCGGAGGGCCGCCGGGGCAGCCAGTTCTACGGCGAGCAGCGCACCCTGCGGGTGCTGGGCCAGCCGGCCGTTTCGGCCGCGGCCTATCCCGCGGCGCTGCTGGAGGACGTGCTGGCGTTCCAGGCCGGCTACGCCCGCGACGACATCGCGATCGTCGCGGTGCGGGTGCCCGAGGCGGGGACTCGGTAGGCGGCGGCTCGGTAGTCGGCGGCTCGGTAGTCGGCGGCCCTGGGTCGGTCCTGCTGGCGCGCCGTGACGGTGGCCGTCAGTGGCTGCCGCTGCCGACCACGAAGCAATGGCTGTAGCCGCAGCCGGCCCCGGCGAGGAAGTTCCAGCCGTCCAGGAAGGTGGCGACCGGCAGTTCCAGCAGGTGTTGCGGTCCCTGCCCGTAGCCGCGGCAGTTGCCCAGCGTGACCTGCCCGCCGGCGATCCGGAGCACGATCGGCCAGTGCGCCTGCACCGGCAGGCCGAGACCGACGCTGGCCGCCGAGACGAGCGCGGGCACCGGATGGCCGGCGGTCACCCAGCTCTGCAGGGTCTGCCAGCACTGCTGCCAGCTCCAGCCGCCCTGGCAGGCCACCCCGCCGACGCCGACGTAGCCGCAGCTCACCGAACTCAAGCCGTAGTGCTGCAGCGCGAGGGCGATGGTGCCGCCGCTCGTGCCCCAGGCGCCGAACATGACGTCCGGTTTGAAGCCGTCGGCGACCACCTGGTCGATCGCCAGGTCGTTCGGCCACGGGCCCATTCCCATGTTGCCGAGATTGACGTTGTAATGGCGCAGGATGCTGGCGATCGCGGCCTGCCCGCACGTGTTGGTGGTGCCGGTCGCGCCGGCGAAGTTCACGAACTGGTCCGGGTCCAGGCCGGGACCGGCGCCGAGCAGCTGGCTCGTCCGGGCTGGGCCGGCCGGTCTGGCGGCCTGCGGCTCGGGCAGCTTCGCCAGGCTCTCGCGCAGGGTCGGATCGGCGTCGAGCGCGGCCAGCGCCTCGGCGGAGAAGGCGGTCATGGCGGGAAGATCTATCACGCCCGGCTCGGATCTGTCCGTGAAATCGGCGAATACGGCTCACTGTCGCAGTGCTGTCAGAGCCACCCGGCACAATGGCCCGCACCCGATCAGACTGTGCACGCCGAGGGCGAGCCCCATCATGCGAAGGAGGTGCCCGGTGGTCGGTTGGCCCGGTGGCATCAACGCCATCACGCTCTTCGTCGACGACCTGCCCGCGACGAAGTCCTTCTACCAGCAGGTCTTCGGCTTCGAGGTGATGTTCGAAGATGCCGACTCGGCGGTCTTCAACTTCGGCAACACCCTCGTCAACCTGCTCAGAACCGAGGCCGCCCACGAGCTGATCGAGCCCGCCACGGTGGCCGGCCCGGGCGGCGGTTCCCGGTTGCAGCTGACCATCGAGGTGCCCGACGTCGACGCGACCTGTGCCGAACTCACCGCCCGCGGCGTCACGCTGCTCAATGGGCCGATGAACCGGCCGTGGGGAATCCGGACCGCCAGCTTCGTCGATCCGGCCGGCCACGTCTGGGAGATCGCGCACTGACCGCCGGTCAGCGACTCCGGAGCACCGGCACCAGCAGGAGCAGCGCCACCGCCTGCACCGCGATGACGAAGCCGGTGACGGCCGCGGTGCCGTGCTCGTAGAGCAGGCCGATCAAGGACGAGCCGGCCAGCCAGGCCAGCCCGTAGACGGCTGTGAAGGTGCCGTACCCGGTGCCCCGGCGGTCGGCCGGCACCAGGTCGGCCACCGCCGCTCGCATCGTCGAATCGTGAATCCCCATGCCCGCTCCCCAGACGACGGCGCCGAGCACGAACAGCGCCGGGACGGCGGCGAAGGCCAGCAGCGGGACCGCGGCGGCCACCGGAGGCAGGGTGAGCAGCCCGCGCAGGCCGACCCGGTCGTAGAGCCGGCCGAAGCCGACCGCCGTGACCGAAGCGCTCGCCATCGCCACCGCGTAGAGCACCGGCACCGCGGCCGTCGGTGCCAGGTGCCGGTGGGCCAGGTGGAAGGCCAGCACCGCCCAGGTGGCGAAGCCGAACATGGTGGCCGCCGAGAACGCGGCGTACCGCCAGAACTGCCCGGGCAGGTCGGTGCCCAGCCGCAGCCGCTTCTTCTCCGCGACCCGGGCTGCCGGCTCCCAGGCCACGGGGTCGGGCGCGAGCCGGCGCAACCGGCCGAGCGACAGCAGCGCCAGCGCGCCCGGCACCGCGAGCAACGCGAATGCGAGCCGATAGTCCTCGCCGAGGGCCAGCGCGGCGGCGATCAGCAGCGGCCCGGTCATGGCACCGATCTGGTCCAGGGCCTCGTGCACGCCGAATGCGTACCCCCGGCCGAGGTCGGCGGAGGCGTGCGCCAGCATCGTGTCCCGGGCTGGCGCACGCACCGCCTTGCCGACCCGCTCGCCGTTGTAGAGCAGCCCGGCCGCGGCCAGGTTGCCGGTCACCGCGACCAGCGGTACGCAGACCGCGGTGAGCGCATAGCCGGCGATGGTCTGCGGCCACGGCCGGCCGGTGCGGTCGGAGAGCCTGCCGGTGACCAGCCGCAGCACCAGCGCGCACGCCTCGCCGGCGCCGGTGATGAAGCCGACCAGGGCGGCGGACGCGCCGAGGCTGCCGAGGTACGGGCCGATCACCGACCGGGCGCCCTCGTACACCACGTCGGCCAGCGCCGACACCACGCCGAAGCCGATCACGAACCGGAGCGGTGCGATGCGGTTGACGGCGTGGCGGGTGTTGCCGTCGGCGGTAGGCCGGGTGGCCGACATCGGTGCGGTCCTCCTGCCGGTGGGCGGCGTTGGCGCCATCGTAGGTGCAGCCACGCGCACTCAGGATCGGCTGGGGGCCGGCCGGGTACGTTGCCGAAGGGGCCAGCGCGGACCGCACCGGCGGCGAGCTCGGGACAGGGAGGATCGCCGCGTGAGCGTGCTGAGTTCGGTGGTCGACGAGGTGCTCAAGCTGCACGGCACGCCGGCCTATGCGCTGGTCGGCGTGCTCGCCTTCGCCGAAGCGGCGATCTTCGTCGGTTTCCTGCTGCCCGGCGAGACCGCAGTGCTGCTCGGCGGCGTGCTGGCCCACCAGCACCGGGTGTCGCTGGCCGGCATGGCCGCGGTCGCCGCGCTGGCTGCGATCGTCGGTGACACCGTCGGGTACGAGGTCGGCCGCCACTTCGGCACCAGGCTGATCAACTCCCGGCTGCTGGAGAAACGACGGCAGGGACTGCACCGGGGCCAGGACCTGCTGCGCCGCAAGGGCGGCCGGGCGGTGTTCGTGGCACGGTTCACCGCCTTCCTGCGCGCGGTGATGCCGGCGCTGGCCGGCACCGCGGGGATGCCGTACTTCCGGTTCCTGGCCTTCAACGCGGCCGGCGGCCTGGTCTGGGCGGTGGGGTACACGGTGCTCGGCTACCTCGCCGGCGCCAGCTACAAGCAGGTGGAGAAGGTCGCCGGGCAGGCCTCGGGCGCGGTCCTGGCGGTGGTGGTGCTGGTGGCGCTGGTCGTGGTGATCCGGCGCCGGCGGGCCGAGCGCGACCGCTGAGCGGTCTTTCGGCGAGCCCGGGCGCCGAGCCGGATCCGGGAGGCGGCGAGCCGGGATCCGGGATGGTGGTTCCGCCGGCTGAACCGGCGGCGCGCGGTGGCCGTATCCGGGAGTGGCTGCGCGTCCGCGTGGCTGCCGGCCGGCGGCCGGCCACCCGAAGGAGATGAGCGACCGTGGACGCTCTCACCCGGATCCCCTCCACCCTGCTGGTGCGAGCAGGCGCGCTGGTCGCGGTGCTGACCGTTGCAGCGGCCTGCAGCAGCACCACCAGGACGGCCGGCACCACGCCCGCGGCGACCGGCACCGCGCCCGCGGCGGCCGGCACCGCGCCGGTCGCGGTGCGGGTGGTCGCCACCGCCGGGGCTCCTGGCACCTACCTGACCGACGGCGCGGGGCGCGCGCTGTACGAGTTCGCCTCCGACGGCTTGGACCGGTCCACCTGCACGGGCAGCTGCCTGGCCTACTGGCCGGCGCTGGTCAGTGCCGGCACGCCGACGGCCGGCTCCGGGGTGGCGGCCGGCAAGCTGACCGTCTTCACCCGGCCGGACGGCGCCCGGCAGGTCGGCTACGCCGGCCACCCGCTCTACTACTTCGCCCAGGATCACGCCGCCGGTGACGTCCACGGGCAGGGCAGCAGCGCGTTCGGGGCGCGGTGGTGGTTGCTGGCGCCGTCCGGCTCGCCGATCACGAGCACCCCGTCCGGTTCCGCCTCCTCCGGTGCGGTGTCGTCCGGAGGGTCGTCCTCCGGCGGCTACACCGGCGGCGGGTACGGGCGCGGCTGAGCTCGCGACCGACCGTCCTCGCCGCGACCGGTCCCGGCCGGAGTCCGCAGCGTCCCCGGGCCGCCCGCTGGCGGCCGGAGAGTGCACCGACCGGTATGCCCCGGATCTGCCCCGCCCGGCCTCGCAGGTGAGCCTTGCCTTCGTTGGAACGCGCCGGCCCGGTGTAGTTGACTCCTCGGATGTGGGACCCGAATCAGCTCCAGCCCTGCCCGACGAGCAGCAGGTAGCGGCCGCCGTGGCCGGCACCGCGACGCACGAGGACGAGCCGCACTCGCCCGACCTGGCCAACCGGCTGAACTGGCTGCGGGCCGGGGTGCTCGGCGCGAACGACGGCATCGTGTCGGTGGCCGGCATCGTGGTCGGGGTGGCGGGTGCGACCAGTTCGCGCGGTCCGATCTTCACCGCGGGCCTCGCCGGGCTGGTGGCCGGCGCGGTGTCGATGGCACTCGGCGAGTACGTCTCGGTGAGCAGCCAGCGGGACGCCGAGGCCGCCCAGCTGGCCCAGGAGAAGCGCGAGCTGGAGGAGACCCCGGACGAGGAGTTCGCCGAGCTGGTGGCGATCTACGAGGCCAAGGGGCTGACCCCGCAGACCGCGCAGCTGGTCGCCGCGGAGCTGACCGCGCACGATGCGCTGGCCGCCCACCTGGATGCCGAGCTGAACCTCGACCCCGACAACCTGGTGAACCCGGTGCACGCCGCGATCGCCTCGGCGGTGTCGTTCACGCTCGGGGCGCTGCTGCCGCTGCTGGCGATCCTGCTGCCGCCGCAGGCGTGGCGGGTGCCGGTCACCGTGGTGGCGGTGCTGGCCGCGCTCGGCATCGCCGGCGCGATCTCGGCCCGGCTCGGGGCGGCGAACGTCGGCCGGGCGGTGGCCCGGGTGGTGATCGGCGGTGCGGCCGGGCTGGCGTTGACGTACGCGATCGGCTCCCTGTTCGGCACCGCGATCGGCTGATTCTCCGGTGTGGACGGGCTGAACCTCGATGCCGTTCCCGCGCCCGGCGATCCTGACCGACCGCGAATGGCCGCTGGCGCACGGTGCCCAGCGTGCCGTGGTTGCAGCGCGGGGCGGCGCGCTGCGCAGCTACCAGGTCGGCGATCGGGCCCTGGTCGACGGCTGGGCCGACGGGGAGCTGCCGCCGGCGTTCAACGGCGCGGTACTGGCACCCTGGCCGAACCGGCTCCGGGGCGGCCGCTGGCACCACGAGGGCCGCGAGCTCCGGCTGCCGATCACCGAGCCGGACCGGGGAGCCGCCCTGCACGGGCTGGTGGTGTGGGCCGACTGGAACCTGTTCGACCGGCGCCCCGACGCGCTCACCCTCGGCTGCCGGGTGCCGGCGCAGCCGGGCTACCCGTTCGAGCTGGCGCTGCGGGTGCGCTGGTCGCTGACCGAGGCCGGCCTGCGCTGCGACCTGGCCGTGACCAACACCGGCACCGGGACCTGCCCGTTCGGGATCGGGGCGCACCCGTTCTTCGGATTCGAGCAGCACGCGGTGGACGAGCTGACGCTGACCCTGCCGGCCCGGACCGCGGTGACCACCGATGCCCGGCTGCTGCCGACCGGGCGGGTGCCGGCCGACCCGGCCCTCGCCGCCGGGCGCGGCCTGGCGGGCCTGGCGCTGGACACCGCCTTCACCGACCTGGAACGGGAACCGGACGGCGGCAGCCGGCTGCGGCTCGCGTCCGGGTCCGGCACGCTGACTGTGTGGGCCGACGGGGCCTTCGGCTGGTGGCAGGTCTACACCTCGGATGCCTTCGACCCCGGCGACCCGCGGTACCGGCGGTCGGTGGCGCTGGAGCCGATGACCTGCGGTCCGGACGCCCTCAACACGGGCGAGGACCTGGTGTGGCTGGCGCCCGGGCACAGCTGGTCGGGCAGCTGGGGCGCGCGCCTGCACGGCTGACGGCCCGCGTGGGTGCGGCGGAGCCGGTTTCGTGCGCACGGCCGGATTGGCGGGGGTCCGGGGCGTCAGCCGAGGGTGACCCGGAAGACCGGGTAGCCACCGGCGATCGCCGCGAGCTCGCTGTCGGGCGAGTCCGGGCCGACTCCCTGGAAGAAGGCGCCGATCTCGAACTTCCAGCGGCGCAGGTAGTCGCGCAGGACCGGCACCTTCGCCTCGTCGGCCAGTTCCTCGGCGGTGAATGCCTGGACGCGCCGGCCGATCCGCAGCTCGCCGGCACCGGCCGCGCGCAGGTTGCGGACCCACTGGGTCACGCCACGCGGTGCCACCAGGTAGCTGGTGCCGCCGACGGTCAGCAGGTTGACCGGCACCGAGCGCCACTCGCCGCTGGACCGGCCGCGCACCCGCAGCTCGCGCGAGCCCCAGACGCTCACGCCGCGGCGGGTGAGCCCGCGTACCGCGCGGTTGAAGACGGCGCGGGTGAACCAGCCCGGCTGAACGTACCGAGACTCGGCCATGATCGTTCCCTCCGGAGGATGTTGAGAGAGCACTGCTCTCGGAATGCAGCAATGATGCGGCGCGCCTTGCCGGCTTGTCAAGAGCACTGCTCTCGTTTGTTGCTCCTGCTCTGACGAACCGTGCATACTGGCCCGGTGACGGCCGACAGCGCTCCGCGTACCGCCCGGGCCCGGGTGCGGGCGGAGCTGACCCGCGAGATCAAGGACGTGGCGCGGCGGCAGCTGGCCGAGCACGGCTCCGCCGGGCTCTCGCTGCGTGCGGTGGCGCGCGAGCTGGGCATGGTGTCCTCGGCGGTCTACCGGTACTTCCCGAGCCGGGACGACCTGCTGACCGCGCTGATCGTCGACGCCTACACCGACATCGCCGACGCGGTGGACGCGGCCGAGTCCGGGGTGCGGCGCTCCGATCTGGCGGGTCGCTGGCTCGCCGCCTGCCGGGCCGCCCGGCGCTGGGCGGTGGCGCACCCGCATGAGTACGCGCTGATCTTCGGCAGCCCGGTGCCCGGCTATCGGGCGCCCACCGACACCGTCGACCCGGCCGCCCGGATCCCGCTGGTGCTGCTGGCCATCCTCGCCGACGCGACCGGCGGCGGCCGGGCGCCGGCACTGGCGCACGGCCCGGTCCCGCGCCCGCTGCACGCCGACCTCAAGCGACTCCGGGACGCCGCGGCCCCCGGCCTCTCCGACCGGTACCTGGCCCGGGCGTTGATGGCGTGGGCCCAGCTGGTCGGCCTGATCAGCTTCGAGCTGTTCGGGCACCTGCACAACGTGGTGACCGACTACGAGGCGCACTTTGACTACCAGCTGCGCGCGGTGGGCCTCGACCTCGGCCTGGGCTAGCGTCGGCCGGCGCGCGGGAACCACCGCATCTGCCCGCTTCTCGTTTAGCCTGGACCGGTGGCGAGGCAGACGGTGACCGACGGCCAGGTGGGACGCACCCGCACCACCCGGCAGTCGGCTGCGATCGAGGGCGCGCTGCAGGAGGCGGACGGGTTCCGGACCGCGCAGGAGCTCTACGACGAGGTCCGCAACAGCGGCCAGAAGGTCGGGCTCACGACCGTCTACCGGCACCTGAACCTGCTCGCCGAGCTGGGCCGCGCCGACGTGGTGCACCGTGCCGACGGCGAGGCGCAGTTCCGGCTGTGCGGAATGCCGCACGAGCGCGCCGACCAGCACCATCACCACATCGTCTGCCGGGTGTGCGGCCGCAGCGAGGAGGTGTCGGCGCCGGAGGTCGAGGCTTGGGCCGAACGGGTCGCCCGGGCGGCCGGGTACACCGACATCAGCCACACCGTCGAGGTGTTCGGCCTGTGCCCGGAGCACTCGCCCGCGCGTCGCTGACCCGTGCCCGCGCTGCCCGGACGGCGCTGCCCGGAGGGGCGATCAGGCCCGCCGAGCCATCCCGCGGCTCGGTGACCGGCCCGCGCGGAGCGACCAGCCGGCCGCGAGCAGGTACTCGGCGGTCGCGGTGGCCATGATGGTGAAGCTGGCGGGCAGCGCCGGCCACGCGTAAGCGAGGGCCACCCCGATCCAGACCGCGGCCACCGCCAGGCCGCCGGAGAGCGCCAGTGCCCGCCACGGCCGGGTGGTCAGGCGCATCGCGGCGGCCGGTGGCGCGGCGAGCAGGCCGAACAGCAGCAGCGCGCCGACCGCCTGTGCGGTCTCGGCGGCGGTGGCCCCGAGCAGCATCAGGAAGGCCGGGCCGAGCAGGCCGACCGGCACCCCCCGGGCCCGGGCGACCTGGGGGTCGAGGCTGGCGAAGAGCAGCGGCCGGGCGATGCCGGCCAGCACCAGCAGCAGGCCGGCCGCGACCAGCACAGCGGTGATCGCGGCGGACCGGCTGATGCCCAGGATCGAGCCGAACAGCACCGTGGCGCTCGCCGTGCCGTTCCCGGTGCTGGCGTGGGAGGTGTAGTAGGTCAGGAAGAAGACGCCCAGGCCGAGCACCCAGGCGAAGACCACCCCGATCACCGCATCGTCGGCGCCGGCCCGGCCGCCGAGCAGGCCGAGCACCAGGCCGACCAGCACGGTGGCCGCGAACAGGCCGAAGCGCAGGTCCACGCCGGCTGCCAGCGCGGCCAGCGCGCCGGTGTAGGAGACGTGCGAGAGTGCGTCGCCGGCGAAGACCTGCCCGCGCAGTACCACGAAGTAGCCGACCAGGCCGGACAGCAGCGCGATCGCGGTGCCGGCCGCCAGCGCGTGCTGGATGAACGGCTCGCCGAGCAGGTGCAGCGGGTTCATCCGGCCGCCCCGGCCGGTGCGTGGCGGCGGCCCGGCGTGCCGCGCCGGTCGGCCAGCGCCCGGTACCCGCTGGCCAGCACGAAGGCGGCGAACGCGAGCGTGGTCACCCAGAAGCCGATCTGGTACGGCGAGAAGAACGCGATCCCCTCGCCCAGCCAGGTCACCAGCAGCGCGATGCCCACCGACAGCAGCAGGCCGCGTCCGGGCCTCGCGGTGAGCCGGCTCGCGGTCGCGGCCGGGGCGACGAGCAGCGCGAAGACCAGCAGGCTCCCGGTGACCTGGCTGGTGCCCGCGACGGCCACGCCGAGCAACACCAGGTAGGCCGCCGAGAGCAACCGGACCGGCACTCCCCGGGCCCGGGCCACCTCGGCGTCGACACTGGCGAACAGCAGCGGCCGGCCGATGACGGCCAGCGCGGCCAGGATCAGCACCCCGGCCACCAGCAGCACCAGCACCTGGTCGTCGGTGATCCCGGTGATGCTGCCGAACAGCAGGCTCGTCAGCCCGGAGAGGAAGCCGTGGTAGAGGCTCACGAAGAGGAAGCCGCAGGCCAGCGCGAACCCCTGCAGGGTGCCGATCGCCGCGGACTCCTCGCCGGCCGCGGCAGGCGAGGTGCCGGCCGCCCGGCCGCCGCCCGGCAGCACCGCGATGATCAGCGCGGCGACCAGGCAGGCGCCGAAGTACCCGAAGCCCGCGTTGACCCCGAGCCAGGCCGCGGCCGCGGCACCGGGAAAGCCGACCACCGCGAGGGTGTGGCCGGCGAAGGCCTGCCGGCGCAGCACCATGAAGTAGCCGGCCGCGCCCGAGACGACCGCGACGATGGTGCCGGCCCGCATGGCGTTGAGCATGAAGTGGAAGCTCAGCAGCTGCCGGAGGTCCTCGACCAGGTTCCAGCTGAGCCCGGTGCTCATGGCGTGTGCCCGGCGTGCGAGTCGGGCTGCCCGACCACGACCAGCCGGCCGGCACGGTCGCGCAGCACGTCGATCGGGGTGTCGTAGAGCGCGGTCAGCGTCTCGGCGGTGATGACCTGCTCCGGGGTGCCGGTCACCGCGCCGCCGTGCGCGAGGTAGATCACCTTGTCGAGGTAGGGAAAGATCGGATTCACGTCGTGCGCGACCAGCAGCACCGCGACGTTCTCCGAGCGGCACACCCGCTGGATCAGCGCGCTGACCGAGGCCTGGTTGGTCACGTCGAGGCTGTCCAGCGGCTCGTCCAGCACCAGCAGCTCCGGCCGCCGGACCAGCGCCTGCGCGATCAGCAACCGCTGCTGCTCACCACCGGAGCACTGCCCGATCGGCCGGTGCGCGTAACCCTCGGCGCCGACCAGCGCGATCACCTCGGCGACCCGGTCGGCCGCGGCCCGATCGCGGGCGCGCCGCAGGAAGCCGGGCAGCGGCATGCCCCACCGGTCACCGTCCCAGCCGAGCCGGACGATGTCGACGCCGCGAACCCGGACGCTGGCGTCGAAGGCGCGCCGCTGCGGCAGGTAGCCGACCCGGGCATTGCGCTGGCCGGCCGGCTCGCCGAGCACCTCGACCACGCCGTCCGCCGCCGGGTGCAGGCCGAGGATGGTCTTGAGCAGCGTGGACTTGCCGGCCCCGTTCGGCCCCAGCACCGCCACGAACTCGGCCGGCCGGACCGTCAGGTCGACCCCCGACCAGATCGCGCGGCCGCCCACCCGGGCCGCCGCGTTCCGCAACCGGACCACCGGGGCGTCCGCAACCTCGGATCTCTGCACTGCCTGCCGTCCTCCTTCGTGGTGTTCGATCGGGCCGCTCACCCGCCGGCCGGTCATGTCGTGCGCCCGGTGGCCTTCGCCAGCGCTGCCGCCAGCGCGGTCAGCTGGCGCACCTGCCAGTCCTGGAAGGTGCTGCCCCGCGGGCTGAGCGTCTCGGTGACGTTCACCACCGGAATGCCCTGCCGCCGGGCCTGCGCCACCTGCCCGGCCACATCGGGCACCGAGTTCTGGCTGTTGAACAGGTACACCGCGAGCTGCCGCCGGCTGAGCTGGGTGTCGATGCTGGCCTTGTCCGCCGCCGAGGGGTCGGTGCCCTCGCTGATCGCGCGCAAGAAGCTCGGCGGGGTCAGCAGCCGCAGCCCGAGGGCCGCGGCCAGCGGGCTGACGATGCTCTCGCTGGCGCCGACCGGGGTGCCCGCGTACTCGGTGCGGATGCTGGCGATCAGCTGGTGGTACCGGGCCAGGGCGTCCTGCTCGAAGGCCTGCCGGCGTTGCGCGAAGTAACCGGCGTCGGCGGGATCGGCCCGCTGCAGCGCCGTGGTGATGGCGTCGGCCACCCGTCCGACGTCGGACGGGGAGTACCAGCGGTGCGGATTGCCGTCGGCGGGCGTCCCGGTGACCTGTCCGACATCGACGAGTTGCCGTCGCGCGTCGGGGTTGGCGCGCACCGTCCGGCCGGCCCAGGTGTCGTAGCCGATGCCGTTCTCCACGAAGACGGCCGACAGGGCGATCAGCTTGGCATCGGACGGGGTCGGCTCGAAGTCGTGTGGATCCGTCGCCGGATTGTCGATGATCGAGGTGGCCCGTACCTTCGCGCCGCCGAGCTGGGCCAGGAGGCTGCCCCAGACGTTGATGCTGGCTCCGACGATCAGCGGGCCGGTGCGCGGCGGGGGCGTGGTGGCGCACCCGGCCGCCAGCGGACCGCCCAGCAGCAGCAAGGCCAGCAGGGTGGCGGCGCGCAGCCTGGCAGGCGTCCGACGGCGCTGCATACGGCTGCCTCCACGGGTCGCGGGTTCGGGTGCCTCAGGCGGGCCTTGGCTCACCAGGTGAGACCTGCCGGACGGTCCGGCGACTCCAGTCAACGCTTAATGAAAGCCGTTGTCAATTTCGATAACTCCGGACAAGCTGTCCATACCGCACTGGATGGCGCGATGGGAAGCTGACAGACAGGCGGGCGTTGGAACCGTTCGGGGGTGAATGCACATGATGTCGGTGCTGGCTTGATGTGCCCGAAAGGGCTGTGATTCTCAGGGGATCGGCGGCTCGATGCCTGCCGGTGCGGGCGCTTGGCCCGTCGAAGTTGACGCGGCGCTGCTGGAGTTGACCTTCCTCCGCGCGCCGCTGTGGCTACGATAGCGTGCGAGCGAGGAGAAGTAAACCGACCACGCGGTCTTTTTCGATTCGGTAAATGCGGGCATAACGGCGGTCGGCCGCCCATGGGAGTTGACGCTAGACTTTTGCCCTAGTCGATGAGGCCCTATCTGGGGAGAGGCCAGGCCTGTGGCGATACAACAGCGCGCGGTGTTGACACGCGCTCGGGTGCTGACTGCCGCCGCCGAGGTGTTCGCTCGGACGGGCTTTCTCGCCGCCAGCATGAACGACATCGTGGACCAGGCCGGTGTCACCAAGGGCGCGGTGTACTTCCACTTCCCGAGCAAGGAAGCGCTCGCCGTCGCCATCGTCGAGGAGCAGTTCCAGCAGTGGCCGGCCGTCGTCGCCGGCATCACCCGGCATGCCCCGAATGCCCTGGTCGGCATCGTCTCGCTCACCTACGAGGTCGGCGGGCGGTTCCGGGACGACGTGCTGGTCACCGCGGGCGTCCGGCTGTCGTTCGAGCGGGGCCTGGTCAACGCCGACATGCCCACGCCCTTCGTCGGCTGGATCGCCCAGCTGCAGACGATGTTCGCCCGTGCCCGGCGGGAGGGCCTGCTGCGGCCCGGGGTGATGCCGATGCCGGCGGCGCGGGCGCTGGTCGGCTCGTTCTTCGGCGTGCAGCACGTCTCGGAGATGCTGACCGGCCGGGAGGACCTGGAGAGCCGGCTGGACGAGTTCTGGCGGATCTTCCTGGCCGGGGTCGCCGTCGACGCCGACTGGCCGGCCATGCAGCGGGCGGTGCGCAAGGTTCGGGCGGCGGTCCGGCGGGAACGGTCACTGCCCGAGCTCAACGGCGCGGCCGGCTGACCGCGCCGGCCGTCCCCGCCCGCGAGCGACCCGTTGCCGCCGTGACCCGTTGCCGCCGTCGGCGTGCTGGCGGTCAGCGCGCCGGCAGGCTGCGCAGCGTTCCCTCGGCCGTGGTGTGGCCGGCCTGCTCGACGCGGAAGCCCACCCGGCCCGCGCCGGCCGCCGGGCCGAGCACGATCCAGGCCTCCGGAGCCAGTTCGGTGAAGGCCGGCAGGGTCATCCGGCACTCGACCAGCCGGCCCGGGGTGCCGCTGCCGGCGGCGCTCACCGCCTGCCACACCCCGTCGATCAGCAGCATGCCGGGCACGTGGTCCAGCGGGTGGTCGAAGTAGACCGGGTGGTCCAGCGGCACCAGCAGCCGGCGGCGCAGCGGGGCCAGGTCCTCGGCACAGATCAGCGCGTCGGCCGAGCCGCGGTGCCGCGAGGCGACCGGCGTCAGGCCGGTGGCCGGTGACCCCGGGCCCTGGTGCGCGATCCGGGACCGGGCCCGCAATGCCTGGAACGTGCGGGGAGAAAGCCAACTGAGGCTGCCGGTGCCCGTCGCGAAATGCTGCCCGTTTGCAGACACCTGCAGGATCACGGTCATCCCGCGCAGGGTGGTGCCGCGCATCACGACCTGGTCACAGTCCACCCGGACGGTGAGGTTCGTCGCTGCAGTCACCCCCCGCGGCTCGGCGTCGGCATGCAGCTCGAAACCGATGTCGTGCATTATCGCCTTGAAGTTGTATGGCACGCCGAAGCCGTAATGCGACAGCGCCAGCCCGGCCTGTCGGACCGTCTCCAGCAGCAGCATCGGGTCGTGCCGGCCGTGCTGGTCGGGACGGTAAATCCGATGAGAACGTGGCCACTGTGCAGCCACGAGGAAGGCCGTCCGGCTGACCTGCGAAATGTCGGTCAATAAGACCTCGGCGATCGAGTCACGGTGGACCAGCGACCGATCGACGGTTCGCCCCCAGTCAAGCTCGGTCATTCCCGCTCTCCGCGCGTCCTGAATGAGCAAGGAGCCTCCTGTGATGCCAGATCCGAACGGTTCGCACCGTAACTGTTTGCTGGCAGGCAGGAAAGGAAAGTCCGCGGGAAAAGAATCAAGCCGTGACGTAGCCATCTCCGTTATCGGAGGAATTGTCACATTTCGCGGAATAAATCCAGTCTCTGAATATTACTCTCTGCCGCCAAGTGTTGTCACGCTTAGTGACAGAATCGCAATCACGGGACGGCCGGCTACCGGCGTTTGATGCGCCGGCGCGGGCTGCTCAGGCCGGTCCGGCCCCGGTCACCGTGAGCACCGGCTCGCCGGCCTCGTCACTGGCCGCCAGGTCGACCTCGGCCGTGATCGCCCAGTCCCGGTCGCCCGCCGGGTCGTCGAGGATCTGCCGCACCAGCCAGCGGTCGGCCTCGGCGCGCACCACGAACAGGTCCTTGCCCCGGGCGTGCGGGCCGATGCCGATCGAGTCGTACTCGGCGTAGTAGCCGGCCAGCGCGTCCTGCCAGGCCTCCGCGGTCCAGCCGGGGTCGAGTTCGGCGAGCTCGGGGTAGGCGTGCCGGGCGGCCAGCTCGACCCGCCGGAACATCGCATTGCGGACCAGCACCGTGAACGCCCGGGTGTTGGCGGTCAGGCCGAGGGACGGCGGCGCGACCTCGGGGCGGTCCGGCGCCTGGCCGGGGTCGGTGAGCTGCTCCCACTCGTCCAGCAGGCTGGAGTCGACCTGGCGGACCAGCTCGCCCAGCCACACCGTCAGGTCGGTCACCGCCTCGGTGCGGGCGGCCGCCGGGACGCTGGACCGCAGCGCGCGGTAGGCGTCGCTGAGATAGCGCAGCACCAGCCCCTCGGACCGGTTCAGCCCGTAGAAGCCGACGTATTCGGAGAAGGTCATGGCGCGGCCGAACATGTCGCGCACCACCGACTTCGGCGACAGCCGCTGGCCCAGCAGCCAGGGATGGCCCGCGCTGTAGGTCGCGAACGCCGCCTCCAGCAGCTCGGCCAGCGGCTGCGGGTAGCTGACCTCCTCGATCAGCCGGACCCGCTCCTCGTACTCGACCCCGTCGGCCTTCAACTGCGCGATCGCCTCGCCCCGGGCCTTGTTCTGCTGGGCCATCAGGATCTGGCGAGGATTCTCCAGGGTCGCCTCGATCACCGAGACCACGTCGAGGGCGAACGACTCGGACTCCGGGTCCAGCAGCTCGACGGCGGCCAGCGCGAAGGTGGACAGCGGCTGGTTCAGCGCGAAATCGGGTGGCAGGTCGACGGTGAGCCGTACCGTCCGGCCGAGCTCGTCCGGCTGCGCCAGCTGCTCGACCACGCCGGCCGCGCGCAGCGACCGGTAGATCTGGATGGCGCTGCGGACGTGCCTGCGGCGGGCGGCCGGCTCGTGGTTGTCGGTCAGTAGCCGGCGCATCGCCGCGACCGGATCCTCCTTGCGGGCCAGCACGTTCAGCACCAGGGACGGGGTCACCGCGAAGTGCGAGGCGAGCGGCTCGGGCTCGGCCGACTGCAGCCGCTGGTGGGTGGCACCCGACCACGAGACGAAGCCCTCCGGCGGCTTCTTGCGCTGCACCTTGCGCCGCTTCTTCTCGTCGTCGCCGGCCTTGGCCAGCAGCTTGACGTTCTCCACCTCGTGCTCCGGCGCCTGCACCACGACGGTGCCGGCCGTGTCGTAGCCGGCCCGGCCGGCCCGGCCGGCGATCTGGTGGAACTCCCGCGCCTGCAGCTGCCGGGTGCGCTGGCCGTCGTACTTGCTGAGCGAGGTGAGCAGCACCGTCCGGATCGGGACGTTGATGCCGACGCCGAGCGTGTCGGTGCCGCAGATGACCTTCAGCAGGCCGCTCTGGGCCAGCTGCTCGACCAGCCGCCGGTACTTGGGCAGCATGCCGGCGTGGTGCACCCCGATGCCGTGCCGGAGCAGCCGGGACAGCGTCTTGCCGAAGCCGGCCCGGAACTGGAAGTGCGCGACGGCCTCGGCGATCTCGTCCCGCTGGGCCCGGCTGGCGACCGCGACGCTGGACAGCGCCTGCGCCTGCTCGACCGCCGCGGCCTGGGTGAAGTGCACGACGTAGATCGGTGACTGGCCGGTCTGCAGCAGCTCGGCGATGGTCTCGTGCAGCGGCGTGTCGGCGTAGTAGTGGTGCAGTGGGACGGGCCGCTCAACCGAGCTCACCACGGCGGTCTCCCGGCCGGTGCGACGGGTCAGGTCGGTGGCGAAGAACGACACGTCGCCGAGGGTGGCCGACATCAGCAGGAACTGGGCCCGGGGCAGTTCCAGCAGCGGCACCTGCCAGGCCCAGCCGCGGTCCGGGTCGCCGTAGTAGTGGAACTCGTCCATCACCACCAGCCCGGCGTCGGTGCCGGCGCCCTCGCGCAGGGCGAGGTTGGCCAGCACCTCGGCCGTGCAGCAGATGATCGGCGCGGCCGGGTTGACGCTGGCGTCGCCGGTCAGCATGCCGACCCGGGACGAGCCGAACACCTCGCACAGCGCGAAGAACTTCTCGCTGACCAGGGCCTTGATCGGCGCGGTGTAGAAGCTGCGCCGGCCGTGCACCAGCGCGCTCAGGTGGGCGCCCACCGCGACCAGCGACTTGCCGGAGCCGGTCGGGGTGGCCAGGACGACGTTCGCCCCGGAGACCAGCTCCATCAGCGCCTCGTCCTGGTGCGGGTAGAGCGGCAGGCCCCGCTCGCCGGCCCAGTCGGCGAACGCCTCGTAGAGCAGGTCCGGGTCGGGATCGAGCGTGCCGGCGAGCTCACCCAGGTCGGCGGCCATCGTCAGAGCAGCCGGGTCGGCAGTTGCTCCTCGGTGGCGGTGCCGCCCGGGGTGCGGCTGACCCGATAGCCGTAGGCGTTCGGCTTCTCGGCCACGGCCTCGACGAACTCGGTGCCGCGGTAGAGCAGGCCGACACCGTCGTCGGTGGCGTAGCCGTCCGGCAGGGTGCCGTCGGCGATCAGCCGCTGGAACAGGGGTCGGCGCTGCTCCTCGGAGTCGTAGTGCACGCCGTTGGAGTAGGGCAGCAGGCCGAGGCCGTTGGTGACCGGACGCAGCTCCGGGCCGAACGAGTCGGTGGTGCCGCCGATATGCCAGCAGAGCGAGCCGGCCGAGACGCCGGTGAGCACCACGCCGGCCTGCCAGGCCTGCCGCATCGCCTCGTCCACGCCGTGCAGCCGCCACATCGCCAGCAGCCCGGCGACGCTGCCGCCCCAGACCCAGATCACGTCCTGATCCAGCAGGTGCGCGGTGACGTCCTCGACGTTCGGCATGGTGAACAGGGCCAGGTGGCTCGGCGCGAAGCCACGCAGCAGCGCCGCCTCGTAGAAGCCCCGCACCACTTCGGGGCTGTCGCCGCACGCGGTGCCCAGGAAGCACACCCGTGGGGCTCGTCCGGTCACGCCGGCCAGTTCGACCGCGTAGTCGGTCAGCGGTCCGACCTCCCAGCGCGTGCGGCGGCCGGGCACGACGCCACCAGAGGTGGCCAGGATGGTGGGCTGGCGGTGAGTCACAGCCGTCCAATCTAGGCAGTGCCGGATGGCGCCCGGTCAGCGGGCGGCGCTGACCCTCAGACTCGCGGGCACCGCCACCGCCATCGCCATCAGCAGGAAGCAGCCACCCAGGATGCCGAACTGGATCCGGTTGCCGACGGTCTCGATCAGCAGGCCGGCCGCGAGCGGCGCCAGCGGCTGGGCGCAGGTGGCCAGCAGCCCGGACGCGCCGCTCACCGTGCCGAGCAGTTCGCGGGGGATCGCCAGCATCCGGGCGGTGCTCATCGCGGCGCCCGCGACCGGGCTGGTGAAGACGACCACGATCATCGCCAGCGACCGGACCACCGGGTCGTCCAGCATCACCGCGGGAAGTACCGCGAGGGTGCGGACCAGGCAGCTGCCGGTAAGCACCTGACTCAGCAGCAGCCGGCGTTGCGCGAACGGTCCGGCCGCCGCGCCGAGCATGCCGGCCAGGCCGGCGAGGGTCACGGTGAGCCCGAGGCCGCTGGCCGCCGCGCCGCTCCCGCCGCTGCCGAGCAGCACCGCATAGACCAGTACCGAGACGACCAGGTTGGTGGTCGTGCTGAACAGCGTTGAGTAGCGCAGCAGCCTGTGCTGCCAGAGGAGCTGCCAGCCGCGGGCGAAGGACACCCGGAACCGCACCCGTTCCGTGCCCGGTGGGGGAGCGAGCGTGGCGCGGATGCGGGCCGTGCAGCCGGCCGAGAACAGGAAGCTGGCCGCGTCCGCCGCGAACGGCAGCGCCCGGCTCAGCGCGAACAGGAAGCCGCCCACGGTGGGCGCGAACAGGTCGACCGCGTAGGAGCGTCCCTGCATCAGCGCGGTCGCTTCGGCCAGCTCGGTCTCGGTGACCACGGTGCGCAGCGCGCTGTACTGCGACGGGCCGGTGACCGCGAACGCCGCCATGTTCAGCGCCGTCAGCACGATCATCGCGTCGGTGCGGTACCAGCCGGCGATCGCCATCGCGGCGACCGTGGCCAGGCACACCGCCCGCACCAAGTCGGTGCCGATCAGCAGGACGCGCTTGTCCACCGTGTCGGTCGCGCCGGTGCCGGCCGCCAACTCGCGCAACCCGGCGGCGACCCGCTCGGCGTCCCCGCCCAGAAAGCCACCGCCGGCGTAAAGCTGTCCAACCTGCGCCCGCTCCTCCTCGGTGCACGCCGGATCCGCGAACGCCGCCAGGTCCGGCCGGTCTCCGGCCGCTAGTGCCTTGGCCACCCGCAGCCGAGTGAGGCCGGCCACCAGCGCGGAATGCTCGGCGGCGACCTGGCTCTCGGCGCAGACCACCCCGCACATCACGGTCAGCGGCGCCGGGCCAGGCCGGCCGGCCTCCGACCACTGCCGGCGATAGGCGCGAGTTGCGGTCGCGGTCAGGTGCGGGGCCAGCTTTCGGCCGAAGACGTACGGGTAACCGGCCAGGGCGGTCAGTTCGGCACTGCCGACACTGGCGCCGAGCAGGTGGATTTGGTGCTAAAAAGAACTCTCGACCTCTTTTTGTGATCTGATCGAGACTATCGGCAATCGTCGCTTCGGTACGTACTAGCTATAAGTCCGAATTATAAGATTTGCGGAGGTGTAACCGGCGAGGACTGCGCCGACCGGCTGGCAGAGGAACCTCGTCCGCTCGACTAGATTGGAGCGCGATGACGACCCCCTCTGCTGAAACCCCTCCGACCTTCGCCGATCTGGGCATCGCCGAGCCGATCCTGGCCGCGCTCGCCGAGGTCGGCTACGAGAGCCCCACGCCGATCCAGGCAGCGACCATCCCGCCGCTGCTGCAGGGCCGGCACCTGGTCGGCCTGGCCCAGACCGGAACCGGCAAGACGGCGGCGTTCGCGCTGCCGATCCTGTCGCAGCTGGACCTGTCCGACCGGTCGACCCAGGCCCTCATCCTGGCCCCGACCCGTGAGCTGGCGCTGCAGGTCTCGGAGGCGATCGGCAAGTACGCCCACCACCTGGCCGGCCTGCAGGTGCTGCCGATCTACGGCGGCCAGAGCTACGGCGTGCAGCTGGCCGGCCTGCGTCGCGGCGCCCAGGTGGTGGTCGGCACGCCCGGCCGGGTGATCGATCACCTGCAGAAGAAGACCCTGGACCTGTCCCGGCTGCGCTTCCTGGTGCTGGACGAGGCCGACGAGATGCTGCAGATGGGTTTCCAGGCCGACGTCGAGACGATCCTGGCCGAGACCCCGGAGACCAAGCAGGTCGCGCTGTTCTCTGCCACCATGCCCCCACAGATCCGGCGGATCTCCCAGCGCTACCTGACCGACGCGGCCGAGATCTCGGTTGCGGCGAAGACGGTGACGGCCGCCAACACCCGGCAGCGGTACCTGCTCGTCCCCGGTGCCCAGAAGCTGGACGCGCTCACCCGAATCCTCGAGGTCGAGAGCTTCGACGCGATGATCGTCTTCGTCCGGACCAAGCAGGCCACCGAGGACCTGGCCGACCGGCTGCGGGCGCGGGGCTTCTCGGCCGCGGCGATCAACGGCGACCTGGTGCAGGCCCAGCGCGAGCGCACCATCGGCCAGCTCAAGAGCGGGGCGCTGGACCTGTTGGTGGACACCGACGTGGCCGCGCGCGGGCTGGACGTCGACCGGATCACCCACGTCGTCAATTACGACATCCCGACCGACACCGAGTCCTACGTGCACCGGATCGGCCGGACCGGGCGCGCCGGCCGGACCGGTGAGGCGCTGTTGTTCGTCACGCATCGCGAGCGGCACCTGCTCAACGCGATCGAGCGGGCAACCCGGCAGCCGCTGGCCGAGATGGCGCTGCCGAGCGCCGAGGACGTCAACGCGACCCGCAAGGCGAAGTTCGCCGACGCGATCACCGCGCAGCTGTCCGCGCCGGAACTGCCCTTGTTCCGCGGGCTGATCACCCAGTACGCCGAGGAACACGACGTGCCCCTGGCCGACATCGCGGCTGCGCTCGCCGTGCAGACCCAGGATGACGACCGGGCCTTCCTGCTCGAACCGGACCCGCCGGTGCTCAAGCGGCCGCGCGAGCACGACCGGGACCGGCAGCACGACCGGCACCGCGACCACGATCGGCACCGGGAGCGGCCGGCCCGGGTGGCGGGCAAGCGCAAGCCACGCCCGGACGGGTCGATGGCCACCTACCGGATCGGGGTCGGGCGCCGGCACAAGGTCAAGCCGAACGCGATCGTCGGCGCCATCGCCAACGAGGGTGGCCTGACCCGGCAGGACTTCGGGCACATCGACATCCACGTCGACCACTCCCTGGTCGAGCTGCCGGCGAACCTGTCCGGCGCGACCCTGGCCGCGTTGCAGGGCACCCGGATCGGCGGCAAGCGGATCGAGCTGCGGCGCGAAGGCGGCGACCGGGCCCCCCGGCCGAAGCGGCATCACTGAGCCCGGTCTCCTGTTCGGCGCGCCGTCCCGGGTGCTGGGTCCCTCGTCCGGTGCGTGACGGCCGGCCGGCCCGGGTGGTCCGGGCAGGACCCGGCGGTCCCGGCCGCTATGCGGCGGCGAGCCGGGCGGCGCCGGCCACGAACTCCTCGCTGACCATGATGCTGGCCGCCCGCAGCGGCCCGGCTGCGGCCCAGCCGCCGTCGGTCCCGTCCAGGACCGGGCGCCGGTGCGGCCGGGCGAGCAGGATCGCGCTCAGCGCCCGGGCCAGCAGATCCGGCTCGCGCTGCAGGGCGACGTGCGGGGTTACCAGGGCCCAGGCCGGCCCGTCGCCGTCGGGCACCACGCCGAGCAGCCGGGTGTCGTAGCGGACGTGCTGCGCCTCGGCCAGGTCGAGTTCGGCCAGCAGCGGGGCCGGCCAGCCGCGGCTCTCGACGTCGGCCGGCAGCGAGACCCGCACCCGTTCCGGGCCGAACTCGGCGGCCAGCATTCCCGAGGTGTACGCGGCGGCCAGCGCCCCGTGCACCGAGCTGTATTCGAAGGTCAGTAGTCGCGCCATGCGCCGAGTACAGCCGGGGATCGTGACGGCCAGGTGACACGCTCGTGTCCGCGGTGCAATCTCTGCGAGGACGAGCGCGGCCCGCGACCGGGTACGGTCACGGGCCGCGGCTGGCGGAGGATAGGGGATTCGAACCCCTGAGGGCTTGCACCCAACACGCTTTCCAAGCGTGCGCACTAGGCCACTATGCGAATCCTCCGCCGACGAGGATACGGGTGGCCGAACCGGGTCTGTCCAGGGGGTCGGGGTGTTCCGCGCAGGGGTTCGGGCCGGTTACACCCCGGCGTCGGGCACGCCGCGACGACCGCGCCGCCGGGTCAGCAGCACCAGCCGGCGTTCGGTCATCTCCTGGCTGTGCCAGGCCAGCCAGAAGCAGGTGGCGGCCAGCGGCAGCTCGGCGAACACCGACATCGCGATCGCCTCGACCTGCCCCCAGCCGGCCGGGCTGGTCAGCACGTCGAACCAGGCGTCGGCGGTCAGCAGGGCCCCGGTGGCGGACGCCGCGATCGGCAGCAGGCGGGACCGGCGCAGGGCCGCGACGCCGGTGCTGACCAGCCCGATCAGCAGGATCACGTCGTAGCCGGCCCAGGCCGCGTCGTAGTGCTGGCTCAGCGACCGGGCCGGCAGGGTGATGCCGGCGATCACGATCCATGGCAGCAGGATCGCCGCGCACACGAGGAACAGCGGCGCGGTCCAGCGGACCAGCCGGGTGTTGTCCGGCAGCACCTGGTTACCCACGTCCGGCGCGGCCGGCACCAGCCGGTCGAGCCCGTCGGCGGCGCGTTCGGCCAGCTCGAACACCGCCGGGGCGGCGTCCGGCTCGTCCTCGGCCGGGCTGCTGTCCACTGCCGTCATCACCGCTCCCCAGGTCTGCTCGTGCCGACTACGCCTGATCGGTATTCCCCGGCCCGCGAGTGGGCAAAAGCGGAAGGAGAAAGTCGCCCGGTTCGGGCCGGGCGGCGGGGACAGGGGTTGAGAGTGACCAGTGTGAGCGTCCGCCAGGTCGCGCGCAGCGAACCGGTGCGGCACCTGGGCCGCGCGGGCTTCGCCGCCCGGGCCCTGATCTACCTGCTGATCGGGTGGTTCACCTTCCTGCTCGCGGTCGGCAAGCGGCCACCGGAGGCCGACCAGCGGGGCGCGATGGCCGAGATCGTCCGCCACACCGGCGGGTTCCTGCTGCTCTGGGCGATCGCGATCGGGCTCTCCGGATACGCGCTGTGGCGCTGGTCGGAGGCCGCGTTCGGGGTGGTCGGCGAGGGACGGGACTGGAAGCCACGGCTGCAGTCGGGCATCCGGGGGACCATCTACGCCTTCTTCGCGGTGAGCGCGTTCAACCTGCTCGCCCGCGCCCACACCAGCAGCCAGGCGGGCCAGAGCGAGCAGTTCAGCGCCCGGGCGATGAGCCACCAGGGCGGCCGGCTCGCGGTGGGCGTGGTCGGCGCGATCGTCGTCGTCTGCGGCCTGGCGCTGGTCGTCGAAGGCGTCCTGCGCCGGTTCAAGAAGTACTTCGACCTCGCCGAGATGTCCCGTGCCAGCCGGCGGCTGGTCTGGACCCTGGGCACGATCGGCACCACCGCCCGCGGGATCGCCTTCGCGCTGACCGGGTACTTCGTGGTGCAGGCCGCCTGGCACTACCAGCCCAGCAAGGCGCGGGGCCTCGACGGTGCCCTGCGCACGGTGGCCTCGTCCGAGGTCGGGCGCTGGCTGGTCGGCCTGGTCGGCCTCGGCATGGTCGCCTTCGGCCTGTACGGCTTCGCCGAGGCCCGCTGGCGGCGCACGTGACCGGCCAGGCGGTTCCGGCCGGCCGGCTGCGGGCAGCCGACGCCGGTTCGCGGCGGCAGGTCGCCCGGCAGGCAGGCCGGCTGCTCGTCGGCGCGGTGCTGATCCTGGCGATGCTGGTCGCTCTCGGCCAGCTGCTCACCCACCAGCTGCGATCCAGCGGGCTGACCCGCTGGGACGGTTCGGTGGACCGCTGGTTCGTGCACCGCCGGACGCCCGGCTGGAACGCGGTGACCAAGGTGGCGACGTTCGGCGCGGAGACCGTGACGGTTGCCGGCCTCGGGCTGCTCTTCGTGGTGCTGCTGCGCTGGCAGCTCGGCCGCTGGCGTGAGTCGGTGTTCCTCGCCGCCAGCGTGATCGGCGAGGTGAGCATCTTCGTCTGCACCACGCTGCTGGTGGAACGCCACCGGCCGGCGGTGCCCCGGCTGGACTCGGCCCCGCCGACCTCGAGCTTCCCGTCTGGGCACACCGCGGCCTCGGTCGCGCTGTACGGCGGGCTCGCGGTGATCGCCTGGCATGCGGCCCGGGCCGCCTGGCTGCGTACCGTGGCCACCGCGCTGGCGGTGCTGATGCCGGTCGCGGTCGGGCTGTCCCGGCTCTACCGTGGCATGCACAACCCGACCGACGTGCTGGCCGGGGCGCTGCTGTCCGTGTGCTGGCTGACGGTGACCAGCCTGGTGCTGTTGGCGACCGGCCGCACCACCGAGCGGGGCGTGGCGCGATGAGCCTGGTGGCGGCCGTGATCAACCCGGTCAAGGTGGACGACGTCGATGCGCTCAAGCGGGCGATCGCCGAGCGGGCCGGCGCCGAGGTCAGCTGGTGGCTGACCACCGAGGACGACCCGGGGGCCGGGCAGACCGAGCAGGCCGTGGCCGACGGCGCCAAGCTGGTGCTGGTGTGCGGCGGGGACGGCACGGTGGCCTCCTGCGCCGGCGCGCTGGCCGGCACCGGGGTGGCGATGGCGGTGGTGCCCGACGGCACCGGCAACCTGCTGGCCCGCAACGTGGGCATCCCGCTGGAGCTGCCGGCGGCGCTCGAGGTCGCGTTCGCCGGCGCGGATCGGCAGCTGGACGTGCTCGAGGCCGGCGACCAGCGGTTCCTGGTGATGGCCGGCCTCGGATTCGACGCCGCCCTGATCCGCGACACCGACGAGCAGCTCAAGGCCCGGGTCGGCTGGCTGGCGTACCTGGGTGGGCTCGGCAGGGCGATCCGGCGGCACCGCCCGGCGCGGTACGAGATCCGGGTCGACGACCAGCCGCCGATGCGCCGCCGGGCGATCGGGGTGCTGGTCGGCAACGTCGGCGACCTGCAGGCCGGCATCACGCTGCTGCCGGACGCCACCCCGCACGACGGCACCCTCGACGTGATCACGCTGTCACCGATGTCGCTGCTGGACTGGCCGGTGCTGGTCGGCCGGATCCTGCGCGGGCGCCCGGACGGTGGCCGGCAGGCGGACCTGCTGCGCGGCACCCGGGTGCGCATCCGGGCCGGGCACCGGGTGCCGTTCGAGTTCGATGGCGACTACGTCGGCGAGCGGACCGAACTGGACGTCCGCGTGCTGGCCGGGGCATTGTTGCTCCGGTGCCCCGCCGAATCACCCGTCGGCGCGGAATGAGCCGGCTCGATCAGCAGGCCCGGCACGACCCGGTCCGCAACCGGCGCCGGTTCGGGGTTCGGGCCGGCATCGCCTTCGGCTGCGCACTGCTGTTCGCGGTGCTGGCCGCCCTGGTGCGCTCCGCGGCCGGCCCGGTGCTGCGGACCGACCGCGCCACCGACGACACGCTGCACGGCTTCGCGCTGCGCCATGCCGGTTTCACCTCGGCGATGCGGGTGGTCTCCGACGTCGGCACCACGCCCGCCTGGATCGTGATCCTGGCCCCGGTGGTCGGCTGGCTGCTGTACCGGCGGCTGCCCAAACTCGCCGTGTTCGTGGTCGTCACCGCCGCCGGCAGCTCGCTGCTGAACAACGCCATCAAGCTGCTGGTCGGCCGGGCCCGCCCGCACCTGGCCGACCCGGTGGCGGTGGCGGCCGGCAAGTCGTTCCCGAGTGGGCACAGCCAGGCGGCCATCGTCGGCTACGCGATCCTGGTCGCGGTGTTCCTGCCCGCGGCGCCGCGGGGTCGCAAGCCGTGGCTGGTGGTGCCGGCGGTGCTGATGGTGCTGCTCATCGGCTTCTCCCGGATCGCGCTCGGCGTGCACTACCTGTCGGACGTGATCGGGGCGTACCTGATCGGGACCGTCTGGTTCCTCGGGATGGCTGCCGCGTTCGGCGCCTGGCGGCGGGACGAGGGCAAGCCCACGCCGGCGGTGGCCGAGGGACTGGAACCGGACCAGGGCGACCGCCTGACGCCGGGTTGACCCCCGGTGCGCCAGCACGGCTCGCTGACGCACCGGGGGTCCACCGGCTCAGGCGATGCTGGGGCTGGTGTTGTCGGCGAGGCTGAGGTTGGGTTTGGCTTGCTGGTTGGTGTTGGTGATGGTGTAGAGGTCGCCGTCCTTGGCGTGGAAGGCGGCGGCCCAGCCGTTGTTGGGTTGGTTGGTGATGGTGGGGCTGGTGCCGGGGCTGATGCCGAGGTTGTTGGCGTGGCTGCCGAGGGTGCCGGTGGTCCAGAGGTCCTGGGTGCCCTTGCCGGAGATGGCGATCTGGTAGCCGCCGCCGGTGAGGGTGGTGATGGCGGGGCTGGTGCCGGTGTCCAGGCTCAGGCCCCAGGTTCGGTTGGTGTAGTCGGAGTAGGCGGTGTAGAGCTCGTCGCCTTTGGCGTGGAAGGTGGCGACCCAGCCGTTGTTGGGTTGGCTGGTGATGGCCGGGTTGGTGCCGGGGTCGATGCCGAGGCCGAAGCGGTGGGTGCCGGTGGTGCCGGTGCTCCAGAGGTCCTGGTCGCCCTTGCCTTGGTAGGCGATCTGGTAGCCGCCGCCGGTGAGGGTGGTGATGGCGGGGCTGGAGCCGGGTTCGACGGTGCTGGTGCCGACGGGGTGGTTGCTGCCGTCGGAGAAGGCGGTGTAGAGGGCGTCGCCCTTGGCGTGGAAGGCGACGACCCAGCCGCCGGTGGGCAGGGCGGTGATGGCTGGGCTGGTGCCGGGGGCCATGCCGAGGTGCCACTGGGTGATGCTGCCGTTGGGGTCGACGGTGTAGAGGTCGTCGTTGCCGGCGGCGTGGAAGGCCAGTTCGTAGCCGCCGGTGGGCATTCTGGTGATGGCTGGGCTGGTGCCGGCGGCCAGGCCCTGCTTGGTGTTGACGTTGCTGCCGTCAGAGGTGCGGGTCCACAGGTAGTTCGTGCCCGCCCCCGCCAACGCCACCTCGAAACCGGACCCTGGCTGGTTGACCAGGCCGGTGTAGTGGATCGGGGTGTAGGCCGAGTAGCCGACCACGGCGTCGTTTCCGGCGACCAGGTCGACGTTGAGATCGTTGCGGGCGGCCGTGCCGGGGTATGCCTCCTCGGCGAGGTTGGCGTAGCGGTGCTGCCCGGCGTCGGAACTGCCCCAGCCGGTGAACAGCACGATGTGGTGGTGGCCGGCGTTCAGGTTCGCGCTGCTGTCGTAGACCAGCGCGTCGCCGGGGGCCAGTCCGGTCCGCGACACCGTCTGGAACCGGGCGTCGCTACCGTCGTAGGCGGGGTTGAACCCCGTCGTGACCAGCGACGACGACAGGGCCCAGGCCATCGACACGAAGCCGGAGCAGTCCTGGCGGTACATCCCCGCCGCGTCGACGTTGTCGCAGCTGGTCTGGTCGTAGGGCACCCCTGCGTCGACCCAGGCCTGGGCCCGGCCGAGCGCGGTGCCGGCCGACAGCGGTGCGCCGGACATCCCGCTGGAGGTGCACGGCGCGGGTTGCTGCTGGGCCTGGGCGGCGGGTGCGAAGCCGAGCATCGCCCCCGCCGTGAGCATCCCGGTTGCGGCCAGGACGGCTCGAGTCCGTCGTGCGTGCATGCGAATTCCCTTTCCACGTAACGCCGGTCGGTCCGGCGCGGGATAAGGGTGCGAACTCCGGGTCGTCCCGGAGAAGCGGATTGCGACATTGCGCAAGACGTTTGACGGCCGGAGCGCGAGCCCGGCCCTGGCCGGCTCACACCACCCGGCTGGCCAGTTTCGCGAACAGTGCCGCCCGGCTGTCGGCCTCGACGCGGTGCTGCAGCCGGGCGACATCTCCCGAGACCGTGCGCAGCGAGACCCCGAGCCGGCCCGCGATCTGGCGGTCGGTGTGACCGCGGCCGAGCATCCGCAACACCCGGACCGCGCGATCGCCGGCGTAGTCCCGCCGGCCGGCCGGGCGGGCGGCCTCCTGCAGGTGGCTGAGAACCCGCCGCGCCTCCTCGACGAGCGCCGGGTTGCGCGACGCCCAGCCGGTGGTGCGCCCACTGGGGGTCGGCGCGCCGGTGAAGATCAGCGTCTCGTCGTCGGCCAGGATGGTGTGCGCCGCCGTGGGCCCCAGCAACGTGCTCGGTGGCAGCAGGATCCGGCCCGGCGAGGCTTCGAATGCGTCCCGTCCGACCAGCAACTCGCACGTGACGCCACGCTCGGCCGCCGCCCGGTCCAGGTCGTCGGCGTAGCCGTCGAGGTCGAGTGGGATGCCCGGGTTGGTGTTGATGACGGAGCGATGGGTGCGCTGGGCGAAATATGCCAGTGCCGCCTGCACATTGCGGTGTCCGACCCCGATCAGCCGGGTGCCCTCGAGCCGGCAGCGGCCGTCCGCGGTCCGGTCCAGGAGTTCTCGCTGAAAGGAATGCCCGACCCGACGGGCTCTGCCCTCCGGTAGTGCCATGGCCGCTTACCTCCCCCGCTGACGCCTCCCCGATCACGGCGTCATCGGGGGTATTCGAGCAGATTGCGGGGCCACATGTGGTGGGAACTGCGCCTTTCTCGCCTGGTGTTGGCAAGTCTTGCCTGGCGGTGGCGCGCTCGGGACGGGCCTGAGCTCACCCGGCGCTCGCCGGGCGGCCGGTGTCGACCAGCCG
>DATJNU010000106.1:0-40680 GCA_035507775.1 Jatrophihabitans sp.
AAGAGCTCATCCTGGAGGAAGTGCCGGACATCACCTACTCCGACATCGGCGGGCTGAGCCCGCAGATCGTCCAGATCCGGGACGCCGTCGAGCTGCCGTTCCTGCACGCCGACCTGTTCCGCGAGCACCAGCTGCGGCCGCCGAAGGGGATCCTGCTCTACGGCCCGCCCGGCTGCGGCAAGACGCTGATCGCCAAGGCGGTGGCGAACTCGCTGGCCAAGCAGGTGGCGAAGGTGCGCGGCGACAGCGAGAAGGGCCGTTCCTACTTCCTGAACATCAAGGGCCCGGAGCTGCTGAACAAGTACGTCGGCGAGACCGAGCGGCACATCCGGCTGGTGTTCCAGCGCGCCAGGGAAAAAGCCAGTGAAGGCACTCCCGTCATCGTGTTCTTCGACGAGATGGACTCGATCTTCCGGACCCGCGGCTCTGGGGTGTCCTCGGACGTGGAGAACACCATCGTCCCGCAGCTGCTGAGCGAGATCGACGGCGTCGAGGGCCTGGAGAACGTCATCGTCATCGGCGCCTCCAACCGCGAGGACATGATCGACCCGGCGATCCTGCGGCCCGGCCGGCTGGACGTCAAGATCAAGATCGAGCGCCCGGACGCCGAGGCCGCCCGCGACATCTTCGGCAAGTACATCCTCACCAACCTGCCGATCCACGACGAGGACCTTGCCGAACACGGCGGCTCCGCCGAGGCCACCGTCAACGCCATGATCCAGCACACCGTGGAGCGGATGTACTCCGAGAGCGAGGAGAACCGCTTCCTGGAGGTCACCTACGCCAACGGTGACAAGGAGACCCTGTACTTCAAGGACTTCAACTCCGGCGCGATGATCCAGAACATCGTCGACCGCGGCAAGAAGATGGCGATCAAGGACTTCCTGACCACCGGCCAGCGCGGCTTGCGGGTGCAGCACCTGCTGGCCGCCTGCGTGGACGAGTTCCGCGAGAACGAGGACCTGCCCAACACCACCAACCCGGACGACTGGGCCCGGATCTCGGGCAAGAAGGGCGAGCGGATCGTCTACATCCGCACGCTGGTCTCCGGCGGCAAGGGCAGCGAGGCCGGCCGCGCCATCGACACCATCACCAACACCGGCCAGTACCTGTAACGGCAGTACCGGCAACAGCACGGGCAGCCGGCTTATCCGGTTGACGAGGCCTGCCACCATGGGGCCGTGCCTGACCTGCTGAGCCGGTTGCGCGGGCTGGCCCTCGACGTGGGCCCACTGCGGCGCTACCGGGACTTCCGGCTGCGCACGATCGCTGCCAGCGTCTCGGCCTTCGGCTCGTTCTTCACCCTGATCGCGGTGCCGATCCAGGTGAAGCAGCTGACCGGCTCCACCGTGGCGGTGGGCCTGGTCGGCGCGGCCGAGTTCGTGCCGATCGTGCTGGTGGGCCTGCTGGGCGGCGCGATCGCCGACCGGTTCGACCGCCGGCTGGTGGTGCTGCTGTCCGAGTGGGCGGCGCTGGCCTGCACCGCCCTGCTGCTGGCCAACGCGCTGCTGCCGTCGCCGCAGCTGTGGCCGATCTACCTGATCGCGGCCGGCGCCGTGTCGGCGGGCTCCATGCAGCGGCCGAGCCTGGACGCGATGCTGCCGCGCTACGTGCCGCACGAGGACATCCCGGCCGCGTCCATGCTGAACAACCAGTGCTGGGGACTGGCGAACATCGCCGGCACCGTGCTCGGTGGGGCGCTGGCCAGCTGCGACGTGCGCCTGGCCTACGCGGTCGACGTGGCCAGCTTCGCGGTGTCGCTGGCGGTGTTCCTGCGCCTGACCCCGCTGCCGCCGAGTGCGGCTGACCTGGTGCCCGGCGTCCGGGCGACGCTGGCCAGCGTGGCGGTGGGCGTCCGCTACGCGGCCGGCCGCAAGGACCTGCTGGGCACCTACCTGGTGGACACGATCGCCATGGCGATGGCGATGCCGACGGCGCTGTTCCCGTTCTTCGCCGCGGTGCTGCACGCGCCGGGCGCGGTCGGGCTGCTGTACGCGGCCGACTCGGTGGGCGGCCTGCTGGCCGGGCTGGCCTCCGGCTGGGTCCGCCGGGTGCACCGGCACGGCCGGGCGATCGTGCTGGCCGCGATCTGCTGGGGCGCGGCGATGGGCCTGGCCGGCCTGATGCCGAGCCTCGGCCTGGCCCTGGCGCTGCTGGCCGTCGCCGGCGCCGCGGACATGGTCTCGGGCACGTTCCGCGGCGTCATCTGGGACCAGACCATCCCGGACGAGCTGCGTGGCCGGCTGGCCGGCATCGAGCTGCTGTCGTACTCGATCGGCCCGACCCTCGGCAACGCCCGGGCCGGGTTCATGGCGGTGCGCGGCGTCCGGTTCGCGATCGTGGCCGGCGGGGCGCTCTGCGTCGGCGGGGTGGCGCTGGCCGGCGCCCTGCTGCCGGGCTTCCGCCGGTACGACAGCCGCACCGACCCGCACGCCGTGGCGGAGCGGGAACGGCGCCGGGCGGACGGCTCACCATTCACCCCGCGGCCGGAGCCCAGCACGTAGCCTGAGGGCATGAGCGAGGTGTTGGCGTGACCGTCGTCCGGGTGATGGGTACCGAGGTCGAGTACGGCGTGAGCCTGCCCGGCAGCCCGAACGCGAACGCCATGCTGCTCTCGGCCCAGGTGGTCAACGGCTACGCCTCGCTGCTGCCGGGCGGCCGGCGGCGGCGGCCGGGCTGGGACTTCGAGGAGGAGTCGCCGCTGCGCGACGCGCGCGGGTTCGACCTGTCCGGGCCGGCCAACGTGGCCGAGCAGTTCCTCGACGACGAGGAGGACGCCGGGCTGGCCAACGTGGTGCTGCCCAACGGCGCCCGGCTCTACGTCGACCACGCCCACCCGGAGTACTCCACGCCCGAGGTGACAAACCCGCTGGATGTTGTCCGGTTCGACAAGGCGGGGGAGCTGGTGATGGCCGCGGCGGCCCGCCAGGCCGAGCAGCTGACCGGCGCGTTGATCACGCTGTACAAGAACAACACCGACAACAAGGGTGTCTCCTACGGCTCGCACGAGAACTACCTGATGAGCCGGCAGACCCCGTTCGCCTCGATCGTCAGCCAGCTCACGCCGTTCTTCGTGACCCGCCAGGTGGTCTGCGGCGCGGGCCGGGTCGGGATCGGCCAGGACGGCCACCAGCACGGCTTCCAGATCAGCCAGCGCGCCGACTTCTTCGAGGTCGAGGTCGGCCTCGAGACCACCCTCAAGCGCCCGATCATCAACACCCGGGACGAGCCGCACGCCGACGCCGAAAAGTACCGCCGCCTGCACGTGATCCTGGGCGATGCCAACCTGGCCGAGCTGTCGACCTTCCTCAAGGTCGGCACCACCTCGCTGGTGCTGGCCATGATCGAGGCGGGCTGGCTCAGCGACGAGCTGCGGATCGCCGAGCCGGTCCGCGAGCTGCGCGCGGTCAGCCACGACCCGTCGCTGAAGCACGTCCTGCGGCTGGCCGACGGGCGCACCATGACCGCGCTGGACCTCCAGCGCGAGTACCTGGACCGGGCCCGCAAGTTCGTCGACGACCGGTACGGCAGCGACCTCGACCCGCAGACCGAGCAGGTGCTCGCCGAGTGGGAGTCGGTGCTGACCCGGCTCGGCGAGGATCCGATGCGGCTGGCCGGCGAGCTGGACTGGGTCGCCAAGCTGCGCCTGCTGCAGGGCTACCAGGAGCGCGACGGCCTGGACTGGTCGGCGCCCCGGCTGCACGCGGTGGACCTGCAGTACGCCGACGTCCGGCCCGACCGCGGCCTCTACCACCGGCTGGTGCGGCGCGGCTCGATGCGCACCCTGGTCGACCCGCAGGCGGTCGCCGCGGCCGTGCAGCAGCCGCCGGAGGACACCCGCGCCTACTTCCGCGGGGAGTGCCTGCGCCGCTACCCCGAGGCGGTCGCCGCGGCGTCCTGGGACTCGGTGATCTTCGACGTCGGGCAGCAGTCGCTGGTGCGGGTGCCCACCCTGGAGCCGCTGCGCGGATCGCGGTCGCACGTGCAGGATCTGCTCGACCGCTGCCCGACCGCCAAGTCCCTGGTGGACGAGCTGCTCGGTCGCTGAGCGTCCCCGGTCCCGGTCACCGACGGTGACCGAACCGGTACCGGCAATTCCCGGCACGTCCGCCGCCACCCGGATACGTTGTGCCTACTAAGGTCGGTAGTAACCGTTCACTGGCGGGCAACCGCGGAGGTAGGCATGGCAAGTCAGGAAGGCGGGCAGTCACGCCCCGCCAAGCACCGTGACGAGGTCGAGGAAGTCAGCGACGAGGTCAGCAGCGACGTCTCCGAGCGCCACGAGAAGCTCACCGACGACGTCGACGCGATCCTGGACGACATCGACGAGGTGCTCGAGACGAACCCGGAGGACTTCGTCCGCAGCTTCGTGCAGAAGGGCGGCCAGTGAGCGACCGCCTCGGCACCGGACAGGGCCTGCTGCGGTTCGCCACCGCGCCCGGGTCGTCGTCGTTCGTCGACTTCCTCTCTTCGGCGGCCGCGGAGCTGCTGCCGGGCCAGCGGATGAGCGCGCTCGATGCCGGTTCGGCGCACGTGCCGACCCTCACCCACGCCACCACCATCGTCGCCGCGGTGTTCGACGGCGGCGTGGTGATGGCCGGTGACCGGCGCGCCACCATGGGCAACCTGATCGCCCAGCGCGACATCGAGAAGGTGTTCGCGGCCGACGACTACAGCCTGGTCGGCATCGCCGGCACGGCGGGCATCGCGGTGGAGCTGGTGCGGCTGTTCCAGGTGGAGCTGGAGCACTACGAGAAGATCGAGGGCACCGCGCTCACCCTGGACGGCAAGGCGAACCGGCTGGCGACCATGATCCGGGGCAACCTGGGTGCGGCGATGCAGGGGCTGGCGGTGGTGCCGCTGTTCGCCGGCTTCGACCTCGACGCGGCCGACCCCGCGCAGGCCGGGCGGATCTACAGCTACGACGTGACCGGCGGCCGGTACCCCGAGCAGTACTACCACTCGGTGGGCTCCGGCTCGGTGTTCGCCAAGAGCTCGTTGAAGAAGCTCTGGCGGGCCGGCATGTCCGAGGACGACGTGGTCGCGGTGACCGTCGAGGCCCTGTACGACGCCGCCGACGACGACTCCGCGACCGGCGGGCCGGACCTCACCCGGCAGATCTACCCGGTGGTGTTCGCGGCGACCGCGGACGGCACCCGCCGGATCCCCGACAGCAGCCTCGACGCGGTCGTCCGGGCGCTGCTCGAACGCCGCACCGCCACCCCCGGCGCCTGACCCGATCCCTTCGCACGCCCCTAGCAAGGCCCGGCAGGTCGGACCAGCTTCCCGGCTCCGATCCGCCAGGCACCGAAACGGAGAACTCGAATGTCGATGCCGTTCTACGCCTCTGCCGAGCAGATCATGCGCGACCGCTCGGAGTACGCGCGGAAGGGAATCGCCCGCGGCCGCAGTGTGGTGGTGCTGCGCTACGCCGACGGCGTGCTGTTCGTCGCCGAGAACACCAGCCCGGCGCTGCACAAGGTCTCCGAGATCTACGACCGGATCGGTTTCGCCGCCGTCGGCAAGTACAACGAGTTCGAGAACCTGCGGGTGGCCGGCATCCGGCTGGCCGACCTGCGCGGCTACTCCTACGACCGGCGGGACGTCACCGCCCGGGCGCTGGCCAACGCCTACGCCCAGACGCTGGGCACCATCTTCACCGAGCAGCAGAAGCCGTACGAGGTCGAGCTGTGCGTGGCCGAGGTCGGCGCCACGGTGTCCGACGACCAGCTCTACCGGCTCTCCTACGACGGCACCATCGTCGACGAGCCCAACTTCCTGGTGATGGGCGGGCAGGCCGACGCGGTGGCCACCCGGGTGCGCGAGGCGTACCGGGCGAGCCTGCCGCTGGGTGAGGCGATGGGCCTGGCGGTCGGCGCGCTGGGCTCGGTGGGCGGCGAGAACGGCACCAACCGCAACCTGTCGGCCGACAGCCTCGAGGTGGCGGTGCTCGACCGCAACCGGGGCACCCGCAAGTTCCGCCGGATCGCCGGCGCCGCCCTGACCAGCCTGCTGCCGGCCGCCGAGGTCACCCCCGCTCCGGAACCGGCTGCCGAGCAGCTGCCCGACACCGACTGACCGCAGCCGCGAACGACCCGTGGCTGTCTCCGGTCAGCTCGATCGCCCAGGTCGTGCTGCCCCCAAGGTCGACTCGGTGTCGCCGTACGACAGCCTGGTCCCGGTCGCCGGGCTGATCGAGGCGACCGTGGCCGGCATGCTCGCGCGCCTCGGCACCGCCGCCCACGAACGGATGCCTCGGCACCGCCGCCCACGAACGGATGCAGCGCATCGAGGACAGTGCCCAGCGCTGGAACCTCTACCTGAACAGCTGAGCCGGGCTACCCGGCCACCACGTCGCCGCCGGAGATCTTCACGCTCACCGCGGGCAGCGGCCGCGGCGCCGGGCCGTTGATCACCGCGCCGGTGGTGGCGTTGTAGACCGAGCCGTGGCAGGGGCAGTCCAGCTGCTGGCCGGCCGGCACCACGACGCAGCCCTGATGGGTGCAGATCGCGCTGAACGCCGCGACGCTGCTCGCGGTCGGCCGGGAGATGATGATCTTCGCGCCGTCCGGGGCGGTCGCCGAGACCGCGCCGCCGACCGGGATCGAGGACAGGTTCGCCAACGTCCCGCCGCCGGAGCCGGCACCCGCGCTGCCGGTCACCGTCGGGTTGTCCGGCGGGGCCGCCTTGGCGCAGCCGGCCAGGGCCACGCCGGCCACGCCCACCGCGCCGGCCGCCAGCACGCCGCGCCTGCTCACCCCGCCGGTGCCGTCCGTCGGTCCGTCGGTCATCGCCATCCGGTTCTCCCGTCCGTCCTGCGGCGTCCTGCCGCCTCGCCCGTGCACACGCAGCCGGGTGCCATCCGGTTCACGACTGAACCTGCCACGGCCGGCGCGCGTACTGCACACTGACACCCGTTCGCAGGAATCGGAGCGAGGAGAATGGCGCCACGCACCGCCGCCGACGAGCAGCGGCTGATCCAAGCCTTGCACGACGAGCATGCGGCCGCGCTGTGGGCGTTCGCTGTGCGGCTCACCGGCGGTGACCGGCAGGCCGCCGAGGACGTCGTGCAGGAGACGCTGCTGCGCGCCTGGCGGCACCCGGACAGCCCCGCGTTCAGCTCCGAGCAGCTCGGTGCGGCCCGCAGCTGGCTCTACACCGTGGCCCGGCGGATCGTCATCGACGACTGGCGGGCCCGCCGCGCCCGGCCCGAGAAGCTGGTGGCGGACGTGCCGGATCGGGCCGGGGTGGACGCCACCGACGCGCTGGTGCAGTCCCGGCTGGTGGCCGACGCCCTGCAGCGGCTGAGCGCCGAGCACCGGGCGGTGCTGGTGGAGATGTTCTACCGGCGGTCGTCGGTGCGCGAGACCGCCGGGCGGCTGGGCATCGCGGAGGGCACCGTGAAATCTCGCACCCACTACGCGCTGCACGCGCTGAAACTGGCCCTGGCCGAGATGGGGGTGCAGCAGTGACCACAGCCGAGCACGAGCGGTTCGCCCACGACGACGGTGCCTACCTGCTGGGTGCGCTGGCGCCCGCCGAGCGGGCGGCCTACGAGCAGCACCTGGCCGGCTGCCCGCGCTGCCAGGAGTCACTGGCCGAACTCGCCGGGCTGCCGGCACTGCTGGCCGGGGCCGAGCCGGACGTGCTGGCCGACGAGGACGGTGCCGGGCCACCGCCACCGGCGCTGCTGCCCCGGCTGCTGGCCGAGGCGGGGCAGCAGCGCGCCCGGCTGCTGGCCCGGACCGCCGCGGCCGGCTTCCTGGCGGCCTGCCTGCTGGTGGCGGGGGGCATCGGCGGCGCCCGGCTCTGGTCGCACGCCCACCGCCCGGCAACCCTGGCGCTGCAGCAGGTCGGGCCGAACCCGGACGGGGTGCACGCCACCGTCCGGCTGGTCGCGGACGGCACGCAGACCCGGATCCGGCTGGACTGCGGCTATGTCGGGACCGGCGCGCTGTACCCGGCCAGCCCGCCGAGCTACCGGATGCTGGCGGTGAACCGGGCCGGCGCGACCCGCGACCTGGGCAGCTGGGCGCCGCTGCCGGGCGAGGACGTCCAACTCACCCGGACGAGCCCGTGGCCCCGGGTTGCGCTCGCCGGGATCGAGATCGCCGATCAGCGGGGAACCGTGGTGCTGCGGCTGGCGCTGTGACCGGCAGCGCGGTGAGCCGGCGCAGCGCGGCCAGCTCGTCCGGGGTGCCCACCCCGATCAGCACCGCGCCCGGCGCCAGCACGGTCCCGGCCGGCGGGTTGGGCACGAAACCGCCGCCGGGGGACCGCAGCGCGAGCAGCATCACGCCGGTGCGCGCGGCCAGGTCCGCCGTGCCCACGGTGAGGCCGGCCAGCGGTGCGCCGCCGGAGATCGGCACCTGGTCGATCCGCAGTTCCAGCGACGCCTCGTGCATGACCACGTCCAGGAAGTCCGCGACGTCCGGCTGCACCGCGAAGGCCGCCATCCGCCGGCCGCCGATCAGCTGCGGGTTCACCACCCGGTCGGCACCGGCGCGCACCAGCTTCGCGGTCGACTCCTCCGACCGGGCCCGGGCGATGATCACCAGGTCCGGGTTGAGCGCCCGGGCCGACAGCGTCACGTAGACGTTGTCGGCGTCGGTGTCCAGGGCCGCCACCAGCGCCCGGGCGTGCGGCACCCCGGCCGCTCGCAGCACGTCGTCGTCGCTGATGTCGCCGGCCACGCAGGCGTGCGGGATGCCGTCCAGCCGGGCCGGATCGCGGTCCACGACCACCAGGGTCTGGCCGCTGGCGGCCAGGTGGTCGGCGCAGGCCCGGCCGACCCGGCCCCAGCCGCAGATGATCACGTGCTCGCGCAGCCGGGCGATGTCGCGGGTCATCCGGCGCTCCTCCAGATGCCGGGTCAGGTGCCCCTCGACGACTGCCTCCAGGACCACGCTGAGCGTGTACAGGGCGGTGCCGACCCCGGCCAGGATCAGCACCATGGTGAAGACCTTGCCGGCCGCGGTCAGCGGCCGGACCTCGCGGAAGCCGACCGTGGTGACCGTGGTGACGGTCTGGTAGGCGGCATCCAGCAGCCCGAAGCCGAGCAGCGCGTACCCGGCGGTGCCCAGCACCAGCACCGCCAGCAGCGCCAGCAGGCCGATCCGGAACCGGCGGACGGCGAGCGCCGCCGGCCCGTCGGCGCGCCGCATCGGCCGGGTCAGCCGGCGGGCACGCGGGAGACGTCCGGCACGGCGGTGGCGGCCGGCGCCGCGCCGGCCCGGCGGGCGTCCTCGAACAGCTGCTGGGCCAGCTCCAGCAGCGCCCGGCCACCGGCCAGCGACCGGCCGATGGCCGGCACCGGCTCGTCGTCCGGGTCCCGCCAGGCCAGCCCGACGGCACGGTGCTCACCAGCCGGACCGCGCAGCACGGCGGTGGCCCGGGTCTGCCGCTGGTGCTCCTGCAGCGACATCCCGATCTTCCAGAGCGCCTCGTGTGCCATGTCAGGGTCGGATCGCCGCGGGCCGGTGGGTGACGGCCTCGATGTCGCCGACGGTGGCGTCGAAGAGCTTGTGCGCCAGGTCGGACAGCGCCCGGGCCGCGGCCAGCTCGTCGCCGATCTGGGGCACGTCGGCATCGCGCGGGTTGCGGTAGGCCATGCCCACCCCGCTCAGCACGGTGTCCCGGGTGTGCAGCCGGGCGGTGGCCCGGGTCTGGCCGTCGTGCTCGTCGAGGTAGAGGGCCAGCTGCCATTCCTCGGTGTGGTCCATGGTCGCGACCTTTCCTCCGGTGGGTGGCATGGTTGCTGCCGGGCACCGTTGCCCGGCAGCAACCCGTCGGTGTGGTCTCAGCCGTGCTCGACGGCGACCTTGATCGTCTTGCCGGCGGGCTCGGGCACCGGCACCCGGACCTCGAGGATCCCGTCCTGGTAGCTGGCCTTGACGTCGGTCTCGGTCGCCCCCTCCGGCAGCCGGATCGCCCTGCGGAACTCGCCGTAGCGGAACTCGGAGTGGAAGCCGTCCGGCCGCTCCTCCTCCGTGCGCGCCTGGCGCTGGGCGTGCAGGTGGAGCATGCCCTCGCTGACGGTGATGTCGATGTCGCGGTCCGGGTCGATGCCCGGCATCTCGGCCCGGATCACGCACTCGCCGTCGGAGAAGAACTCCTCCAGATGGAGCGGGTTGGCGATACCCCCGGCGAACCGGTCCATCATCGCGCCGCCGGCGAAGAAGTCCCTGAGCACGTCGCGGAAAACCCGATCGATCCGATCTTCCGGCCAGGCGGTCTCGGTCGGCCAGGCCGGCCGCCGGTCGCGCTTCACGATGGTCATGATCCTGTTCCTCGCGTTCCGTCCTAGGTCTGTCGCACTGGTCATCTCCGCCTCCCTCGTCATGGCTGCGGTCGAGGAGGTCGCGCCGCTCGCGCGAGACCGGGTGCGGTGGCGCCGTCAGGCACGTTCCACCTTCGTCCGGCGGCCGAATCGGCAACAGTGACTTTCGTCCCGAGACCCGCCGCCGCTGGGCCCGCGGCGGGTCACGGTCTCGATTTCTGATCGACTTGCGGCCATCCGGCACCAGATCGCCCCGCACGGCGAGCGGTCTGGCTAGGCTGGGCGACGTGCAGCGACGTATCTTCGGCATCGAGAACGAGTACGGCGTGACCTGCACGTTCGAGGGTCAGCGCCGGCTCAGCCCAGACGAGGTGGCGCGCTACCTGTTCCGGCGGGTGGTCAGCTGGGGCCGCTCGTCCAACGTGTTCCTCCGCAACGGTGCCCGGCTCTACCTCGACGTGGGCAGCCACCCCGAGTACGCCACCCCCGAGTGCGACTCGCTGACCGGCCTGGTCGCCCACGACAAGGCGGGGGAGCGGATCCTCGAGGGGCTGCTGATCGACGCCGAGCGGCGGCTGAACGACGAGGGCATCGCCGGCGACATCTACCTGTTCAAGAACAACACCGACTCGGCCGGCAACTCCTACGGCTGCCACGAGAACTACCTGGTCGCCCGGCACGGCGAGTTCAGCCGGATGGCCGACGTGCTGATCCCGTTCCTGGTCACCCGGCAGCTGATCTGCGGCGCCGGCAAGGTGCTGCAGACCCCGCGCGGGGCGGTCTACTGCCTCAGCCAGCGGGCCGAGCACATCTGGGAGGGCGTCTCGTCGGCGACCACCCGGTCCCGGCCGATCATCAACACCCGGGACGAGCCGCACGCCGACGCCGAGCGCTACCGCCGGCTGCACGTGATCGTCGGCGACTCGAACATGAACGAGTGCACCACGCTGCTCAAGGTCGGCAGCGCCGACCTGGTGCTGCGGATGATGGAGCAGGGCATCACGTTCAAGGACCTCACCCTGGAGAACCCGATCCGGGCGATCCGCGAGATCAGCCACGACCTGACCGGCACCCGGCAGGTGAAGCTTGCCAACGGCCGGCTGGCCAGCGCCAGCGAGATCCAGCGGGAGTACTACGAGAAGGCCCGCGCCTTCGTCGACACCGCCGGCAGCGACCCGCTGACCGAGCAGGTGCTCGACCTCTGGGGCCGGACGCTCAAGGCGGTCGACTCGCAGGACCTCTCCCTGATCGACCGGGAGATCGACTGGGCCACCAAGTACCAGCTCATCGAGCGGTACCGGAGCAAGTTCGACCTGCCGCTGTCCTCGCCGCGGATCGCCCAGCTCGACCTGACCTACCACGACATCCGGCGCGACCGGGGCCTGTTCTACCTGCTCAGCGGCAAGGGGGCGGTCGCCCGGGTGGCCAGCGACCTGGCCGTCTTCGAGGCCAAGAACGTGCCGCCGCAGACCACCCGGGCCAAGCTGCGCGGCGAGTTCATCAAGCGGGCGCAGGAGACGCGCCGGGACTTCACGGTCGACTGGGTGCACCTGAAGCTCAACGACCAGGCGCAGCGCACCGTGCTGTGCAAGGACCCGTTCCGCTCGGTGGACGACCGCGTCGAGAAGCTCATCGCCTCGATGTGACGGCCTGTGTGAACCAGCCGTCACGACCCGCCCGGGGTGCTCCCCGGCGCGGCGGCACGCGTGGCATAACGTTGTCCGATATGGCGGCCCGGCGACAGCAGCGACTGGTCTCCCTGGTGCTGTGCCTGCTCTCCACCCGCCAGTTCATCACCGCCGACCGGATCCGCGACACCGTCGAGGGCTACCAGGTCGCCGAGGACTCGGCCAGCCCGGACGAGGCGTTCAAGCGCAGTTTCGAGCGGGACAAGGCCGAGCTGCGCGAGCTGGGCATCCCGCTGGAGACCGGCCGCAACTCGATCTTCGACACCGAGGACGGGTACCGGATCGCCCGCAAGGACTTCGAGCTGCCGCCGATCTCGCTGGCCGCCGACGAGGCCGCCGCGGTCGGGCTGGCCGCCCGGCTGTGGAGCACCGCCTCGCTGGCCACCGAGGCCCGGGCCGCGCTGATCAAGCTGCGCGCGGCCGGCATCGAGATCGACGAGCCGGCCTCCGACGCGCTGCCGCCGCTGGCCGGCAACTCCCCGGCGCTGCCGCCGCTGGTGGCCGCCGTCTCGGGCCGCCGGGTGGTGCAGTTCTCCCACCGCAAGCGCTACAGCGACACCGCCGACCGGCGCACCGTGGAGCCCTGGGGGGTGCTGTCCTGGCGGGGCCGCTGGTACGTCGTCGGCCACGACCGAGACCGCGGCGAGGTGCGCAGCTTCCGGCTGGACCGGATCGTCGGCGGGGTGCGGACGCTGCCCGGCGAGGCGCGGACCGCCCGCCCGGCCAACCTCGACATGCTCGAACTGGTGCGCGGGGCCAACCACGCACCCGAACGGGTAGCCCGGGTGCGGGTGGCGCCGAACCGGGCCGGCCAGCTGCGCCGGCTGGCCCGGGAAACCGAGTCGGTGCCCGGCGGCGACCTGCTCACCGTGGAGTTCGGCGACCTGGACCGGCTCGCCGGCCTGGTCGCCGGGGCCGGGGCCGACGCGTGCGTGCTGGAGCCCCCGGAGCTGGTCAAGGCCGTCGTCGCGCTGCTCGAAGGCGCTGCCGGGGGCCGGCGATGAGACCGCCGGGGGACGGGGTGAGCCGGCCATGACCCGCAGCGACACCGGCGACAAGGTCGCCCGGCTGCTGGCGCTGGTGCCGTACGTGCTGGCCCGCGGCGTCGCCTCGATCAGCGAGACCGCGCAGGCGTTCGGCATCGAGCCCGACCAGGTGCGCCGGGAGCTGGAGATGCTCTGGCTGTGCGGGCGCAGCTCCGGGCCGGAGGACCTGATCGACCTGCTCTTCGAGGGCGACACGGTGTCGGTCACCTACGACGGCGGGCTGCGCCGGCCGTTGAAGCTGACCGCGACCGAGGCGATGACGCTGGCGGTCGCGCTGCGCACGCTGACCGAGCTGCCCGGCGCCACCGAGCTGGGCGCGGCCGAGCGGGCGCTGGCCAAGATCGAGGCGGCCGCCGGCCAGCACCTGGACACAACGGCGGTCGACATCAGGCTGGCCGCGCAGGACCGGTGGCTGGCCCTGGCCCAGCGCGCGGTCGACGAGCGGCGGGCGGTGCGGCTGCGCTACTACACCGCCGCCCGGGACGAGTCCACCGAGCGCGTGGTCGACCCGCTGCAGGTGGTGCACGCCGACGGGATGGCCTACCTGCGGGCCTGGTGCCGCAGCGCGGAGGGGCTGCGGATGTTCCGGCTGGACCGGATCGAGGAGGCCCGGCTGCTCGACGAGCCGGCCCGGCTGCCCGAGGGCCTGGCCGCCGACGAGCTGGCCCCGGCCGACCTGACCGGCGGCGTGTACCGGCCGGCCCCGGAGCACCTGCTGGTCGAGCTGCGGCTAGGGCCCGGCTGGGAGTGGGTCAGCGACTACTACCCGTGCGAGACGGTGCAGCCGGACGGCGACGGCGGGCTGCGGGTCAGCCTGCGGGTCGCCGACCCGGCCTGGGTGAGCGCCCTGGTCCGGCGCTCCGGCGGTGCGGTCACCGTGCTGGCGCCGGGCTGGCTGGCCACCGAGAGCGCCGCTTCGGCGGTGACCGCACTCGCGGCATACCGAACTCAGTAAGCTCAGCAGCCATGCAGGTGTGGATCGTCGTCGGCGCGTGGCTGTTCGCCGTGGCGTTCGGCGTCGTGCTGCTCGGTTTCGCCTGCTACGAGCTTGTCTGGAAGGCCCGCCGGCTGCTCGCCGACCAGGCCAAGCTCGACCGCACCGTCACCGAGCTGGCCGCGCTCTCCGACCAGCTGCAGTCCGCCGCCGCACGGGCGGCTGCCCTGCGGGAGCGGACCTCCGGATGACCCGGATGGTGCGCCGGGCCCGCAAGCCGGCGAACCCCGAGGGGCGGATGTCGGTCCTGGACCACCTCCGCGAGCTGCGCCGCCGGCTGATCCTGGTGATGGTCATCGTCGCGCTCGGCGCGATCGTCGGCTGGGTCGTCTACAACCCGCTGCTGGAGCTGCTCAAGCACCCGTACTGCAACATCCCGTACCAGCACCGGTTCGGCGCGCAGAACCAGAGCGCCGCGCAGTGCAAGCTCACCTTCACCGCGCCGCTGGACGGCTTCACCATCCGGCTGAAGGTCTCGGTGGTGGCCGGAGCGGTGCTCACCGCGCCGCTGTGGCTCTACCAGCTGTGGGCCTTCGTCACGCCCGGCCTGCGCCGCAACGAGCGCCGCTGGACGGTCGGCTTCGTGCTGAGCTCGACGATCCTGTTCGCGCTCGGCATGGCATTGGCCTACTTCACGCTCTACAAGGGCCTGAGCGTGCTGATCACCCAGGCCGGCAGCGGCACCTCGGCAGTGCTGACGATCAAGGACTACGTCTCCTTCGTCATCCTGATGCTGGTGATCTTCGGCGCCTCGTTCGAGCTGCCGCTGCTGATCGTCATGCTCAACGCGGTGCGGGTGCTGCCGTACCGGCTGCTCAAGCGCGGGCAGCGGGTCGGCATCTTCGGGGTGTTCGTCTTCGCTGCGGTGGCGACGCCGTCCACCGACCCGTTCACCATGATCGCGATGGCGCTGCCGATGGTGCTGCTCTTCGAGCTCGCCGTGCTGTGGTGCTTCGTGCACGACCGGCGCCGGGCCCGCCGGCAGCTGGCCGAGGACCTCACGCAGCTGCCGGACGACGTCGCCTCGACGGTGGATCCGATGCCCGAACGGCTCGACCCGCCCGACTGGACGGACCTGCCGTGAACCGGCCACGGGTCACGCTGGTGGTGAACCCGGCCTCCAACCGCGGGCAGGCCCGGCCGGTGGGGGAGCAGGTCGCCGCCCGGCTGGCGGCGGCCGCCGAGGTGCGGGTGCTGTGCGGCAGCAGCCAGGCCGAGTCGGTAGCGCTGCTGGCGCACGCCGCCGACCGGGCCGACGCGGTGCTGGTCTGCGGCGGTGACGGCATCGCCCACCTGGCGGTGAACGCGCTGGCCGAGGGTGACGTGCCGCTGGGCATCGTGCCGGCCGGCTCCGGCAACGACGCCGCGACCGCGCTCGGCGTGCCGGCCGACCCGGTGCGGGCCGCCGACGCGTTGCTGGCCGCGCTGCTGGCCGGCTCGGTGCGCCGGGTCGACCTCGGGCACTGCGAGGCGTCGGAGATCCCGCCGGTGTCGCCGACCGCAACCGGCCGCTGGTGGCTGACCATGTGCTACGGCGGCTTCGACTCCGCGGTGAACGAGCGCGCCAACCGGATGCGGTGGCCGGCCGGGCCACGCCGGTACGACCTGGCGATCGCGCTGGAGCTGCTCCGGTTGCGCCCGCGCGGTATCCACCTGCTGCTCGACGACGGCACCGACCTGGACCTGCAGGTCACCCTGGTCGCGGTCGGCAACGGCCCGCAGTACGGCGGCGGCAAGCTGATGACCCCGGACGCCAAGATGGACGACGGCATGTTCGACGTGACCGTGGTCGGCCCGGTCACCCGGCGGACGCTGGCCGCGCTGGCGCCCACCTTGCCGCGGGCCGGGCACCTCGGGCACCCGGCGGTGACCCGGTACCGGGCCAAGGAGGTGTGCCTCGACGGCGCCGGGGTGATCGCCTACGCCGACGGCGAGCGGGTGGGCCCGCTGCCGCTGCGCACCCGGTGCGTGCCGGGAGCCCTGCCGGTGCTGGTGCCGGTCGGCGCCCAGCCACTCGGGCTGAGCTGAGCGCCGGGGCTCAGCGCATCCGCAGGCCGTGCCGGTCGGCCAGTCGCAGGGCCAGCCAGGTGCCGGCGCCCCAGATGAGCAGGCCGGTCAGCAGCAGCACGGTGCCACGCAACTCCTCGGTCCGCCAGGGCCGGGGCAGCAGCCGGACCAGGAACGGCGGCGTGTCGCCGACCGGGTCGACCGCGTAGAGCAGCAGGTACGGGATGGCCAGGTGCGCCAGCCAGGGCAGCGTCCGGCGCGGGTCCCGGCGTTCGGCCCACCGGGTGCGCAGCGACCGCACCGCGACCGGCATCGCCACCGACACGGTGTTGCCGACGCCCAGCCAGGCCAGGATCGGCAGCGCCACGCCGGGCATGGTGAGCACCAGCCGGTGCGGCAGCTCGCTGCGCATGGTCAGCACCACGGTGAGCATCAGGGTGGGCAGGCCGACGATCACCAGCAGCGCGTAGTTCTTGGTGAGCAGCACCCGGCGCAGGCTGACCCCGCCGGCCAGGCTGGCCCGGACCCGGGGCGCGTCCAGCCCGAGCACGTTGGTGGTGGTGACGTCGGCCAGCACGAACACCGCGAAGTAGGTGCCGACCAGGATCACCCAGTCCCGGTGGCTGCCGCCGCGCAGCGGCACCCAGACCAGCCAGAGCAGGGACAGCCCGAGGTTGCAGAACACGCCGAGCAGCCAGTTGCACGGCCACTGGAACGACCATCGGACCTCGGCCAGGACCCGGCGCAGCAGCGAGCGTTCGAACATGGCGGGATCGCCGGGCGTCGCCGCCAGCGATTCCACCGGACTTACCACGGGCCCCAGTCTGCCAGCGCCGGGTGACAATCCCCTGTGGGTCGGCCCGGTATCGCCGGTGACCGGTAGCCCCGCCGGTGGGTGCCGCTACCCTTCGCCGCATGATCGAACTGTCGCGCGCCGACGCCCGCCGGATCGCGGTGCGCGCCCAACTGCTTGCCGGCGCCCGGCCGGCCGGGCTGATCGAGACGGTCCGGCACCTGACCCTGCTGCAGCACGACCTGACCGCCGCCGTCGCCCGCAACGCCGACCTGGTGGCCTGGAGCCGGCTCGGCTCGGCGCTGCCGCGGGACGCGGTCACCGACGCGGTGGACGCGCTGGAGCTGATCGACCTGCAGGGCCTGCTCCGGCCGGCCGAGGACCTGGTGCTCTACCGCGCCGAGATGGCCGGGTGGCCCGGAGCCGGCGAGGTGGCGGAGTGGCAGGCGGGCCAGGACGACTGGGTGCGGGCCAACGACGCCTTCCGGCGCGACCTGCTCGACGAGCTGCGCCGGGACGGCCCGCTCGCCCAGCGCCAGCTGCGCGACACCTGCACGGTGCCGTGGCGCTCGTCGGGCTGGAACAACAACCGCAACGTGGCCATGATGCTCGAGCTGCTGGCGCTGCGCGGCGAGGTGGCGGTGGCCGGCCGCCGGGGCCGCGACCGGCTGTGGGACCTGGCCTCGCGGATCTACCCCGACGACGAGCCGGTGCCGCTCCGGCAGGCGCTGCGGCTGCGCGGTGAGCGGCGGTTGCGGGCGCTCGGCATCGCCCGGGCGAGGGGTCCGGTCAGCCCGAACGAGCCGAACGGGGTGGACGTGGCCGGCGAGCGCGCCGTGGTCGAGGGCGTCCGGGGCGAGTGGCGGGTCGATCCGGCCTATCTGGGCGGGGAATTCACCGGCCGGGTGGCGATCCTGTCGCCGCTGGACCGGCTGATCTTCGACCGGCAGCGGATGGCCGAGCTGTTCGAGTTCGACTACCAGCTGGAGATGTACAAGCCGGCCGCCAAGCGCCGCTGGGGCTACTGGGCGCTGCCGATCCTGTCCGGCGACCGGCTGGTCGGCAAGGTGGACGCGACCACCGAGCTCAGACAGGGCGTGCTCCGGGTCGAGGCGATCCACCAGGACGTGCCGTTCTCGAAGACCCTGACCGCGAAGGTGCATCGCGAGCTGGCCGACCTGGCACGCTGGCTCGGCGTCGAGCTGGTGCTGCCGGGCTGATCGGCCGCCGGTGCCCGGGCCGCCACGCCGCACGGCAGCGGGTCCGGCCCCCGTACCCTGAAGGCATGGCAACGCCCGCGGAACGGTATGCGCAGTCCCGCCAGCGGGCGAACTTCCCGACGCTGACCGGGTTCCGCGTCGAGTACAGCTTCGAGCTCGACGACTTCCAGCTGCGCGCCTGCGAGGCGCTGGAGGACGGCTACGGCGTGCTGGTCTGCGCCCCGACCGGCGCCGGCAAGACGGTGGTCGGGGAGTTCGCGATCCACCTGGCCCTGGCCCTCGGGCAGAAGTGCTTCTACACCACGCCGATCAAGGCGCTGTCGAACCAGAAGTACAACGATCTGATCGCCCGCTACGGCCCGTACCGGATCGGCCTGCTGACCGGCGACAACGCGATCAACCCGCACGCCGACATCGTGGTGATGACCACCGAGGTGCTGCGCAACATGCTCTACGTCGGCAGCGACGCGCTGACCGGCCTCGGCTACGTCGTGATGGACGAGGTGCACTACCTCGGCGACCGGTTCCGCGGCGCGGTCTGGGAAGAGGTCATCATCCACCTGCAGGCCTCGGTGCGGCTGGTGTCGCTGTCGGCCACCGTGTCGAACGCCGAGGAGTTCGGCGACTGGCTGGTGGAGGTCCGCGGCGACACCCGGGTGATCGTGCACGAGGAGCGGCCGGTGCCGCTCTGGCAGCACATGCTGGTCGGGCACCGCATGTTCGACCTGTTCGCCGCCGACGAGCACGAGGTGACCGTCAACCGCGACCTGCTCACCCACGTCCGGGACCGGATGCGGCTGGCCGAGCCCTCCCGGGGCCGCGGCCGGTACGGCGGGCCGCGCTGGCGCCCGCCGCACCGGCCGGACGTGATCGGCCGGCTCGACCGCGAGGGCCTGCTGCCGGCGATCACCTTCATCTTCAGCCGGGCCGGCTGCGACGCCGCGGTCCGGCAGTGCGTGGCCGCCAACCTGCGGCTGACCGACGACGACGAGCGCGAGGAGATCCGCCGGATCGTCGAGGAGCGCACCGCCAGCCTGTCCGTCGACGACCTGGACGTGCTCGGCTACTGGGACTTCCTGGACGGGCTGCAGCGCGGCATCGCCGCCCACCACGCCGGCCTGATCCCGGTGTTCAAGGAGGTCGTCGAGGAGCTGTTCGTCCGGGGCCTCGTCCGCGCGGTGTTCGCCACCGAGACGCTGGCCCTCGGCATCAACATGCCGGCCCGGACGGTGCTGCTGGAGCGGCTGGTCAAGTTCAACGGCGAGGCCCACACCGACCTGACGCCGGGGGAGTACACCCAGCTGACCGGGCGGGCCGGCCGGCGCGGCATCGACATCGAGGGGCACGCGGTGGTGCTCTGGAGTCCCGACGTCGATCCGGCACGGGTGGCCGGCCTCGCCTCGACCCGCACCTATCCGCTGCGGTCGTCGTTCCGGCCGTCGTACAACATGGCGGTCAACCTGGTCTCCCAGGTCGGCCGGGCCACCGCCCGCGAGTTGCTGGAGTCCTCGTTCGCGCAGTTCCAGGCGGACCGGTCGGTGGTCGGGCTGAAGCGCCAGATCACCCGCAACGACAAGGCAATCGCCGACGTGCAGGCGCGCATGCACTGCCATCTCGGCGACTTCGGCGAGTACCAGCAGCTGCGCGACCAGCTCTCCGAACGGGAGAAATCCCTTGCCAAGCGCGGTAATTCCGAGCGCCGGGCCGAGATCGCCCAGTCGTTGGAGGCACTCTCGGTCGGCGACGTGATCCGGGTGCAGACCGGCCGGCGCGCCGGGCTCGCCGTCGTGCTGGATCCCGGCGTCTCGCCGATCGCGGATCCCCGGCCGCTGGTGCTCACCGAGGACCGCTGGGCCGGGCCGGTCACCCTGCTCGATTTCAACCGGACCGTCGAGGTGCTGGGCCGGGTGCGGGTGTCGAAGCACTTCAACCATCGCAACCCCGGGGCCCGCCGCGACCTGGCCTCGTCGCTGCGCAACCTGCACCTGCCGTCCGAACCGCGCGGCCGGCGGGCCCGCAGCCTGGCCGCGGACGACCCGGAGCTGGCCGACCTGCGAGCGCGGCTGCGCGCGCACCCGTGCCACGGCTGCGCCGACCGCGAGGAGCATGCCCGCTGGGGCGAGCGATTCGTGCGGCTGAGCAAGGAGAACGCCACGCTGCAGCGCAAGGCCGAGGGACGCACCCACTCGCTGTCGCGCACCTTCGACCGGATCTGCACGCTGCTGGTCTCGCGCGGCTATCTCGACGCCTCCGACGGCATCACCGCGGCCGGGCGGCAGCTGTCGCGCATCTGGTCGGAGTCGGACCTGTTGATCGCCGAGTGCCTGCGGGCCGGGCACTGGTCCGGGCTGGACCCGGCCGAGCTCGCGGCTGTCTGCTCAGCCATGGTGTACGAGGCTCGCCGGGACGAGACGGTCGCCCCGAAACTGCCGGCCGGCCGGGTACGGGACGCGCTCACCGCGACGGTGCGGCTCTGGGGCGAGGTCAGCGAGGCCGAGGCTGACGGCGGCCTGCCCACCACGCGCGAGCCGGATCTCGGTTTCGTCTGGGCTGCGTATCGCTGGGCAAAGGGGGATTCCCTCGACCGGGTGCTGAACTCAGTCTCCGAGCACGGGCCGGAACTGCCGGCCGGCGACTTCGTGCGATGGATGCGGCAACTGCTCGACCTGCTGGAGCAGCTCGCCCGGGCCGACGCCATCGCCTCGGCCACCCGCACCACCGCCGCGGCCGCTGTGACCGCCATCCGGCGGGGGGTGATCGCGCAGCAGGTCTAGCGGGCTACCTCGCGCTGAGCATGCGGACGTGGTCGCCGAGGTGATCGAGACGTTGCCTCCGCCCATGCGGGGCGAGCATGCCGCGGATGTCGAATCCACTCTGGTCGAGTTGGCGGCTGAGTACGACCCGCGCTCGTCGAAGCAGCTCGGCCAGCGCATCCTGGCCCACCTCGATCCAGACGGTGCCGCTCCGGCCGAACGCACCCAGTCCGCCCTGCGTGGTCTCACTCTGCGGCCCGGGCCGGATGACCTGATACGCATCGAGGGACTGCTCACCCCGGCGTGTGCCGCGGTGTGGCAGGCCGGCCACATGCTGCTCGACACTGGGAACCTGCCGCAGCAGGCCGGGCTGCCCAGGCAGCTGATCGTCACTGTCGACCTGGCTGACCTGGAACGCCGGCTCGGCCAGGCCACCACCCACCACGGCGGCACCCTCTCGATCCGCGAAGCTGCGACTGGCCGCTGACGCGAGCGTGATCCCAGTCGTGCTCGACCAGGAACTCGGCATCGTCGCTCACGGCAGGGGAAAGCGGCTCGCCAGCGCCTGCGGATACCACAACAACGAGGCGCCCAGGCAGGGTTGGTCGACGCTGATGATCGACGGCCGCCCGCACTGGAAACCACCAGCCTGGCAGGACCCCGGCCAGCGACTCCGACGCAACGGGGTCCACCACCCAGAGCTACTCACCGGGGCGTTCAGAGCGCGGCCTAGTGCCTCTGCCGACGTAGACCTGGGGAGCGTCGAAAATCGCTGACGCAGAGTATCCATGTGCCGACGTGACCCAGGCGGGTCGCTGAGCGAGCTACATCCAGCACGACGCTGCTGGTCCGAAAACACCGTTCGCTCAGCAACGCCGCACCCCGAGATACCTGGTTTGCGTTCTGCGCGTCAGCGGTCCAACCGCTGACGCGCAGAGAGCAACACCCCGTCCGGCACACCGACACGCCGACGAGCTAGGCGCGCACCGAGGCCAGCGCCTTGGTCAACCGCTCCGCCGCGGACTCCACGCCGAAGTGCGAGGCCACCGCGGCCAACATCTCCGGGTCGGCAGGCGTTGCCGGAATGGCGGTTTCCAAAGGCGGAATCGAAACGTCGGTCCGGCCCCGCACCACCGCCGGCGCGACTGCCAGGTAGTCGACGGCCTTGAGGATCTTCGAGCGCACCGAACCGCTCATCGCGTCGTCGCCGGACTGCGCAAGCTCGAGGATCCGCTCGATGGTGCCGAACTTGCCGACCACCAGCGACGCCGTCTTCTCCCCGATCCCGGCCACGCCGGGCAGCCCGTCCGACGGGTCACCGCGCAGGATCGCGTAGTCGGCATAGTTGCCAGCCGGGATGCCGTACTGCCGCTGCACCTCGTCGGGGGTGAACTCGACCAGCTTCGACATGCCCCGGCCGGTGTAGATCACCCGCACGTTCTCCCGCGCCAGGTCGATCAGATCCCGGTCACCGGAGACCACGTCCACCTGCTCGCCGGCCTCGGCGTACCGGGCGGCCAGCGTGGCGATCACGTCGTCCGCCTCGAAGCCGTCCGCGCCGACCGCGCACAGCCCGGCCGATTCGAGCACCTTGAGCAGCACCGGCACCTGCGGCTCCAGCAGGTCGGGCACCTCCTCGATATCCGGCGTGCCGGCCGGGGCCGGCACCGCCACCCGATGGGCCTTGTACGACGGCAACAACTGCACCCGCCAGGCCGGCCGCCAGTCATTGTCCAGGCAGGCCACCAGGTCGGTGGGGGAGAAGCGGGTTATCAGGCTCGACACCATGTCGCAGAAGCCGCGCACCGCGTTCACCGGCATGCCGTCCGGCGCGGTCACCGTCTCGGGCACGCCATAGAACGCGCGGAAGTACAGGCTGGCCGAGTCCAGCAGCATCACTCGCTTCACCGGCACAACATAGCGACCACCGCATTCGGCGATACCGTGCACGTCATGGTGTGCGTCCTCGGCGAAGCCCTGATCGACCTCGTCCACTCGGGCTCCGACCCGGACGGGACCGACACCTACCGCGCCCATCCGGGTGGCAGCCCGTTCAACGTGGCGGTCGGCCTGGCCCGGCTCGGCCAGCACAGCCAGCTGCTGGCGCGCCTGTCCGGCGACGCCTTCGGCCGGCAACTGCGCGCGCACGCCGAACGAAACTCGGTCGACCTGTCGCTGGCAATCGCAGCCCCGGAGGCCTCGACGGTGGCGGTGGTCAGCCTGGACGCCGACCGGAACGCCGCCTACGACTTCTACCGGACCGGCACCGCGGACTGGCAGTGGACGGCGGCCGAACTCGCCCGGGTGCCGGCCGGCCTCGGCTGGGTGCACACCGGCTCGCTGGCCTCTTGGCTCGACCCGGGCGCGTCGGTCGTCGAGGCCTGGCTGGCCGGGCTGCCGGAGCGCACCGTGATCAGCTACGACCCGAACATCCGTCCCGCCCTGCTCGGTGACCGGGACGCCGCGGTGGCCCGCATCGAACGACTGGTCGCGCTGTCCACCGTGGTGAAGGCGTCCGCGGAGGACCTGGCCTGGCTCTACCCGGACCGCGACGTGCCGAGCACGCTGCGCCACTGGCGCTCGCTCGGGCCGGCTGCCGTGGTAGTGACCGACGGCGGCCGGGGCGCGCAGGCGATCGGCGCGGACGACCGGCCGGTCACGGTGCCCGGCCGCGCGGTCGAGGTGGCCGACACGGTCGGCGCCGGCGACGCGTTCATGGCCGGGCTGATTCACGCGCTCAAGGAGTCCGGCCTGGTCGCCGACGGCGGGCGTCCGACCGGGGAGCAGCTGCGGCCGGCCGTCGAACGCGCGGTCCTGGTCGCCGCGCTCACCGTCGCCCGGGCCGGGGCGAACCCGCCCACCGCCGCGGAGCTGGCCGCCGCGCAGGGCTGAGAGGTCGCGAGGCAGGTCAGCCGGGCTGGGCGTACACGCTGGCCCCGGCCACCGTCGAGCCACGCACCACCAGCTCGGTGTCGAGCACCAGGTCGGACGGCTCGCCAGCCGCCCCGGACAGCGAGTCGAGCAGTTCCTGGGCGAGCACCGCGCCCTGCTCCGCGACCGGTTGCCGGACGGTGGTCAGGTCCATCAGCTCGGCGGTGGCGTGGTCGTCGAAGCCGATCACCGCGACGTCCTCGGGCACCCGCAGCCCGCGCCGGCGGATCGCCTTGATCGCGCCGTAGGCCATCTCGTCCGATTCGGCGAAGACCGCGGTCGGCGGCTGCGGTCCGTCCAGCAGCCGGGTCATGGCCGCCTCGCCGCCGGCCACGGTGAAGTAGCCGAGCACCTGCAGCGCCGGATCGGGCTCGATGCCGGCTCCGCGCAGCGCCTCCCGGTAACCGGTGCCGCGGTGGTGCGGCGGGGTGAACCGCATCGGGTCGTCGGTGTCGCCGCCGATCAGCGCGATCCGCCGGTGCCCGAGCGAGAGCAGGTGCTCGACCGCGGAGGTCGCGGCCACCACGTCGTCGATCCGCACCGAGAACATACCCGGGTGCTTCACGCCGAGCACGCCGACCGGCAGGTCGAGGGTCTTCAGCGCGGCCACCTCGTCCTCGGTCAGCGCCAGGCTGACCACCAGCACCGCGTCCACCCGCTTGCGCACCGGGAGGTTCGTGAAGAACCGGGCCCGGCCCTCACTGTCGCCCAGATTGTGCAGCAGCAGGTCGTAGTTGGCGTTGCTCAGCACCGACTCGACCGAGCCCAGCACCTCGGAGAAGAACCAGCGGTTGACGAACGGCATGACCACGCCGAGGGTGGAGGAGCGGCCGCTGGCCAGCCGGGCCGCGAACGGGGAGGCGACGTAGTCGAGTTCCTGGGCGGCCGCCAGCACCCGGTCCCGGGTCGCGGTGGCCACGTCCGGCAGCCCGCGCAGCGAGCGGGACACGGTGGCAATCGAGACGCCGGCCAGCTTGGCGACGTCCTCGATACTGGCGGCCATCTCTCACCCTCCTGAAAATCTTTACAGCACCGTATTCCAACCGGTCCCGCCGGAGCCAGACCGGTGGGCATGCCGTCGCACTCAGCATCGGCTGGCAGACTCTCGACCTGTGGCAAGCCTGCTGACCAACGGTCGCGTCTACACGCCCTTCGCCCGGCAGGCATCGGCGATGCTGGTCGAGGACGGCCTGGTCGCCTGGGTGGGTGACGACGCCAGCGCCGGCGCGCTGGCGTCGGACGAGGTGGTCGACCTCGGCGGCGCGCTGGTGGTGCCCGGCTTCGTCGACGCGCACGTGCACACCACCGCCACCGGGCTGGCGCTGACCGGCCTGGACCTGGCCGGCGCGGCCAGCCTGGCCGAGGCGCTGGCCACGGTCGCCGAGCACGCCCGGCGCACCGGTGGCCGGCCGCTGATCGGCTCCGGTTGGGACGAGACCACCTGGCCCGAGGGCCGGCCGCCCACCGCCGCCGAACTCGACCGGGCAAGCTTCGGCGGCGTGGTCTACCTGGCCCGCACCGACGCGCACTCCGCCGTCGTCTCCTCCGCCCTGATGGCCGCCGTCCCCGGCCTGCCCGGACTGGCCGGCTACCGGCCGGACGGGCACCTGGTGACCGAGGCCCACCACGCCGCCCGCGAGCTGGCGCTGTCGTCGATCACCGCCGCGCAGCGGCGGGAGCTGCAGCTGGCCGCGCTCACCCACGCCGCGAGCCTCGGCGTGGTCGCGGTGCACGAGATGGCCGGCCCGGAGATCTCCAGCGAGGACGACCTGCGCGCCCTGCTCGCCCTCGTCACCCCCGAGCTGCCCGCGGTGTACGCGTACTGGGGCGAGCTGCACGGCATCGCCCGGGCCCGCGAGCTGGGCGCGGTCGGGGCCGGTGGCGATCTCTTCCTCGACGGCTCCATCGGCTCGCACACTGCCTGCATGAGCAGTGCGTACGCCGATGCCGACACCCATGGCTACCTGCGGTACGAGACCGCCGAGCTGGCCGAGCACATCCTGGCCTGCACGGCGGCGGGGCTGCAGGCCGGCTTCCATGCGATCGGGGACGCAGCCACCGACCAGGTGATCGCGGCGATGCGGCTGGCCGCCGAACGCGACCCGCGGGTGCGCACCGCCGGGCACCGGGTGGAGCACGCCGAGCTGCTCACCGACCCGGCCGCCTTCGCCGAGCTGGGGCTCACCGCCTCGATGCAGCCCGCCTTCGACGCCGCCTGGGGCGGGCCGGACGGCATGTACGCCCAGCGCCTCGGCGCCGGCCGGGCCGCCCGGCTGAACCCGCTCGCGGCGCTGGCCGGGGCCGGCGTCCCGCTGGCCTTCGGCTCGGACGCTCCGGTCACCCCGATCGGGCCGTGGCAGGGGGTGCGGGCCGCGGCGAGCCCGCGCTTCGCCGAGCACGCCATCACCCCGCGGGCCGCACTCACCGCCTACGGCCGGGGCGGCTGGCGGGCGGTCGGCGCCGACGCCGACGGCCATGGCGTGCTGGCCCCGGGGCATCCGGCCAGCTATGCGGTGTACGAGGCCGGCGACCTGGCCGTGGACGCCCCGGACGGCCGGCTCGCGCAGTGGAGCACCGACGAGCGCTCCGGCGTGCCGGGCCTGCCCGACCTGGCCCCGGCGGCCGAGCTGCCGCGCTGCCTGCGCACGGTCCGGCGAGGCGTCCAGCTCTACGACTCCGGCGAGCTGCGGTGAGGCTGCGCGCGCTACTGCCGCCCCGGTCGCTGGCCGGCCCGCTCGCGCTGGCCGTGGCCAGCGGGGTGGTCGGCGAGCTGGCCTTCCCGCCGCTCGGTCTCTGGCCCCTGGCGATGGTGTCGGTGGCGGGCCTCTGCCTGCTCACCCGCGGCCGGCGCAGCCGGGACGCCGCGTGGCTCGGCCTCGCCTTCGGCGCCGGGCTGTTCGGACCGATGCTGCACTGGACGTCGACGTTCGTCGGCTCGGCGCCGTGGCTGATCCTGGTGTTCTCCCAGACCTGGTACACCGCCGCGATGGCCGCGGCGATGCCCCTGGTGCAGCGCCTGCGCTGGTCGCCGGTCGCGGTCGGCGCGCTGTGGGTCGCCGAGGAGGCGGTGCGCGACCGGCTGCCGTTCGGCGGCTTCCCGTGGGGGCGCTGGGCGTTCAGCCAGTCCGAGTCGCCGCTGCGCTGGTTCGCCGCGCTCGGCGGCGCCCCGCTGGTCACGTTCGCGGTGGCCCTGTCCGGCGCGCTGCTCGCGGGGCTGGTGCAGCAGCGCGGGCTGGTGCGTCGCACCGCCGCGCCGGTCGCGGCCGTGCTGGTGGTGCTGCTCGGCGCCGGCCTGGCCTGGCCGCTGCGGCCGGGCACCGGCCACGACCGGACGCTGACCGTGGCCGCGATCCAGGGCGACGTGCCCGACCGGGGGCTGGAGTTCAACGCCCGCCGCCGCCAGGTGCTCGACAACCACGTCAGTCAGACGCTGAAGCTCGCCGCGCAGGTCAGGGCGGGCACGGTGCCGCGGCCGGACCTGGTGCTGTGGCCGGAGAACGCCTCGGACATCGACCCCACCGACAACCCGGACGCGGCCGCGGTGATCCAGCAGGCCACGGACGCGATCGGGGTGCCGATCCTGGTCGGCGCGCTGCTGGACGGCCCCGGCCCGACCCACGTGACCAACGCCGGCATCGTCTGGGAACCGTCCACCGCCGCGCGGCCGGGGCCCGGGCAGCGCTACGTCAAGCGGCACCCGGTGCCGTTCGGCGAGTACATCCCGCTGCGCTCGCTGGCGCGCGCGATCAGCAGCAAGGTGGACCTGGTCCGGTACGACATGGTGGCCGGGCACGGCAACGGCCTGATCACCCAGACCCCGGTGCCGCTCGGCGACGTGATCTGCTTCGAGGTGGCCTACGACGGGCTGGTGAACTCCTCCGTCCGGGCCGGGGCACAGCTGCTGGTGGTGCAGACCAACAACGCCACGTTCGGCCACAGCGCCGAGACCTACCAGCAGCTGGCGATGACCAAGCTGCGCGCGGTGGAGCACGCCCGCACCGTGGTGCAGGTGGCGACCAGCGGCAAGTCGGCGATCATCGATCCGAGCGGCCGGGTGCTGGCCGAGTCCGGGCCGCTGTTCACCGCCGCTACGCTGCTGCGGCGGGTCCCGCTCTCGACCCGGACTACGCTTGCCACCAGCACCGGAGCGGGCGCTGAGTGGTTGTTGGTCGCGGTCGGCCTGCTGGGCATGCTCAGCGGTGCCCGCCTGCGCCGGCGCGCGGTGCCGGCAGGCGAGCAGGACGGAAATGACGGAACACCCGCCGTGGAACCGGTCGGGGTGACGGGAGAGGGGCGCGGGTGAGCCAACCCGGTACGCAGGCAGGCGCCGAGCAGCGGGTGCTGGTCATCATTCCCACCTACAACGAGGCGGAGAACCTGCCGGTCATCCTGGACCGGCTGTTCGCTGCGGTCCCGGCCGCGCACGCCCTGGTGGTCGACGACGGCAGCCCGGACGGCACCGGCGACGTGGCCGACAAGCTGGCCGCCGAGGACGGCCGGATCGAGGTGCTGCACCGCACCGGCAAGGCCGGCCTGGGCACCGCGTATGTGGCCGGGTTCCGCCTGGGCCTGGACGCCGGCTACGACGTGCTGGTCGAGATGGACGCCGACGGCTCGCACGCTCCCGAACAGCTGCCCCGGCTGCTGGCCGGCCTGCGGCACGCCGACCTGGTGCTGGGCTCGCGGTGGGTGCCCGGCGGCGAGGTGATGAACTGGCCGAAGTCGCGCGAGGCGCTGTCCCGCGGCGCGAACCTCTACACCCGGCTGGCGCTGGGGATCGAGCTGCACGACGCGACCGGCGGGTACCGGGCGTACCGCCGCGAGGTGCTGCAGGCCATCGACCTGACCTCGATCGCCTCGCAGGGCTACTGCTTCCAGATCGACCTGGCCTGGCGGGCGGTGCAGGCCGGCTTCCGGGTGACCGAGGTGCCGATCAGCTTCGCCGACCGGGAACGGGGCGAGTCGAAGATGAGCAGGGACGTGGTGCGCGAGGCGCTCCTCAAGGTCACCGAGTGGGGGGTCTCGCACCGGGCCGGGCAGCTCCGCCGGCTGGTCACCCGCGGCTGACGGTTCGACACGTACGAGAGCGGCCGGCGTTCGATCGGATCGAACGCCGGCCGCTCGTCGTCGCGCCGGTGTGCCCTGCTGGTCAGGCTGTCTTCGGGTTCTTGCCGGAACCGCCGCCGCGCCGGGCCCGCAGCACGTCCAGCCGCTCGGCCAGCACTTCCTCCAGGTCGGCGATGGTGCGCCGCTCGATCAGCATGTCCCAGTGCGTCCGGGGGGCCTTCACCTTCTTCGGCTCGGGCTCCGGCAGGTCCACCGCCTTGGCCGGGGTGCCGTCCAGCCGGCACTCCCAGGTCGACGGCAGCTCGGCGTCGTGCGCGAACGGGACGCTGAACTCGTGGTCGCGTTCGCAGCGGAACTTCACCAGCTGGCGCGGCGCCGGCTCGGCGGCGTACTCGGTCTCGTAACTGATTGCGCCGAGGCGGCTGCCCCGAAGAACACGATCGGCCATGTCATATCACTCCCCACGTCTGGGTAACCATGCGGCCAACGAGTGGCAACGCGAGATGATTCCCCGGGCCTCCAGGGTACGCGCCCACGGGATATGCTTTGCCACTTCGGCGCCGGATCATACGGTTGCGGGGCACCGGATGAGAGGGATTTCTCACGGTATCCGGCGCCGGGCCGGGCCCGCGGGTCAGCCGATGGTGAGCTGTTCGCCGACCGGACGGCTGCCCAGCCGGCCGGTGCGGTAGTGCTCCCGGCACAGCACCTGGTAGCGCACCTCGCCCGCGTCGATCGCGGCGGTGTCGGCGACGACCACGGTGTCGCCCTCGCGCACCACCTCGCCGTCGACCACCCGCGCGTTCTGCTGGCCGAGCCGGCCGCACCAGCACAGCACCTCGACCTGCACCGGGGCGATCCGGTCGGCCAGCTCGATCAGCCGCTTCGCCCCGGGCAGCAGCAGGCTGCGGAAGTCGGTGAGCAGGCCGAAGCAGTACACGTCGACGTGGTAGTCGTCGACCAGCTCGGCCAGCTGGTCGACATGCTCGGGGTTGAGGAAGCCGGCCTCGTCCACGATCAGGTAGTCGATCCGCTCGCCCTGGGCGAGGTGCCGCAGCACGAGCTTGCGCAGGTCGAGGTCGTCGGTCACCTCGATGGCATCGTGGCTCAGCCCGACCCGGGTGGTCACGGTGGCGCCGCCGGAGCGGTCGTAGCGGGTCAGCATCAGGCCGTGGCGACCCTGCCGGGAGTGGTTGTGGTCGATCTGCAGCGCCAGGGTGGACTTGCCGCAGTCCATCGGGCCGTAGAAGAAGGCCAGGTGCGAGGGCATCGGCAGCGCGCGCCGGCTGCCCGCGGCCGGGATCGCGGCGAGCGCGCCGCCACTGGTCGGTTCGGGGTTCCGTGAGTTCTGCGGCACGACAGGCGAGCGTACCGGCCGGCCGGCCGCCGGTGGCGAGGGCCGTCCGGGCGGCTCCTCCCGCTGGCCGCTCCTCCCGCTGGCGGCTCCTCCCGTTGGCCGCTCAGCCCGTCGTCGGCTCGGCTTCTCACACCCGGGCGGGCAGCGCATTGCCGACCTGGCTGATGCCGGCGCGCAGCGGCACCCGCACCAGCAGGGCCAATCCGAGCACGAAGAACACCACCAGCGAGCCGAGCGCGTTCCGGTAGGAGCCGGTCAGCTGGTAGGTCAGGCCGAACAGCAGCGGGCCGACCCAGGAGGTGCCCGAGTCGCTGATCTCGTACAGGCCGAAGTACTCCGCCTCCCGGCCGGCCGGGATCAGCCGGGAGAACAGCGATCGTGACAGCGCCTGGCTGCCGCCGAGCACCAGCGCGATGGCCATCGCCAGCAGGTAGAACTGCAGCGCCGAGCCGGCGGTGAGGAAGTAGGCCGCGACCACCAGCGCCACCCACACCAGCAGCGAGCCGATCAGCACCTGCCGGGCGCCGTACCGGCCGGCCAGCCGGCCCAGCCACAGAGCGCCGGCGAACGCGACGAACTGCACGAGCAGGATGGCCGACAGCAGCACGCTGTCGGACAGGCCGAGCTGCTTGTCACCGTACTGCGCCGCGACCGTGGTCACCGTCTGGATGCCGTCGTTGTAGATCAGGAACGCCACCAGGAAGGCCAGCGTCACCCGGAGGCCGGCGAGCTCGGCGAACGTCCGGCGCAGCTGCCCGAAGCCCGCCGCCAGCACCGAGCCGGTCACCGGCCGGGTCTGCGGGCGGGGCAGGCTGCGCAGCAACCGCCAGGGCAGCACGTTGAACACCGCCCACCACAGGCCGGCCGAGCACAGCGCGATCCGGGCCAGCCAGGCCTTGTCGTCCAGGAACAGACTCAGCACGAAGTCGGCCGCCAGCAGCAGGCCACCGCCGACGTAGGCGAACGCCCAGCCGAACGACGACACCCGGTCTCGCTCGCCGGCGTCGGAGACGTCGATCAGCAGCGCGTAGTTGACCACCGTCGCGCACGAGTAGCCGAGGTAGGCGATGAGGAACAGCACCGAGCCCAGCTGCCAGTCACCGCCGCCGACCGCGATCATCGCCACGCAGCAGGCGGCGGCCAGCCAGCCGAAGCCGAGCAGGATCTCGCGCTTGGCACCCGTCCGGTCCGCGATCGCGCCGACCACCGGCATGGCCAGCACCAGCAGGGCGGTGCCGAACGAGACCAGGTAGACGAACAGGCTGCCCGGCGCGATCGGCAGGCCGAGGACGTGCACCCGGCCGTGGGTGCCGACCGCGTGCTCGGCCACCGAGGTCAGGTACCGGCCCATGAACACCGTGATCACGATGGTCGGGAAGACGTGGCTGGCCCAGCCGTAGAGGTACCAGCCGCGCCGGGCGGCCTGCTGCCGCGAGTCGGGCGGCCGTTCGGTCAGCCGGCCCGCACCCGCCCGGCGTCCGGCCCGTCGCGCGGGTCCGGTCCCGGCCCGGCGCGCCGGTTCGGGCCGGCCGGTCAGCCCGGCCACGCGCCACGCTCGCGCAGCACCTCGCGCAACAGCTCGGCCCGGTCGCTCATGATCGCGTCGACCCCCACATCGAACAGCCTGCCCATCTCCGCTCGGGTGTTGATCGTCCAGGCGTGCACCTGCAGGCCGAGCCGGTGCGCATTCTCCACGAACCGCGCCGAGATCAGCGGCACCGCCGCGACGCCGAGTGGCACCTGCGCCGCGCCGGGCAGCCGCTCGGTGCCCAGGTCCGGCGGCCGCAGCCGGCCGAGCTTGAGCGCTGCCACCTCCACCGGTGAGAGCGAACTCGCCACCGCCGGCCCGGCGGCGCGGCGCAGTGCCATCAGCCGCCGGTGCGAGAAGGCCGCCAGCCGCACCCGGTGCCAGGAGTTGGTGTGGCGCAGCGCGTCCAGGGTCGGGCCGATCGCCGCGTCGCTCTTGACGTCGACGTTGAAGGCCGCGTCCGGGAAGCCGCCCAGCACGTCGGCCAGCACCGGGATCGGGTGCCGGCCGAGCACCCTGGCCTGCCGCACCCGGTGCCAGTCGAGCTGGCGCAGCAGGCCGGTGGAGTTGGTGATGCGGTCCAGCATCGGGTCGTGGAACGCCACCGCGACGCCGTCCCGGGTGACCCGGGCGTCGGTCTCGAGGTGGGTGAAGCCGAGCTCGACCGCAGCCTGGAACGCGGCGAGGGTGTTCTCGGCGCCATCCGGTGCGTAGCCGCGGTGGGCATAGCCGATCGGCCCGGGTGCTGCCACGACCGGCTCAGCCGGCGGGCGGCAGGCCGAGCAGCGTGCGCAGGTGCTTGACCGGCGGCGAGCCGAGGCCCAGCACCGTGTCGTGCAGCTGCCGTTCCGTCCAGCCCGGGTGGGCGGCGCGCAGGTCGGCGACCAGGCCGCGCACCTCCAGGTAGCCGACGTAGTAGGTGGCCAGCTGGGCCGAGGTGAGCTGCACCCGGCGCCACTTGCCGGCCGCCTCGCCCTCCTCCTGGTAACCCCGGCCGGTCATCAGTGCCATCGCCGCCGCCTCGTCCAGCTCCTGGGTGTGGAAGGAGACGTCGAGGATGGTGTTGATGACCATGCGCAGCTGCATCTTCAGCTGCTGCATCCGCACGGCGCGGGCCGCCTCGGCCGAGACGTCGCCGCGGTAGCCGTGCGCGGCCATCAGCTCCTCCGCGTAGACCGCCCAGCCCTCGATGAACGAGCCACTGCCGAACACCGCCCGGACCGGCGTGTCTCCGGAGTAGCGGCGGGCGTGCGAGAGCTGCTCGACGTGGCCCGGCATCGCCTCGTGCACGGTCAGGTTGTGCAGCATGTGGTTGTTGTACTCGCGGTAGAACGAGCGCACCCGCTGCTCCGGCCAGTCCGCCGGGGTCGGCGACACCGCGAACCGGGTCGTCAGCGGCGCCGTCTCCAGCGGCCCGACGCCCTGGCAGTAGGCGACCGCGATGCCGCGGTCGATCTCGGGCATCTCCTGCACCTCGACCGGGTCGTGCAGCAGCGTCAGCAGCTCGTGCTGCTCGACGAACCGGGTGGTCTCGGCCAGCGCGTCCCGGCACCGGTCGAGGATGTTCGCGCTGGTCGGCACGTCGGCGGCCAGCCGGTCGAACTCGGCGGCGATGGCGGTCCGGGCGACGTCCCCGCCCGCGCCGACCAGCTCGGCCAGCTCGGCCTCGACCCGTTCCAGGTCGCGGTAGGCCTGGGCCAGCAGCTCGGCCGGCTGCCACGGCGTGGCCAGGGTCAGGGTCAGCTTGCGGGCGTACCGCTCCTCGCCGAGGCGGGGGGAGCGGCGTGCGCCGGGCAGCTGCTCGCGCAGCCAGTCCTGGTAGTCGCGCACCGCGCCGGCCGCTCGTTCGGCCACGTCGGCCAGCTGCGTCCATGCCCCCGCCTGCTCGGCCAGCGGCGGGATCTCCTCGGTGATCAGGGCGTGGGTGCCGCCCAGCTGCCCGATCGCGGTCTCCACGTGGATCGCCGACGGGTCGGTGAGCCGCTCGCGGGCGGCGGCGAGGTAGTCCGGAATGGAGCGCAGCCGGCCGCCCAGGCTGGCGAGCCGGTCCGGCAACGGCGCGAAGTCCTGGGCGATCAGCGAGTACAGCGCGTTGCCGGGGTTGTGGCGCAGCGCGTCCCAGCCGGGCTCGTCCAGCTCGCCCAGGCTGAGCAGCTCCGACCGGGCCTGGGTGCGAAGGATCTCCCGGTCGACCGTGGCCGCGGTGTCGAGGCCGCCCAGGCCGTCGAGGCGCTCGATCAGCTGGGTCAACTCGGTGCGCCGCCGGCTGGCCGCGGCCGGGGTGGGGTAGCTGAGCCGGTCGTCGTAGGCATGGTTGCCGAGCACCGTCGCCTCGTCCGGGTACTCCGCGCAGAAGGCTTCGATGGCCGCGTTCGCGATTCCGACGAACTGTTCAGAGGTCATGGCGGCGAGGTTAGTAGGCGCCGGGTCCGGGCGGGCAGCAGGATGGCGGCATGCAACCGATCTTCGGCCAGGCCGCCGCGCGGGTGCGCTTCGACTGGGGACGCACCGGCGCCGAGGTGGTGGCCGGCCCCGGTGACCTCGTCGTGGTGGTGGACGTGCTGTCGTTCAGCACCGCGGTGTCGGTTGCCGCCGACGGCGGCATCGAGGTGTTTCCCTTTCCCTGGCGTGACGGTCGCGCCACGGCCCGGGCCGACGCGCTCGGGGCCACGCTCGCCCGCGGCCGCCGGGAAGGGGCGCCGAGCCTGTCGCCGGCGGCCCTGCGCGAGTACGCGGCGTCCCTGGCACCGGCAGCCCGCACTCCTGCCGGGCGGCTGCTGCTGCCGTCGCCGAACGGTTCGAGCATCAGCTTCGCGGTGACCGGCCGCGGCGGCCGGGTCGTCGCGGGCTGCCTGCGCAACGCCAGCGCCGTCGCCGGCTGGCTGGCCGGCGAGCTGGCAGCCGACCGGGCGGCGTCGGTCGCGGTGATCGCGGCGGGGGAGCGGTGGCCCGACGGCAGCTTGCGCCCGGCGGCGGAGGATCTGTGGGGCGCCGGGGCGATCATCGCGGCGCTGGCCGGGCGCGGGCTGGCCTGCTCGCCCGAGGCGACGGCGGCAGCGGCCGGGTACGCGGCCGCCGCGTCGTCGCTGGGCTCGCAGCTGGCCGGGTGCGCCAGCGGACTGGAGCTGATCGCGGCCGGCTTCGGCGCCGACGTGGCCGTCGCGGCGGAACTGGACGGCACCCGGACCGTCCCGGTGCTGGTCGACGGCTGCTTCCGGCCCGCAGCCTGCCGCTGAATTCACCGGCACCCTGCGACAGGCACTGCCTCACGCGCCGGTCGCACCGTCGATTCCCTCGCGCAACAGGTCGGCGTGGCCGTCGTGCTGGGCGTACTCGGCGATCATCCGCAGCAGCAGCCAGCGCAGCGAGTAGCTGCCGTTACGCTCGACCGCGCCGAGCTGATCCAGGCTGGCCGCGCCCTCGACGATGGCCCGCGACCGATCGCACTCGTCCCGCCAAGCCTGCAGGTCGGCGGCCGGATCGGCGTCGGCGAAGGAGAAGTCCTGGTCGGGATCGTCGTCGCTGTAGTACAGAATCGGCAGGTCGAGGCCGGCGAAGTTGGTGGCGAACCACCACCGCTCGACGCCCGCCAGATGCCGGGCCAGGCCGTGCAGGCTCATGGTCGACGGTGGGCAGCTGCGGGTGGCCAGCGATTCCGGCGGCACCCCGTCGCACTTGAGCGCGAACGTCTCACGGTAGTGGTCCAGGTAGGCCAGCAGCATGGTGCGCTCGTCGGCCTGGCGCGGGATGGTCGCCGTGCGCGGCACCGGCCACACCGGCGAGGCGACAACCGGTTGGACACCCTCTGGATTCTCCGTCATGCACCCGATCGTCGCACCGCCCGCCGACAGTTTCCGCGCTTTACCCGAAGCCGGAGAAGTGTCGCCACCGTCGGCTAGGTTCAACCGATCCTCGACCGCCCGCCGACCATCGAGAGGCCCGACCATGCGACCTCCCGCCGTGCTGACCGGCCTGCGGCAGCACCGGGACTTCGCGATCCTCTGGACGGGCCAGGCGGTCTCCGGCCTGGGCACCTCGATGAGCATGCTGGTGTTCCCACTGATCGGATACGCGATCACCGGTTCCGCGGCGCAGGCCGGCCTGGCCACCACCGCCCTGCTGCTCGGCGGCGTGCTGGCCCGGTTGCCGGCCGGTGCGCTAATCGATCGGTGGCGGCGCGATCGGGTGCTGCTGCTGGCCAACCTGGCCGGGGTGGGGCTGTTCGGCAGCCTGGCCGCGGCCACCCTGCGGCACCGGCTGGCCCTGGCCCAGCTGGTCGGCGCCGGCCTGCTGAGCGGGGTCACCCGATGCCTTCGCCGGGCCGGCCGCCGCGGCCGCGGTGCGTACCGTCGTCCCCAGGGACGAGCTGCCGGTCGCGTTCAGCCGGCTGCAGGCCCGCCGGCATGCGGTCGACCTGGTCGGCCCGCCGGCCGGCGGTGCGCTCTATGGGCTCGCTCGTGGCCTGCCGTTCCTGCTCGACACGCTGAGCTACCTGGGCTGCGCGTTCGCGATCACCCGGCTGCGCGCCCCGCTGCCGGCGCGGCCGCGGACGGGGCCGCCGCGGACGGGGCCGCCGCGGACGGGGCAGCCGATGGTCGCCGACCTGGCCGAGGGGCTGCGTTTCGTCTGGCGAGAGCCGGTCGTCCGGGCGACCATGCTCTGGGGCGGGGCGGTCAACTTCGCGACGACCTTCGCCCTGGTGTCCATCACCATCCGGCTGGTGCAGGCCGGGTGCGCCCAGGTGCGATCGGCCTGCTCGTGGCGACGGCCGGCGGCGCACCCGCCACCCTCGTCGGAGCGGCGCTGGTCGCGGCGAGCCTGCTGCCGCTGCTGGCCAGCGACGCGATCCGGCGGCTCGGCCGCCCGGACCGCTGGCCGACCGCCGAACTCAGCGCCGTCCGGTGAACCGATCGCCACCGGGAACCCGGTAGAAATCCACGGTTCCGGTGCGCAATCGAACAGGTATTGTGACTGCGACCCCGGGGGGAGTCGCCCATGGCAGAGATGTTCATCACCATCGCGTCCGACGCGGCCAGCGACGCCTGGGGATTCGTCGGGGTGGTCAAGGTTGGCAGCTTCGAGGCCTATCGCACCATCGAGGCGTTCCCGACCCCGCACGAGGCCGAGGAACAGACCAAGCAGATCGTCGGAACGATCCTCGGAGAGCTGCTGGCCGGCGCCGAGTGGCGGCGGGTGCGCGACCGTTCCGGCGGTGCCCCGACCCGCGCCGACCTGGCGCTCGGTGTACTCAAGACCCCGCGCCCCGACGACCGCTGACGCGCGGCCCGCCGACCGGGCCACGGCCGGTCAGCCGATCCGCGGGCTGCGCCGCTCGATCAGGACCACATCCCGCCAGCGCCCGTGCTGCTTGCCGAGCCGTTCGCGGGTGCCCACCGTGCGGAATCCGGCCCCGGCGTGCAGCGCCAGGCTCGCCGCGTTCTCCGGGAAGATCCCCGACTGGATGGTCCAGACGCCGGCCGCCTCGGTGGAGCCGATCAGCGCGGTCAGCAGCGCCGCCCCGACACCCCGGCCGCGTGCCGGGGGATCGACGTAGACCGAGTGCTCGACCACCCCGGAGTAGACGCAGCGTCCGGAGACCGGGGCCGCCGCCACCCAGCCCAGCACGGTGCCGTCGCCGGCGACGGCCACGTGGCTGTGCTCGGCCAGCCGGCTGCCCCGGAACGCCGCCCAGTCGCCGGCCGACGTCTCGAAGGTCGCGTCCCCCTCCTCGATGCCGGCCTGGTAGATCGCCAGCACCGCGGCCTCGTCCTCCTCGCGCATCGGACGGACGCCGAACCCGAGCAGGCCGGCCACCAGCGTCTCGACCCGCGCCCGGATCTCGTCGCGGACCCGGCGCACCACCACCAGGTCCTGGCCCGCCGGATCGTCCAGGTCCCAGTCCTCGTAGCGCTTGCCGGGAAAGACCGGACAGGTGTCGCCGCAGCCCATGGTGATGACCACGTCGGAGCTGCGGACGGCGTCCGGGGTGAGCACCTTCGGCTGGGCACCGGCGATGTCGATGCCGACCTCGGCCATCGCCTGCACCGCGACCGGGTTGACCGCCGCGGCCGGGGTGGAACCGGCCGAGCGCACCTCGACCCGGTCACCGGCCAGCCGGGCCAGCCAGCCGGCCGCCATCTGGGACCGCCCGGCATTGTGCACGCAGAGGAAGAGCACGGTGGGCACACCGGTCATGATGCGGGGACCTCCTGGCGGGCGGGCAGGGCGGACGGGTAGAGCAGCCGGACGAGCAGCCAGCCGAGGGCGCCGCCGACCAGCTGCATGAGCACGAACACGGCTGCCGAGGCCGGGGCGATGCCGGCGAAGGTGTCCGACAGGGTTCGCGCCAGGGTCACCGCCGGGTTGGCAAAGCTGGTCGAGCTGGTGAACCAGTAGGCGGCGGTGATGTAGCCCCCGACGGTGTAGGCGACCCGGTCGCTGCGGCCGGAGCGGGCCGAGCCGAAGATCACCAGCACCAGCCCGGCGGTCGCGATCACCTCGCCGAGCCAGAGACCGCTGCCGGACCGGTGCTGGCTGGCGAGCCGGACCGCCGGAAGGCCGAACATGAGATTGGCGAGCACCGCGCCCAGGGCCCCACCGATCGACTGGGCGGCGATCAGCCTGACCGCGGCCCCGGTGCCGAATGCGCCGAGGCTCCGTTCGATCAGGGTGACGACCGGATTGAACGCCGCCGAGATCGGTTGCAGCGCAAGGATCAACGCGACCAGCACGGCACCGGTCACCACGCTGTTCTCCAGCAGCTGCAGGCCGGTGTCACCGGGAGAGAGCCGCGAGGCGGCGATTCCCGACCCGATCACCGCCATCGTCAGGAAGGCGGTGCCGACCAGCTCCGCCAGCACGCGCCGGCCGAAGGCGCCGGTCATGGCACCGCGATCAGCGCGGCGAGCCCGCTGAGGGCGTCGGTGCGCGCCCGGTAGTAGACCCAGATGCCGCGCTTCTCCCGGTCGAGCAGCCCCGCCTCGTGCAGCACCTTCAGGTGATGGCTGATCGTCGGCTGCGACAGCGAGAAAGCGTCGGTCAGATCGCAGACACAGGCCTCACCGCCGGCGTGCGAGGCGATCAGCGAGAGCAGCCGCAGCCGGACCGGGTCGGCCATCGCCTTCAGCAGCGGCGCGACCTGTTCGGCCTGCTGGCGGGTCAGCGGTTCGCGGGCCAGCGGTGAGCAGCAGGCGACGGTGTCCACCGGAGAGAGGACCGGCAATGACTTCGACATGCGTCGATATTGACAGGCGTCGATCCGGACGGGCAAGCTGGCCGGCAAACATCGACGTTCATCTATATCTTGGAGGTTCGCATGTCCCGCCTGCAGCTCGCCCTCAACGTCGACGACCTCGGCCGCTCGATCGCCTTCTACTCGGCGCTGTTCGGAACCGAACCGGCCAAGGTGCGCCCGGGTTACGCGAACTTCGCAATTGCCGAACCACCGCTGAAACTCGTCCTGGTCGAGAGCGCCGGCCGGGGCGGCAGCCTCAACCACCTCGGCATCGAGGTGGCCGACCCCGGCAGCGTCGATGCCGAGCGGCAGCGGCTGGCCGGGATCGGCCTGGCTACCCTCGACGAGCGCGACACGACCTGCTGCTACGCCCGACAGGACAAGGTATGGGTCGAGAACGCCCCGGACTCCGAACGCTGGGAGATCTACACCGTGCTCGCCGACAGCCCGACCTTCGGCTCGGCCGGGGGATGCTGCGCCGAACCAGAACCGGCCGGAGGCCGCTGACTGGCGTGCGCCCGCGCCCAGAACCGGCCGGCTGCCGCTGGCCGGAATGTGCCCGCGCTGTGGATCGGCCGGTCCGGGCTCCCGGCCGGAGCCGGTGGGCCGGCCGGCGCGATAACGTGCAACGGTGGCCCAGGCAGCAGTGATCGCGGCGTGCTGCCTGGTCGCCGCCGGCTACCTGGCCGGCCTGCGAGCGCTGCCCGCCGAGCAGCGGCGCTGGGGCCACGCGCTTTCCTTCGCCGTCGGGCTGGCCGGCGTCCTCGCGACCTGCACCGGCCCGGTCGAGGGCCGCGCCGGCAGCTCCTACGCCTGGTGGGTCGGTCAGGGCCTGGCGCTGCTGCTGGTGGTCCCGGTGCCACTGCTGCTCGGGCATCCGGCGCAGGTCGCTGGCCGGTTCCTGCCCCGCGTGCGTGCCGGCAGGTACCTGCCGCACCACGGCGGGCTGCTGTCCGGGCCGATCCTGTCGGCGGCGATCGTCCCGGTGGCGGCGGGTGTGTTCTTCTTCGGTGCGGTGCCGGGCTGGGCGGCCGGCAGCCGGCCGGCCGCCGTCGCCGTCCAGGCCGCGCTGCTCGCGGTGGGCCTGGCCGTCACGGCGGCCCTGCTGCCGGCGGTGGACCGGATGACCTCGGCCGCGGTCGGCATGGCGCTCGCGGTCGGCGTGGTGGAGCTGTTGCTCGACGCGGTGCCCGGCATCGTGATGCGGCTGTCGACCCACCCGGTGAGCACCTGGTATTCGGCTGCCCGGCCGTTCTCGCTCGCCGACCAGCAGAACGCCGGCTCGCTGCTCTGGTCGGTGGCCGAACTGGTGGACCTGCCGTTCCTGGTGCTGCTGTTTCGCCGGTGGGTCCGGGCCGACGCCCGGGAGGCGGCAGCGGCGGACGAGTCGGCCGGCCACCCGATGGACCCGCAACGTCCCTGGTTCCTGGACGATCCGCGGCTGCGCGACCGGTTCCGCTGACGGTTCCTACTGGCGGGCGTCAGCCGGCGGCCGGTGCCAGGCCGCGCCCGACTCCCGCTGGATCGTGCTGACCGCGGACTCGACGGTGGGGAAGAACCGCACCGCGGCGAACTTGTCGGGCGGGGCGTAGGTGGCGAACTTGTGCCGCACCGGATCCTTCAGCTCGGCGAAGACCAGCGAGATCCCGCGGCCGGCGAGTGACCGGTGCAGGTCGATGAGCATGTCGGCGGCTGTGGTGTCGAGGTCGGTCACCGGCTCGGCCGCGGCCACCACCCAGCCGGGCCGGGGCAGGTCGGCGGCGAGCTCGCGGACCCGGCCGCG
>DATJNU010000107.1:0-16628 GCA_035507775.1 Jatrophihabitans sp.
CTTCATCCCGCCCGACGAGTTCATCCCGCTGGCCGAACGCTCCGGCATCATGCACCTGCTCACCGACCGGGTCGTGAGCATGGCGCTGGCCCAGATGGCGGCCTGGCGCGAGCTCGGCCTCACGGTGCCGGTCGCGGTCAACGTCTCGCTCACCGACCTGCTCGGCGGCCAGCTCGCCGACCTGGTCCTCAACGGCCTGCGCAACTACGCGCTGCCCACCGGCATGCTGCAGCTGGAGATCACCGAGCGGGTGGTCGCCCAGCAGACCGAGGAGCTCAACCAGATGCTGCTCGACCTCGAAACGCTCGGGGTCACGCTCAGCCTGGACGACTTCGGCACCGGGTACTCCTCGCTGCTGCGGCTGCAGACCCTGCCGGTGAGCGAGATCAAGATCGACCGGGCGTTCGTCTCGCGGCTGTCCGAGGATGCCTCGACGGTGGGCATCGTGCGTGCCATCGTCGACCTCGCCCACGCGCTCGGCATGCCGGCCATCGCCGAGGGGGTCGAGACGGAGGCGGAGTGGAGCGCCCTGCGCCAGCTCGGCTGCGACGGCGCGCAGGGCTGGCACATCGCCGTGCCGATGCCGGCCGACCGCACCACCGAGTGGCTGATGGACCTCGGCTTGCAGCAGGGCGGTCCGCGGCAGGCCGGCCCGAGGCGGCCCGACCCGATCCAGCCCGATCCGAGCCGGCCGGCCGTCGAGCGGGTCGACGGTGCGGCGGCCGCTCGCGAGCAGGCACACGCGAGCGCCGAAGACGCCACCGCGCCGGCCCGCTGACCGCGCCGGCCCAACTCGACCGCGCCGGCCCAACCCGGCCGCGCCGGTCCCACCGCCGAGCTGCCACGTCCTGGCAGTTCCGCCGACCGCGTCCGGCCGGCGTGGCGCAACCGGACTCAACCGGCCGCAACTGCCGCAAAGTGCCCGAGGACCGGCGGTTGCGGTGCCGGACGCGGTGGATCGGCCGCTCACGACAAAGATGATCATGCCGATGGGACAACCGAAAGCACGTGTCCGCACGGTTGAACGCTGGGACGGGGATGGACCGGATGCCGCGACGAGAGCTGGCCACCCCACGCCGTGGGCGTGCCGTGCGCTGGCTCGGCCTCGCGACCTGGACCGTGGTGCTCGGCGGCTTCCTCGCGAACCTGGCGATCGGCGGCGGCTCCGGCCACGAGGTGCAGCTGGCCCACGTCGTCACGCTCAGCGCGTTCTTCCCGCTGGTGCTGACCCGGCTGGTGCTGGTCGCGACGATCAGCCCGCGGCGCCGTCCGGCGCTGGTCGCGCTGTCCACCGGCATCGCGCTCTGGGCGGCCGGTTCGGTGGTGCTCAACGCCACCGCCCAGCCGGACCTGACCCGGTTCCCGAGCCCGGGGGAGTGGCTGTTCCTGGCGTCCTATCTCGCCATCGCCGGCTACCTGATCCTCGACGAGGCGCACTGGAACCGGTCGGCCGGCAGCCTCTGGCTGGACGCCGTGGTGGTCTGCGGCGGCACCACCTGCCTGGCCAGCGCGCTGCTGTTCACCCCGGTCGGCAGCTCCGTCGGCCACCGCGGGGTGCCGCTGCTGCTGGCGCTGCTCTACCCGATGATCGACACCGCGCTGGCCCTGCTCGTCGTGGGCCAGGTGATGCTGCGGGTCCGGACGGCCGGGCTGAAGTCGCTGGCCCTGTGCCTCGGCCTGCTGCTGTTCGCCTTCGCCGACCTCAGCTTCGTCGCCCACCTGTCCAGCGGCACCTACACGTTCTCGGTGTTCGACGGGCTGGCCTGGGCCGGCGGTTTCGGGCTGCTGGCCGAGGCGGCCAGCGGCGGTGGCACCGAGCGCGTACGGTCGCTGCCGCGCCGGCCCGGTTCCGGCCTGATGATGACGGCGGCGGCGATCGCGACCGGCGTGCTGGCCTACCACCACCACACCGGGCTGGGCTCCTACCTCACCGTCCCGGCGGTGCTCACGCTCGTCGCGGCCGGTGGCCGGATGGTGCTCGCGCTGCGCGAGGCCAACGGTGCGGCGGAGGCGTTCGCGCTGTCCCGCACGGACGATCTGACCCTGCTGCCGAACCGGCGCTCGGTGATCTCCTGGCTCGATCAGGCGATGGCCGCCGACACCGAACTGGGCCTGCTGCTGCTCGACCTGGACGGCTTCAAGGAGGTCAACGACACGCTCGGCCACGCGGCCGGCGACTCGGTGCTGCAGCTGCTCGCGCACCGGATGCGGCAGGCGCTGCCGTCCTCGATCCTGGTCGGCCGGCTCGGCGGCGACGAGTACGCGATCGTCATGCACACCACGGATACCCTGCTGCTGCTGGAGACCGCGAACCTGGTGCTCGACGTGGTGCGGCAGCCGACCCTGGTCGACGGCATCGAGCTGAGCACCGCCGCCTCCATCGGCATCACGGTGCGAACCCCGCAGGACACCGAGAGCACCGAACTGCTCCGCCGGGCGGACGTGGCGATGTACCAGGCGAAGGCGACCCGGGCCGGGGCGCTGATCTACGACGCGCACTCCGACGACTTCTCCCGGCAGCGGCTGCGGCTGGCCGAGGAACTGCGCCGGGCGATCACCGACGGGCAGCTGGTCATGTACTACCAGCCCCAGCTGGACGCGGCGACCCTGCAGGTGTGCGGGCTGGAGGCGCTGGTGCGCTGGCAGCACCCGCAGCAGGGCCTGCTGTCGCCGATCGCGTTCCTGCCGGCCGCCCGCCGCGAGGGGCTGATGCTGGCGCTGTCCGAGGCGGTCAGCAAGCTGGTGATCGCCGACCTGCGGCGCTGGCGGGCGGTCGGCCTGCAGCCCCGGGTCTCGCTGAACTGTGCCCCGCCAGAGCTGCTGAGCGGCGCGTTCCTGCCCCGGCTGTACGAGACGATGGCCGAGGCCGAGCTGCCGCCGGAGTGCCTGGTCATCGAGGTCACCGAGGACGCCTTCATCGCCGAGCCGGAGCGGGCCCGCGCGGTGCTGGCGGACCTGCGGGCACACCGGGTGCAGATCGCCATCGACGACTACGGCACCGGTTTCTCCTCGCTGTCCTACCTGCGGGACCTGCCGGTGCAGGAGCTGAAGGTGGACCGGTCGTTCGTCGCGGCCATCACGACCGATCAGCGCAGCCGGATGATCGTCGCCTCCACCTTCCAGCTCGCCAAGGCGCTCGGCCTGCGCACGGTCGCCGAGGGAGTCGAGAACGCCGCGACCGCCGCCGACCTGATCGCGCTCGGGGTCGACGTGCTGCAGGGCTACCACGTGGCCCGGCCGATGCCGTTCGCCGATGTCGAGCCCTGGGTGCGCGACCGCACGTCGCTGTCCGAACGCCGTTTCGCCTGACCCGGCAAGCACGAACGCGACCGCCAGCGACGACAACGGGCCGGCCCGGTCAGACCGGCAGTGGCTGCTCCTGCCCGGCCGGCAGCCGGAACTCGGCCGGCGGCGGCACCTCGATGCCGTCCAGGCCGATGCCCTGCATGAAGAGCCGGTAGCCGTCCGGGTTGGTCAGCCGCTGCCGGTCGAAGGCCTGCTGGCAGTGCTCGTAGACCGGCGTGGTGCTGGCCGAGCCGAGGTAGCCGGCCGGTTGCGCGCCGGGCATGGTCTGCCCGGTCATGCCGGCGAGCGCGAGCAGGCCGCGGACCCGCTCGTCGATCATCATCACCGCCGAGGTGATGTCGTTGGCGCGCACCGCCTGCACCAGCCCGTGGAAGAGGCCGGCCGAGATCAGCGAGCTCCACCGCCGCAGGCCGCGCCGGGCGCCGAGGGTGGTGAAGTCCCAGGTGCGGGTCAGGTCCAGCCGGGCGGCCCGGGCCATCCGGGGCACGTCGAGCGACCAGGGCGGTCCGGCCACGTCGTGCAGCGTCTTCAGTCCCCGCTCGGACGGCCGGATCAGCCGCACCGCGCCCACCGCGTCGCCGCCGGGCTCGTAGATGCCGATGAACACCGAGGTCTCCGCGTACGGCCCGTACTCCTCGGCCAGCTGCTCGGCGGTGTTGCCGTACGCCTTGCCGAAGACCGCGGCCTCGCACTCGACGGCCGCGGCCAGCTGGTCGCCGGTCGGGGCGAACCGCAGCCGGAAGAGCGGTGCACCGTCCATGCCGGGACCTCCAGACGGATGGCTGTTGGGTGCGCGCCAGCATAACGGCTCTACGCAGACAGGTATGGACGCAAGCCCACGGACGGTGACAGACTCCGAAACCTCCGGTAACGGAGTCTGAGGGGGACCGAGGCATGTCGAAAATGCCCGTACCAAGCCTGCGTCGGACGGCCGTACTGGCCACTGCCGTCGCGGCCATGACCGGAACCTGTCTGGCCCAGGCCGGCGCCGCGAGCGCGCCGAGCAACCCGCTGCGCGGGGTGGCCCGGATCCAGGCGCAGCAGCACGCCGCCGCCCTGGCGCACCCGAGCCCGGCCGGCCGGCTGCAGCCGCAGGACAGCGGCATCGGCGCCCACGAGGTCGGCGATGCGCTCGAAGTGGCCGACCAGGCCGAGGAGTACAACGGCGAGCGGAGCGCGCCGGCCGGCTCGGTGTCGGCCCAGGCGCTGCTGGCCGCGCGCCAGCAGGCCGCCGCGCTGCCGCTCGCGTCCGGCCGGCTGACCGAGGTCACCGGCCAGCCGCTGGACGCCGAACCGGCCGGCTACACCGACCCGGTCTGGTCGAACGCCGGCGCCGGCTTCCGCGATGTCTCCGGCCGGGCGACCGCGCTGGCCGTCGACGGCAGCACCTACTACGTCGGCACCGCGGACGGCGGCGTCTGGAAGTCCACCGACGCCGGCCGCACCTGGCGCTCGATCTGGGACGGCCAGCCGACGCTGTCGATCGGCGCGCTGCTGATCACCCCCGACCACGCGCTCTGGGTCGGCACCGGCGAGGCCAACACCAGCAGCGATTCCTACGTCGGCGTCGGGGTGTTCCGCTCCACCGACCGGGGCGCCACGTTCCGCCGGGTGGGTGGTGGCGAGCTGGTCGACCGCACCAGCTTCTACCTGCGCGACGACGGCTACGGCCACGTCTACGCCGCGACCAGCCAGGGCCTCTACCGGCACTCCGACCGGACCGGCGGCGGTGCCTGGTCGCTGGTGCTCAAGCCGGACCCGAACCCGACCGGCTCGCCGTACGACACCTCGTTCATCACCGACGTGGCGATCGAGCCGGGCACCCACGGCAGGACCGTGCTGGCCGCCCTCGGCTGGCGCAACGGCAGCAGCTACAACGGCTTCTACCTCTCGACGACCGGCGGCGGCGCCGGCTCGTTCAGCAAGATCACGCCGACCGGTGACATCGACCCGGCCGACATCGGCCGCACCACGTTCGGCTACGCCGCCGACGGCAGCCGGCTGTACGCGATCGTCCAGTCCCCGAGCAAGCTGCTCGCCGGCGACGACACCAACCTGCAGGGCGTCTACGTCTCGAAGAACGGCGATCCGACCGGGCCGTACACCAGGATCGCCGACTCCGACTCGCTCGGGGCGTCCGGCTCGGCGCTGCAGGACCTGCCGGGTTACCACGTGGGCGTGCAGTCCTGGTACAACCAGGCGCTCTCGGTCGACCCGCGCAACCCGATGAAGGTCTACGTCAGCCTGGAGGAGGTCTTCCAGACCAACGACGGCGGCGCGACCTTCACCACCGCCAGCCAGTACTGGAACTACGGGCTGGCCTGCGGCGCCTCCTGCCCGCCGGCCACCCACCCGGACCAGCACGCGCTGGCCCAGGCGAACGGGCTGGTCGTCATCGGCAACGACGGTGGCGTCTACAGCCGCCCGACCGGCAAGGTCGGCTACGGCGGCTGGGCCGACCTGAACGACACCCTGCGGACGCTGCAGTACTACGACGCCGCGACGGGCAAGTCCGGCAAGGGCCTGGCGTACTGGGGTGGCCTGCAGGACAACGGCACCTCGGCGCTGTTCCCGAAGAACGCCAAGAACGTCGAGCCGGCCGGCGGCGACGGCGGCATGGTGCTGGTGAACCCGGCCAACGCCGACCAGGCGGTCGGCGAGTACACCAACCTGGCGATGTACTCGACCAGCGACGGCGGCCACACCTTCGCCACCATCAGCCCGCTGTGCGGCTACTACACCGGGGCCGACTGCGACCCGTCCGCCCGGTTCACCGCGCCGTTCCAGGCCGACGTGCACGACACCGACCACTGGGTGGCGGCCGGCAACGAGGTCTGGGACACCACCCAGGGCTGGAACACCCAGTGCTCGACCACCTGTGACTGGGTGCCGGTGCACAGCTTCGGCCTGGACGCGGCCGGTGGCTACAACGTCGGCACCGCGCTCGCGGTCAGCGGCGTCACCACCTACGCCGCCTGGGTGGACAGCAGCGGCAACCCGTCGGCGAGCTTCCGCAGCGGCATCGACACCGACTACGGCGGCACGTGGCACCGGATCGCCTCGCCGGTGCTGCCCAACCGGTTCATCAGCGGCCTGACCGTCGACCCGGCCGACCCGGCGCACGTCTACGCGATCTTCAACGGCTACTCGCGGCGCTGGATCCCGGGCGGCGGCCTGGGCACCGTGTTCGAATCCCGGGACGGTGGCAGCAGCTGGCGCAACATCAGCGGCAACCTGCCAGACGCGCCCGGCGACGGGCTGGCGATCGTGGACGGCACGCTGGTGCTGGGCACCGACGTCGGCGCGTTCGTGGCCGACCAGCGGCACCCGATGAGATGGTCGCGGGTGTCGAAGCTGCCGAACGTGGTCGTCGACAACGTCCGGACGGTGCCGGGCCGCGACGCCGTGGTGCTGGCCACCCACGGCCGCGGCATCTGGCAGCTGGACCTGACCCACTAGAACGGGTGGCCGGCGCGGGCAGTCCGCGCCGGCCACCGCCGACCCGACGGGCCGGCCCACGGGGACCGTGGGCCGGCCCGCTTACGGTGTATCCCGCCCCGGCCGCGTCGGGTGCCCGCGCGCGTCTGGGACACTGGGGTCAACGGCCGATCCGAGAACCTGCAGAAGGACTTTCAGTGGCGCAGTACATCTACTCCATGCACAAGGTGCGCAAGGCGCACGGCGACAAGGTCATCCTCGACGACGTGACGCTGGCGTTCCTGCCCGGCGCGAAGATCGGCGTCGTCGGCCCGAACGGCGCAGGCAAGTCCAGCGTCCTCAAGATCATGGCCGGCCTCGACACCGCCTCGAACGGTGACGCGGTGCTCGCCCCGGACGCCACCGTCGGGCTGCTGCAGCAGGAGCCGCCGCTGGACGAGGACAAGACGGTCCGGGAGAACGTCGAGGACGCGGTCGCGGAGATGCGTGGCTGGCTGGCCCGGTTCGAGGAGGTCTCGGCCGCGATGGGCGACCCGGACGCCGACTTCGACACGCTGCTCGCCGAGCAGGGCGACCTGATGGAGAAGATCGAGCACGGCGAGGGCTGGGAGCTCGACTCGCGCATCGAGCAGGCGATGGACGCGCTGCGCTGCCCGCCCGGCGACGAGCCGGTGACCCACCTCTCCGGCGGCGAGCGGCGCCGGGTCGCGCTCTGCAAGCTGCTGCTGGAGCAGCCGGACCTGCTGCTGCTGGACGAGCCCACCAACCACCTCGACGCCGAGAGCGTGCAGTGGCTGGAGCAGCACCTGGCCAAGTACCCGGGCACCATCCTGGCGGTCACCCACGACCGGTACTTCCTCGACAACGTCGCCCAGTGGATCCTGGAGCTGGACCGCGGCCGCGCCCACCCGTACGAGGGCAACTACTCCACCTACCTGGAGAAGAAGGCCGACCGGCTGGTCGTCGAGGGCAAGAAGGACCAGAAGCTGCAGAAGCGGCTGCGCGACGAGCTCGACTGGGTGCGCCAGAACGCCAAGGGCCGGCAGGCCAAGTCCAAGGCCCGCCTGCAGCGCTACGAGGAGATGGCCGCCGAGGCGGAGAAGACCCGCAAGCTCGACTTCGAGGAGATCCAGATCCCGCCGGGCCCGCGACTGGGCAACGTGGTGGTCGAGGCCAGCCACCTCGACAAGGGCTTCGACGGCCGGATGCTGGTCAAGGACCTGTCGTTCTCGCTGCCGCGCGGTGGCATCGTCGGCGTCATCGGCCCGAACGGGGTCGGCAAGACCACCCTGTTCAAGACCATCGTCGGCCTGGAGCAGCCGGACTCCGGCGAGGTCAGGGTCGGCGAGACGGTGCAGATCAGCTACGTCGACCAGGGCCGGGGCGGCATCGACCCGAACAAGAACGTCTGGCAGGTGGTCTCCGACGGGCTCGACCACATCAAGGTCGGCCAGGTCGAGATGCCCTCGCGCGCCTATGTCTCGGCGTTCGGCTTCAAGGGCCCGGACCAGCAGAAGCCGGCCGGCGTGCTCTCCGGTGGTGAGCGCAACCGGCTGAACCTGGCGCTGACGCTCAAGGAGGGCGGCAACCTGCTGCTACTCGACGAGCCGACCAACGACCTGGACGTCGAGACGCTCAGCTCGCTGGAGAACGCGCTGCTCGAGTTCCCCGGCTGCGCCGTGGTGATCAGCCACGACCGGTGGTTCCTCGACCGGGTCGCCACCCACATCCTGGCGTGGGAGGGCAGCGACGAGAACCCGGCCCAGTGGTTCTGGTTCGAGGGCAACTTCGAGTCCTACGAGAAGAACAAGGTGGAGCGGCTCGGCGCCGATGCGGCCCGGCCGCACGCGGTGACCCACCGCAAGCTCACCCGCGACTGAGTTCCGTCCGACTGTCGAAGGGGATCAGGTGGCCCGGTTCGTTGCCCGCTGCGCGATGCGCTGGTCCGACATGGATGCCTACGGGCATGTGAACAACACGGCCTACCTGGCGTACCTGGAGCAGGCCCGCGTGTCGATGTTCTTCGACCGGTACGACTCCACGTTCGCCCGGGGAACGGTCGTCGCGCACCACGAGATCACCTATCTCAAGCCGGTGGTCTACCACCCGGAGCCGCTGCGGCTGGAGCTCTGGGTGGACCAGGTGCGGGCGGCCAGTTTCACCGTGCGGTACGAGGTGTTCGACGGCGACACGCTGGCGGCGACCGCGGCCACCCGGCTGGTGACCTTCGACTTCACCACCAACCGGCCGCGCCGGCTGACCGAGGAGGAGCGCTCGATCCTGCTCGGCTACACCGACCCGGCACCGGTGGCCTCGTGAACCTCTCGCGGGAATTGCTCGCCGACTTCGCGCCGATGGCCGAACGGGCCGTCTCGGCCGACGCCGGGACGCTGCTCCGGCTGCGTGCGCACGGCCAGACGGTCAGCGGGTTCGTGCGGTTGCCGTACGAGGTGCTGGCCGGCCGGACGATCATGGCCGCGTCGGAACCGTTCGACCTGACCTGCTCGGCGGCGGATTTCCTTGCCTGGCAAGGCGGAACCGGCCCGGAGCCGGCCCGGCAGGACGTCCGCTGGCTGACCGGACTGCCGCCGCGCGCCGGCTGGCAGCGGGTCGAGGTGGTGCCGGACGCCGCTGTCCGCGAGGTGGTCCGGTCCGGTGCCGCGCTGGCTCCCAGCGCCACGACCCGCGCCGGGCAGGAGGCGTTGCTCGATTCGATCGTTCTCACCGCCCGCTCGGACAGCCGGACGGTCGAGGTGCCGCTCGGGCCGCTGAGCGCGCTGGTCCGGATGGGCTTCCTGCCGCCGGACGGCCAGGCGGCCGTGGACACCGCGCCGGGCTGGATCCGGGTTGCAGCCGTGTACGGTTCCACCTACGTCAGCGACGGAAACCCGCTCGGCCTGCTGTCGCTGTAGCGTCAGGCGCCGTTCTCCCGGCGCTCGGCGGACACCCAGTTGCCGGCCCACAGGCTGCCGGTCATCGACAGGTCGCTGCGACCGCTCAGGTTGAGCTTGCGGTAGATCCGGGTGAGGTGCTGCTCCACCGTGCTGACCGTGATGAAGAGCGAGTCGGCGACCTCGCGGTTGGTATAGCCCATCGACGCGAGCTCGGCGACCCGGCGCTCGGCCTCGCTGAGCACACCCGGGTCGGGGATCTCCGGCACCGCGTGCGCGGGCACCGGCTCGGCCTGCCGCCGTTGCAGCGACCGCGCCAGCGGGTCGGCGTGGCACTCCCGGGCGAGCTTGAGCGCCTGGTGCGTCATCGCCTGTGCCCGCTTGGTCTCACCGAGCGCCTCGTGCGCGCGGCTCAGGTCGGCCAGCGCGTGGGCCAGCTCCAACCGGTCACCGGCCGCCTGCAGGTTCTCGATCGCCTCGCGCAGCAGCCGCGGCCGGTCCCGGGCACTGCTGGCGGCGGCGAGCTGGCGCATCGAGATGCCGTAGCTGCGCGGGGCGGTCGCGCCCGGCCGGGCCAGCTGGGCCTCGATGAGCTTGCGCGCGCCCTTGGTGTCGTCGGTCAGCACGTGACCGACCGCGGCCGCACCGCGCCAGGGCACGAACGAGGGCAGGTCGATGTCCCACGACCGCAGCTGGCGCCCGCACGCCCGGAACTCCTGGATGGCCGCCCACGGCCGGCCGCTGGCCAGCTTGAACTGGCCGCGGGCGTAGCTGTAGAGGATGCCGAAACGGGTCTCGAAGAGCGACTCGGGCACCGGCTCGGCCAGCACCTGCTCGGCCTCGCGCAGCCGCCCGGCGCCGGTCAGCGCGAGCAGCAGGGCGGCCAGCGGCGCGCCGGCGACCGCGCCCCAGGCCCGCCGGGGCAACCGGTCCAGGGCGTGCCGGGCATGCCGCTCGGCGGCCGGCAGGTCCCCGCGGCGGAGCGAGATCTCGGCCTGCACGACGGCCAGCCGGGCATGCCAGCCGGGTGCGTCGCGGCCGGTGGCCAGCTCGGCCAGCCGGCTGCCGAACCGGGCCGCCGACTGCAGCTGGTCGGCGTAGAGCAGCGCGTAGAGGCCGGCTTCCAGCGAGCCGAGGCACCGCTCGTCGAACTCGGCCTCGGCCAGCAGCCGTTCCGCGGCAGCCGAGGTGGCAGCATCGCCGCCCCGGGCGAGCACGGTGTTGAGGATGGCCGGCCCGAAACCGGCCGGGTCGAGGCCACCGAGCGCGGGGGAGTCCAGGCCGGGTTGGCCCGCGGCCGGCACCAGCCCCGGTGCGGTGAGCCGCGCCCACGCCCGTGCGGCCTGCCAGCCGGCGCCGGCATCGGTCCCGGCACCGGCCAGCACGTCCTCGGCGTCGGCGACCCGGCCGTGCCAGAGCAGCATCCGCACCACGGTGCTGGCGTGCCGTTCGGACAGGTCGCCGGATCGCAGGGCAGCATGCAGCTCCGGCAGGTGGGACGCGGCGGCGGCCGGGTTGAGCCGCCACTGCGTCTCGGCCAGCGCCAGCGTGATCTCGGCCAGCCGGCTGGGATCCGGGCAGCCCTCCGCGGCCAGGGCGAGGCAGCGCACCGCCAGCTCCAGGTCGTCGTCGGACCGGGCGGCCTCGGCGGCGTCACACAGGGTGTCCCGGGCCCAGGCCGGCTGCATGCTGCCTGACTGCGAGCCATCCGGACGGGACGGCTCCGGGTCGTACGCGGCGAGCAGGTGCCTCGCCACCGCCGGGGCCGGGCGGCCGTCCTGGTGGAGCAGCTCGGCGGCCCGCCGGTGCAGCGCCCGGGCCCGGGCCTCGGACAGGTTGCCGAGCACCGCCCGGGCCGCCGCCGGGTGCCGGAAGTACCCGTCGTGCAGCAGCCCGGCCGCGGCCAGCTCGTCCAGCGCCTCGGTGACCCGGCCGGCCGGCTCGTGCAGCAACCGGCCCAGCAACGGCACCGGCACCGGGCCGCCGAAGACGGCCAGCCCGCGCGCCACCGAGCGCATCGCCGGCTGGGCCCGGTACAGGCACGACAGCACCGCCTGGCCGTACGTCTCCGCGATCTCGGGTGGCACCCCACCGGACGGCGCGCGGCCCCAGTCGGCGACGAGTGCCCTGAGCAGCAAAGGGTTTCCGCCGCTGAACCGGTGCAGTTCGGCGCCCTGCTCGCGGGCCCCGGTCAACTCGCCGACCGCGGCGGCCGACAGCGGTTCGGCGTGCAGCCAGCGGCAGCGGGGCTCGCGCAGCAGGCCGATGTGGAAGAGCGGGTTGGCCTGCGCGGCGTGCGTGGACTCGGCGAAGGCCACCAGCACCGGGGCCGACCGCACCCGGCGGAGCAGGTGCAGCAGGCACTGCAGCGATCCGGGATCGCCCCAGTGCACGTCGTCGACCGTGATCAGCACCGGCCCCTGGGCGACGAGTTCGAGCAGCAGTGCGTTGACGGCGTGCAGCAGCCGGCTGGGCAGCGGGGCCAGCGGATCGTTCCGGTCCCGGGCGACGGCCGCCGCCTCGACCAGCGAGTGCAGGTGCCGGGCGGACTCCGGCGGCAGCGGGGCGTCGTGCAGCAGTTGGCTGAGCAGGCCCAGCTTCACCGAGCGCTCAGCCCGGACGCCACCCGCTCGCAGCACCAACATGCCCTGGTTCTGGGCAGATTCGATGAGCATGGCGAGCAGCGCTGTCTTGCCACTGCCGATGACGCCGCCGATCACCGCGGCCCCGCCCCGTCCCGCCGCGGTATCGGCCAGCAGTTCGTCCAGGCCCGCCAGCGCTCGATCACGTTCGAGCAACATGTGATTCCCCCGCTGCCGACGGCGATCGGTGGAGATCACCGGCCGTGTCCATCTCTTCCAGGCTCCTCGGCGCACCGGCCGGGCATCGTTGCCAGCCGGCTGCCGACCCCAAGGACGGCCGCCCGGCCAGTGATCCCACCCGGGCGGCGGGTGCGAGGCTGGTACCGGTCGGCTGGCGGGTCCGTCGGGACGGGCACGCAGCCCACCCGGCAGTCCGTGACGTCCCTGTTTGACATCGGATCGGAGCATATGTCGCATTCCGCCGGAGGCTCAAGCCGTTCCGTTATTGTCATGGCGAATGAAGCAAATCGGAACTGATTGCCTGCTGAATTCAAGGTCTGTGCATGCACATCTACTGCGCGGTCGGGTGCAGTCATCGGGGCGTGGTGCGCACGTGGAGGGGTAGCCGCGACCGGGCGACGCACCGTTCGCCCGGAAACTTCACATGATCGTGGAATGTCGGTAGTTTCGGGGCATGACCAGCGCCATCACGGCCTCCGGGCTGACCAAGCGCTTCGGGCCCACCGTGGCACTCGGCGGTCTGGACCTCTCGGTCTCGACCGGCGAGGTGCACGGCTTCCTGGGCCCGAACGGCGCGGGCAAGTCGACCACCATCCGGATCCTGCTCGGCCTGCTGCGGGCCGACGGCGGTGAGGCGAGCCTGCTGGGCGGCGACCCGTGGCAGGACGCCGCGGCCCTGCACGCCCGGCTGGCCTACGTCCCGGGCGATGTCACGCTCTGGCCGAACCTCTCCGGCGGGGAGGCCATCGACCTGCTCGGCCGGCTGCGCGGCAGCCTGGATCCGAAACGCCGGGACGAGCTGATCGAGCGCTTCGAACTCGACCCGCGCAAGAAGGGCCGGGCGTACTCCAAGGGCAACCGGCAGAAGGTCGCGCTGGTGTCCGCCTTCGCCTCCGACGTCGAGCTGCTGCTGCTCGACGAGCCGACCTCGGGCCTGGATCCCCTGATGGAATCGGTGTTTCAGAGCGTGGTGGCCGAGGAGCGCGACCGGGGCCGGACGGTGCTGCTGTCGAGCCACATCCTGGCCGAGGTCGAGGCGCTGTGCCACCGGGTGACGATCATCCGGGACGGCCGGACGGTCGAGACCGGCACCCTCGACGAGCTGCGTCACCTCACCCGCACCTCGATCACCGCCGAACTCGACGGCGCGGCCGGCGACCTGCGCGGCCTGCCACCCGTGCACGACCTGAAGGTGGACGGCGACACCGTCAGCTTCGCGGTCGACAACGCCGACCTGAACGAGGCGCTGGCCTGCCTGACCCAGCTGCGGGTGCGCAGCCTGGTCAGCCGGCCGCCCACGCTGGAGGAGATCTTCCTGCGGCACTATCGGGAAGATGCCGGGCGGGAAGGTGCCGGGCGAGATGGCGGCGCCGGCCTGGATGACAGCGCCGTCCGGAACGAGAACAGCCACCGGCCCGACTCGCCGGCGATCCGATGAACTCGCTCACCGGCACCCGCGACCTGCTCCGGCTGTACGTGCGCCGCGACCGGGTCAAGCTGCCGGCCGGGATCCTGCTGATGGCGCTGGTGATGGCCAGCAACGTCTCCGGTTTCAAGCGGCTCTACTCGACCGCGCAGGAACGCGCCGACTTCGCCCGCGGCATCGACTCCAACAACGCCCAGCTCTTCCTCTACGGGGCGGTCCACCGGGGCGACACGCTGGGTGGCCTGGTGGCCTGGCGGTCGGCCGCCATCGGCGGCGTGGTGATGGGCCTGATCAGCCTCTTCCTGGTCATCCGGCACACCCGGGGCGAGGAGGAGAGCGGCCGGGCCGAGCTGGTGCTGTCGGGCCGGGTCGGCCAGCGCGCGCAGCTGACCGCGGCGCTCGTGCTCGCGCTGGTCAGCAACCTCGGCGCCGCGGCCTACATCCTGGCGCTGCTGCTCTTCTACCGGCTGCCCGCCGGCGGCTCGGTGGCGCTGTCGCTGGGGCTGGCTGCGGTCGGCATGGTCTTCGCCGGGGTCGGCGCGGTGGCCGCGCAGCTGACCGAGAGCGCCCGGACGGCCCGAGGCATCGCCGCCACCGTGCTGGGCGCGGCGTTCCTGCTGCGGGCCCTGGGCGACACCTCGGCGAGCACGCCCTGGCTGAGCTGGCTCTCGCCGGTCGGCTGGGTCGAGCGGCTGCTGGCCTTCGCCGGGGACCGCTGGTGGGTCTTCGCCGCGTTCCTGGCCGCCACCGCGGTGCTGGCCGGCGCCGGCTACCTGCTGTCGGCCCGCCGCGACTTCGGCGCCGGCATCTGGCCCGCCCGGCTCGGCCCGGCCGCCGCGCCGCCGTCGCTGCGGTCCCCGTTCGGCCTGGCCTGGCGGCTGCAGCGCCCGGCCCTGCTCGGCTGGAGCGTCGGCTTCGCGGTGGTCGGGGCGACGGTCGGCGGCGCCGGCAAGGGCATCTCGGCGGAGCTGAACGGCAGCGATTCGCTGAAGAAACTGTTCCGGAACCTCGGCGGCCACGGCGACCTCACCGACGCCTACCTGGCCACCGCGATGAGCATCCTCGGCCTGCTGGCCGCCGCGTACGCGGTGCAGGCGGCGTTGCGGCCGTCCGCGGAGGAGGCCGCCGGCCGGGTCGAGCCGCTGCTGGCCACCCAAGCGACCCGGCTCGGCTGGCTGGGCGGCCACCTGGCCTTCGCCGTCCTGGGCCCGGCGGTCGTGCTCGCGGTCGGCGGCCTGGCCACCGGCGTGGTGTACGGCGCGGCCACCCACTCGCTGGGGCACCAGGTGCCGCGGCTGCTGGCCGGCGCGCTGGTGCAGCTGCCGGCCGTCTGGATCCTGGCCGCGATCGCGGTCGCGCTCTTCGGGCTCGCCCCGCGCGCGGTGCAGGCGGGCTGGGGCGCGCTGGTGGTGTTCGTGCTGCTCGGCCAGATCGGCAGCGCGTTCGGCTGGGACCAGGCGCTGCTGGACGTCTCGCCGTTCACCCACATCCCGCGGGTGCCGGGGGTGGACCCGTCCGCCACCCCGCTGCTGGCGCTGGTCGCCATCGCGGTGCTGCTGACCGCGGCCGGGGCGAGCGGCCTGCGGCGGCGGGCGATCGGGGCCTGAGCGGTTCAGCGCTGCACCGGACTCGACCGCCTCAGCGCTGCAGCAGCACCGGCAGCCGGCGGGCGCCGAAGAGCATCGACGGGCTGGGGAAGTAGTCCGGGCCCGGGTCGGTGCCGACCTCGATGGTGGCGTACCGGTCGAGCAGCTGCCCGAGGGCGATGCGCGATTCGAGCCGGGCCAGCGGCGTGCCCAGGCAGAAGTGGATGCCGTGGCCGAAGGTCAGGTGCGCGTTCGGCTCGCGGTGGAGGTCGAACGCTTGCGGGTCGGTGAACCGCTTCGGGTCGCGGTTGGCCGCCGCCAGCCAGACCGACACCGCGGTGTCGGCGGGGATCTCCATCCCCGGCGCCAGCTCCACCGGCTGGGTGGTGCGGCGCAGGTTGCGGGTGAACGGCGGCCGGCAGCGCAGCGCCTCCTCGATGGCGCCGGGCAGCGCCGCCGGGTTGGCCCGCACCTCGGCGGTGGCGGCCGGGTGCTGGTCGAGCAGCAGCACCGTGGTGCCCAGGATCGCGGTGGTGGTGACGTGCCCGGCCACCAGCAGGACGATCGCGAACGCGGCGATCTCCTCGTCGGCCAGCCGCTCGCCGTCGACCTCGGCGGCCACCAGCTGGCTGATCAGGTCGTCGGCCGGCCTGGCCCGGCGCGCCCGCACCTGGCCGGTGAAGTAGTCCATCATCGCCCGCATGGTGGGCGCGTAGGACTGCAGCGTGGAGTCGTCGACCACGACCTCGTCCGGGCGCATCGTGCCCGACAGCATCGTGTCGCCCCACTCGCGGAACTGGTCGCGGTCCTCCGGCGGCACGCCGAGCAGCTCGGCGATCACGATGATCGGCAGCGGGTAGGCGAGTGCGGAGACCAGGTCCAGCTCGCCGCCGTCGCCGATCGCGTCGAGCAGGCCGGCGGTCACCTCGGCGATCCGCGGCTCCAGCCCGGCCACCATCCGCGGCGTGAACGCCTTGGAGACCAGCCGGCGCAGCTGGGTGTGCCGGGGCGGGTCCATCCGCAGGAAGTTGCCGCGGGTGAAGAGCTCCAGCTCCGGCTGGGACGGCATCAGCGAGCCGAGATCGGAGGAGAAGACGGCCGGCCGGGCGTAGACGTCGCTGATCTCGTCGTAGCCGAAGACGTGCCACGACCCGCTGGC